>NZ_BCUY01000043.1 GCF_001591465.1 Cytobacillus firmus NBRC 15306
ATAAAAAAACAGATGGGTCGTCACCCATCTGTTTTCGTTAGTTGAGATTACTCTTGGATTGTAGCAACTACGCCAGCGCCAACAGTACGTCCACCCTCACGGATAGAGAACTTAGTACCTTCTTCGATAGCGATTGGAGCGATTAGTTCTACAGTCATTTCGATGTTATCTCCAGGCATAACCATTTCTACGCCTTCAGGAAGATTACAGATACCAGTTACATCAGTTGTACGGAAGTAGAACTGAGGACGGTAGTTAGTGAAGAATGGAGTATGACGTCCACCTTCTTCTTTTGAAAGAACGTATACTTCAGCTTTGAACTTAGTGTGTGGAGTGATTGAACCTGGCTTAGCAAGTACTTGTCCACGTTGGATTTCTTCACGTGATACACCACGAAGAAGGGCACCAATGTTATCTCCAGCTTCAGCATAATCAAGAAGCTTACGGAACATTTCAACACCAGTTACAGTAGTTGATTTTGGCTCTTCAGCAAGACCGATGATTTCGATAACGTCACCGACTTTAACTTGTCCACGCTCAACACGTCCTGTAGCAACAGTACCACGGCCAGTGATTGAGAATACATCCTCAACAGGCATCATGAATGGCTTGTCAGTGTCACGAGTTGGAGTTGGGATGTACTCGTCAACAGCTGCCATAAGTTCTTCGATTTTAGCTTCCCACTCAGCTTCTCCTTCAAGAGCTTTAAGAGCAGAACCTTTGATTACAGGAATGTCATCACCAGGGAATTCGTACTCAGAAAGAAGGTCACGAACTTCCATTTCTACTAATTCAAGTAGTTCTTCATCGTCAACCATGTCACACTTGTTCATGAATACAACAAGGAAAGGAACACCAACCTGACGAGAAAGAAGGATGTGCTCACGAGTTTGTGGCATTGGGCCGTCAGCAGCAGAAACAACTAGGATTCCGCCGTCCATTTGCGCAGCACCAGTGATCATGTTTTTAACATAGTCAGCGTGACCTGGGCAGTCAACGTGTGCATAGTGACGGTTTTCAGTTTCGTACTCAACGTGTGCAGTTGAGATTGTGATTCCACGCTCGCGCTCTTCTGGAGCCGCGTCGATTTGATCGTATCCGCGTGCTTCACCGCCGCCCTTTTTAGAAAGAACAGTTGTGATAGCTGCAGTTAAAGTAGTTTTACCATGGTCAACGTGTCCGATAGTACCGATGTTAACATGGGGTTTTGAACGGTCAAATTTAGCTTTTGCCATTTGAAAAATCCTCCTTCAGATTATAAAAGTTAAGTATTTTATGCTGTGGATAGGTTTCCCTTCCCACAGCGCTTTTAGCCTACAATAGTAGTTATACTTTATTGAAAAGGTAAAATCAATTATTCACCTTTATTTTTTTTGATGATTTCTTCAGAAATTGATTTTGGCACTTCTTCATAGTGGTCGAAGTGCATTGAGAATGTACCGCGGCCCTGCGTGTTAGAACGCAATGAAGTTGCATAACCAAACATTTCTGATAGAGGAACCATCGCACGAACAACTTGCGCGTTACCGCGAGCTTCCATACCCTCAACGCGTCCACGGCGTGATGTAACATCACCCATGATGTCTCCCATGTATTCTTCAGGGATTACGACTTCAACCTTCATAACCGGCTCAAGAATTACAGGGTTACATTTTGACGCAGCGTTTTTAAGTGCCATTGATGCAGCAATTTTAAACGCCATTTCAGAGGAGTCAACATCATGGTAAGAACCGTCAAATAAACGGGCTTTGATGTCAACCATTGGGAATCCGGCAAGTACTCCTCTTTCTAACGCATCTTCAAGACCCGCCTGAACAGCTGGGATGTATTCACGAGGAACGACACCACCAACGATTCCGTTTTCAAATTCGAAGCCTTTACCTTCTTCATTTGGACTGAATTCGATCCAAACGTGACCGAATTGTCCGCGTCCACCGGATTGACGTGCGAATTTACCTTCAACCTGAGCTGAACCACGGAAAGTTTCACGGTATGCAACCTGAGGAGCACCTACGTTAGCTTCCACTTTAAATTCACGTCTCATACGGTCAACAAGGATGTCAAGATGAAGCTCACCCATACCCGCGATAATAACCTGTCCAGTTTCCTGGTCAGTATGAGCACGGAATGTAGGATCTTCCTCTTGAAGTTTTTGAAGAGCAGTTGTCATCTTATCTTGGTCAGCCTTTGACTTAGGCTCGATGGATAATGAGATAACCGGCTCTGGGAACTCCATAGATTCGAGAATAACTAGATTCTTTTCATCACATAGAGTGTCACCTGTAGTAGTGTCTTTAAGACCTACAGCAGCTGCGATATCTCCAGCGTATACAACTGAGATCTCTTCACGGGAATTCGCATGCATTTGCAGGATACGGCCTACACGCTCACGCTTTCCTTTAGTAGAGTTCTGTACATATGAACCAGAGTTCAATGTACCTGAGTACACACGGAAGAATGTAAGTTTACCAACATAAGGGTCGGTCATAACTTTGAACGCAAGAGCTGCAAATGGTGCATCATCGCTTGAAGGACGAGTAACCTCTTCTTCTGTATCCGGAGTTGTACCTTTGATAGCTGGTACATCAAGTGGAGATGGAAGGTAGTCGATTACTGCATCAAGCATTTTTTGAACACCTTTGTTTTTGAACGCAGAACCACAGATAACTGGGTAGAATTCAACGTTTACTGTACCTTTACGAATAGCCGCTTTTAGCTCTTCGTTAGTGATTTCTTCACCGCCAAGGTATTTCTCCATTAATTCTTCATCAAGTTCAGCTACCGCTTCGATTAGCTTTTCGCGGTATTCTTCAGCTCGATCCTTGTATTCTTCTGGTATTTCACGATCTACGATATCAGTGCCCAAGTCGTTTCCGTAGAATGTAGCTTTCATTTCAATTAAATCGATAATGCCTTCGAATTGATCTTCAGCACCAATCGGTAATTGAATTGCAGCTGCATTCGCTTGAAGACGATCATGAAGAGTCTTCAATGAGTACAAGAAGTCTGCACCGATTTTATCCATTTTGTTTACGAATACCACACGTGGTACTCCGTAAGTAGTAGCCTGACGCCAAACTGTTTCAGTTTGCGGCTCAACACCTGACTGTGCGTCAAGTACAGCTACCGCACCATCAAGAACACGAAGTGAACGTTCAACTTCAACTGTGAAGTCTACGTGTCCTGGAGTGTCAATGATGTTAACGCGGTGGCCTTTCCACTGTGCAGTTGTTGCAGCAGAAGTGATTGTGATTCCACGCTCTTGCTCCTGCTCCATCCAGTCCATCTGTGAAGCACCTTCGTGTGTTTCACCGATTTTGTGAATACGGCCAGTGTAGTAAAGTACACGCTCAGTTGTTGTTGTTTTACCGGCATCGATGTGAGCCATGATACCGATATTGCGAGTATTTTCTAAGGAGAACTCTCTAGCCATTGGGTCTTTCTCCTTCCTAGTATGAGTGTTATTTTAGTTAAGCAGTATATCTTACCAGCGGTAGTGAGCAAACGCTTTGTTCGCTTCCGCCATTTTGTGTGTATCTTCACGTTTCTTAACAGATGCACCAGTGTTGTTAGCTGCATCAAGGATTTCGTTAGCTAAACGCTCTTCCATTGTCTTTTCACCGCGAAGACGCGCATAGTTTACTAACCAGCGAAGACCAAGAGTTGTACGGCGGTCAGGACGCACCTCAACTGGTACTTGGTAGTTAGCACCACCTACACGGCGTGCTCTAACTTCAAGTACAGGCATGATGTTTTTAAGCGCCTGATCGAAAACTTCCATTGGTTCTTTGCCAGTGCGCTCGCTGATGATATCGAACGCAGAGTAAAGAATTGCTTGAGATTTACCTCTCTTACCATCGATCATCATTTTGTTGATCAGACGGCTAACTAGCTTTGAGTTGTAAATCGGATCCGGCAATACGTCTCTTTTTGCTACAGGACCTTTACGTGGCATGGATTGTTCCTCCTTTCAAAGATGGTTGTCTATTTGTTAGAATTATTTTTTAGCTGCTTTTGGACGCTTAGCACCGTATTTAGAACGGCCTTGCATACGGTTGTTAACACCAGCAGTATCTAAAGCGCCGCGCACGATGTGGTAACGCACACCCGGTAAGTCTTTTACACGTCCTCCACGGATAAGAACAACACTGTGCTCTTGAAGGTTGTGCCCGATACCAGGGATGTAAGCATTAACCTCGATACCATTTGTTAAACGAACACGAGCATATTTACGTAATGCAGAGTTCGGCTTCTTTGGAGTCATTGTACCAACACGAGTACATACACCACGCTTTTGAGGTGAAGCTACATTTGTTTGAGCTTTCTTGAAGCTGTTGTAGCCTTTGTTAAGAGCAGGTGAGTTTGACTTCTCAGACTTAGTTTGACGAGGCTTGCGCACTAATTGATTAATAGTAGGCATTTGATTTTTCCTCCCTTCGAATTTGTTTAAGCCCACACATCCAGGTGGTTCATTTTGAAGCAAAAACAAAGTTCTTGCAGATACCAATCTACAAAAACAGTTTTTAAATAGATATGGCAACAGCTGCTGCCCCAACTTCGATTCCGCATGCTTTTCCGAGTTTTTTCATCGAATCAACATACACAATCGGAACATTCATCTCATTCGCTGTATTAACCACTTTTGCTGTAATCCTAGGATCAGCATCACTGGCGACTACGACTTCATCGATGGTTCCCAGTTTAAGAGCTTTGACTGTTTGCTTTGTTCCTACAATAATACTTTTTGCCTGCAATACTTTATCATAAGACATTTACGGCATCCTCCAAAGTATCCGGTGAATAGGAGCACCTTTGCTATAGTAACACCTTCATATTTCAATGTCAACAAGCAAATTGACTTTTATTTCTTTTATTCACTATAAAATGCGGTACTTGCTGTCAAATAAGCAAGCACCGCAATGATTACATTATTCTACAGTAACAGTATCTTCAGCAGCTTCCTCGTTTGTATAAGGCTCTGCTCTTCTGTATCGCTGCATTCCTGTTCCAGCAGGGACAAGCTTACCAATAATTACATTCTCTTTCAGGCCAAGAAGCTCATCGCGCTTGCCTTTAATTGCTGCATCAGTAAGTACTCTTGTAGTCTCCTGGAAGGATGCTGCTGATAAGAATGAATCTGTTTCAAGAGATGCTTTTGTGATTCCCAGCAGAACTGGACGTCCCGTTGCTGGCATTTTACCTGCAAGAAGGGCTTTTTCATTGGCATCTGTAAATTGATGGATATCAAGTAATGTACCTGGAAGCACATCTGTTTCTGCCGCATCAATTACACGCACTTTACGAAGCATCTGACGGACCATTACCTCGATGTGCTTATCGCCGATTTCAACACCCTGCATGCGGTATACCTTCTGAACTTCACGCAGCAAGTATTCTTGAACAGCTGTTACATCTTTTACTTTAATTAACTCTTTAGGGTCAATAGAACCTTCAGTTAGTTCCTGACCACGCACTACCTGGTCGTTTACAGCTACTTTTAAGCGGGCTGTATAAGGTGCTGTGTAGGTCTTGGATTCAACTTCACCCTGAACAACAATCTCCTGCTGACGGTCGCGGCCTTCGTTAATGCCGACTACTACACCATCGATCTCTGAGATAACTGCTTGACCTTTAGGGTTACGCGCTTCGAAAATTTCCTGAATACGCGGTAAACCTTGAGTGATATCGTCTCCTGCTACCCCTCCTGTATGGAAGGTACGCATCGTTAACTGTGTACCTGGCTCACCGATGGACTGGGCAGCGATAATACCTACTGCTTCACCAACTTCAACCTCTTGGCCGGTAGCTAAGTTACGGCCGTAGCACTTCTTACATACACCATGGCGGGTGTTGCAAGTGAATGCAGAACGAATCCATACTTTTTCAATGCCGGCTGAAACAATTTCGACCGCAATATCTTCAGTGATTAATCCATTTTCAGGCACAATCACTTCATTTGTCTCAGGATGCTTGATATTTCTTCTTGCATAACGGCCAATCAGACGCTCTTCAAGCGCTTCAATTACTTCAGTGCCATCCTTAAGGGACGCGATAAGCAAGCCGCGGTCAGTTCCGCAATCGTCGTCACGGACGATGACATCCTGCGCAACATCAACAAGACGGCGAGTAAGGTAACCTGAGTCAGCTGTTTTAAGAGCTGTATCGGCAAGACCTTTACGGGCACCGTGTGTGGAGATAAAGTACTCGAGTACTGTTAATCCTTCACGGAAACTTGATTTAATCGGTAATTCAATGATACGTCCAGCCGGGTTGGCCATCAGTCCGCGCATACCGGCTAACTGAGTGAAGTTGGACGCGTTACCACGGGCACCAGAGTCACTCATCATGAAGATCGGGTTGGATTTATCCAATGACTTCATTAGTTTTGCCTGGATATTATCTTTCGCGGCACTCCAGATTGAAATAACACGGTCATAACGCTCGTCTTCAGTAATAAGACCGCGTCTGAACTGTTTCAATACATTATCAACCTTGCCCTGTGCTTCCTGGATAATTTCCTGCTTCTCCTTTAATACCACGATATCAGCAACACCAACTGTGATACCGGCCTTTGTGGAGTGCCTGAATCCAAGGTTTTTCATGCGGTCAAGCATTTTAGACGTCTCCGTAATTTTGAAGCGTTTAAAGACTTCCGCAATGATGTTTCCAAGGATTTTTTTCTTAAATGGATCTACCAGCGGCAATTCCTTGATAGCGGCAGCTACATCAGTAGCAGGCTCTACAAAATATTTCGCAGGAGTTTCAATCTCAAGGTTTTCTTTTGTAGGCTCGTTAATGTAAGGGAATGTCTCAGGCAGAATTTCGTTAAATATAAGCTTACCAACAGTAGTTAATAAAAGCTTTTTATTTTGTTCTTCTGTGAAAGTCTGATTATTTAAGGATCCAGCATGGACAGCTACTCTTGTATGCAAGTGAACATAACCGTTCTGATAAGCAAGCAGCGCTTCGCTTGTATCTTTAAAAATCATACCTTCGCCAACGGCGCCGGCTCTTTCAAGTGTAAGGTAGTAGTTACCTAATACCATATCCTGTGAAGGAGTAACAACAGGCTTACCGTCTTTCGGATTCAGGATGTTCTGTGCTGCAAGCATCAGCAAGCGGGCTTCTGCCTGTGCTTCAGCTGAAAGCGGCACGTGAACAGCCATTTGGTCACCGTCGAAGTCTGCGTTGTAAGCAGTACATACAAGCGGGTGAAGACGAATAGCGCGTCCTTCCACCAACGTAGGCTCGAATGCCTGAATACCGAGTCTGTGAAGAGTAGGCGCACGGTTAAGCAATACAGGGTGCTCTTTAATTACACTTTCAAGAACATCCCAAACTTCCGGCTGCACTCTTTCAATTTTGCGTTTTGCAGATTTGATGTTGTGGGCTAAGCCCTTCTCCACCAATTCCTTCATAACGAATGGCTTGAATAACTCCAATGCCATTTCTTTCGGAAGACCGCATTGGTACATTTTCAAGTTTGGTCCTACGACGATAACAGAACGTCCGGAATAGTCAACACGCTTACCAAGCAAGTTTTGACGGAAACGCCCTTGTTTTCCTTTAAGCATATGCGACAGGGATTTTAATGGACGGTTTCCTGGTCCAGTTACCGGTCTTCCGCGGCGGCCGTTATCAATTAGCGCATCTACAGCTTCCTGAAGCATGCGCTTTTCGTTCTGAACGATAATGCTTGGGGCACCAAGGTCCAATAAACGCTTTAGGCGGTTGTTGCGGTTGATTACACGGCGGTATAGATCATTCAGGTCGGAAGTGGCAAAACGTCCGCCATCCAGCTGTACCATCGGACGAAGCTCCGGAGGAATAACCGGAAGAACGTCAAGGATCATCCAGGACGGTTCATTTCCAGAACCGCGGAATGCTTCAAGAACTTCCAGGCGCTTAATTGCACGAGTGCGTCGCTGGCCCTGGGCAGTCTTCAGTTCCTCTTTAAGGGTATCTACTTCTTTGTTGAGATCTATATCAGAAAGAAGCTTCTTAATGGATTCAGCACCCATGGATGCCTGGAACTTGTTTCCGTACTTTTCACGGTAAGCACGGTATTCCTTTTCAGAAAGCAGCTGCTTCTTTTCAAGAGCCGTATCGCCAGGATCAGTTACAACATAAGAAGCGAAGTAAATAACTTCTTCAAGTGCACGCGGAGACATGTCCAGCACAAGACCCATACGGCTTGGGATGCCCTTGAAATACCAAATGTGGGATACAGGGGCTGCAAGTTCAATATGGCCCATTCTTTCACGGCGGACTTTCGCACGTGTGACTTCAACGCCGCATCGATCACAGACTACGCCTTTGTATCGAACACGCTTATACTTTCCACAGTGACATTCCCAGTCTTTTGTCGGTCCGAAAATGCGTTCGCAGAATAGACCGTCTTTTTCTGGTTTTAATGTACGATAGTTAATCGTTTCAGGCTTCTTAACTTCACCATGTGACCAAGAACGTATCTTATCCGGTGAAGCAAGACCTATTTTCATATACTCGAAATTGTTTACATCTAGCAAGGGGCCTACCTCCCTTTTGATCTCCGGGTTTTACCCTTATTGCTCAAACAGCAGCAAAGTGCCAATTATATCCCCAGCGGCATCCGCCGTGTGAGGCGGAGCGCCAAGGGATTAAGGAATTTATATGAAGTTATTCTTTCGTAACTGCTTGCTCTTCGTTTTGCGTTTCCGGTGCGATTGTCAATGATTCAGCCTGCTGAACTTCATCTTCATCTTCCATGTCGCGCATTTCAATTTCTTGTTCATCGCCGGATAGGATCTTAACATCCATACCTAAACTTTGAAGTTCTTTGATCAGTACCTTGAATGATTCCGGTACACCTGGTTCAGGAACATTCTCGCCTTTGACGATTGATTCATAAGTCTTAACACGTCCAACCACGTCATCGGACTTAACTGTTAAGATTTCCTGAAGTGTATAGGCAGCACCATATGCTTCGAGTGCCCATACCTCCATCTCACCGAAACGCTGTCCGCCGAATTGGGCTTTACCGCCCAATGGCTGCTGCGTAACAAGAGAGTAAGGTCCTGTTGAACGGGCATGAAGCTTATCGTCAACCATGTGCGCCAGTTTGATCATATACATGACACCGACAGATACACGGTTATCGAACGGCTCGCCTGAACGTCCATCATAAAGGACAGTCTTAGCATCACGCGCCATGCCTGCTTCTTCGATCGTGGACCATACATCTTCCTCACGGGCACCATCGAATACAGGAGATGCTACATGGATGCCAAGAGCTCTGGCCGCCATACCAAGGTGAAGCTCAAGCACCTGTCCGATGTTCATACGCGATGGAACCCCAAGAGGGTTTAACATGATGTCTACTGGAGTGCCATCCGGCAGGTAAGGCATATCCTCTTCCGGTAAAATACGGGAGATAACACCCTTGTTACCATGGCGTCCGGCCATCTTGTCACCTTCAGAGATTTTACGCTTCTGAACGATATATACACGTACTAGCTGGTTAACACCTGGAGGAAGCTCGTCTCCGTCTTCCCTGTTAAACACTTTAACATCCAGTACAATACCGCCTCCGCCATGTGGCACACGAAGGGATGTATCACGGACTTCACGTGCTTTTTCACCAAAGATTGCGTGCAACAGTCTTTCTTCAGCTGTCAGTTCCGTTACCCCTTTAGGAGTTACTTTACCAACAAGAAGATCGCCATCTTTTACTTCCGCACCTGTGCGGATAATTCCGCGTTCGTCCAGGTTGCGCAGTGCATCTTCCCCAACGTTAGGGATATCCCTTGTGATCTCTTCAGGTCCAAGCTTTGTATCACGTGATTCTGATTCATATTCTTCGATATGGATGGATGTATACACATCATCTTTTACAAGGCGCTCACTCATGATGATCGCATCCTCGTAGTTATAACCATCCCATGTCATGAACGCTACAAGAACGTTGCGTCCAAGAGCCAGTTCACCAAGTTCCATGGAAGGACCGTCAGCAAGGATTTCTCCCTTTGTTACACGGTTGCCAACAGCGACGATAGGACGCTGGTTGTAGCATGTTCCCTGGTTGGAACGGATGAATTTAAGCATTCTGTATTTATCAAGATCGCCTTTAACTTCCTGGCCATCTACATTTTTAATACGGCGAACCCAAACTTCACGGGCTTCTACATGTTCAACAATTCCCTCATGCTTACAGATGACTGCAGCACCTGAGTCTTTACCTGATACATATTCCATACCAGTTCCGACTCTTGGGGCTTCCGGCTGCATCAATGGCACAGCCTGACGCTGCATGTTCGCTCCCATCAGGGCACGGTTGGAGTCATCGTTTTCCAGGAACGGAATACATGCTGTCGCAGCAGATACTACCTGTTTCGGCGATACATCCATGTAGTCAACACGGTCGCGTTTGACAACTGTGTTTTCCCCTTTGAAACGGGCAACTACTTCTTCGTCAAGGAATGAACCATCATCACCAAGAAGTGCATTCGCCTGGGCCACTACATAGTTATCCTCTTCATCAGCTGTCAGATAGTCGATGCGGGACGTAACTTTTCCGGTCTCAGGATCGATTCGGCGATACGGTGTTTCGATAAAGCCGAAGCGGTTCACCTTCGCAAATGAAGACAAGGAGTTAATCAAACCGATGTTTGGTCCCTCCGGCGTTTCAATCGGACACATACGGCCATAGTGAGAGTAGTGAACGTCACGCACTTCAAAGCCTGCGCGTTCACGCGTCAAACCACCAGGCCCCAGTGCAGAAAGACGGCGCTTATGTGTAAGTTCAGCAAGCGGATTTGTCTGGTCCATGAACTGGGACAACTGAGAGCTTCCGAAGAACTCTTTAATTGACGCAATAACAGGACGGATATTAATAAGCTGCTGAGGTGTAATCGTATTTGTATCCTGGATGGACATTCTTTCGCGGACCACACGCTCCATACGGGATAAACCGATGCGGAACTGGTTCTGCAATAATTCTCCGACTGAACGAAGACGTCTGTTTCCAAGATGGTCAATATCATCTGTATCTCCCACAGAGTGCAGAAGGTTAAAGAAATAGCTGATAGATGCAATGATGTCAGAAGGTGAAATGTTTTTCACTGCTTCTTCCACATAGGCATTGCCGATAACGTTGATGACCTTTTCGCCATCTTCATTAGGCGCATAAATCTTAATAGACTGAAGCAATACTTCATCATCTACTACTCCGCCTAATAGGCTTACGGTTTTAAAGCCGATATCCTTCTCCAGGTTAGGAAGAATGCGGTCTAATGTACGGCGGTCAAGTGTAACGCCTTTTTCCGCAATGATTTCGCCAGTTTCTGGATCCACAAGCGTTTCAGCCAGTTTTTGGCCAAACAGGCGGTTTTTAATATGAAGCTTCTTATTGATCTTATAGCGTCCAACATTCGCAAGGTCATAACGCTTTGGATCAAAGAACCTTGAGACAAGCAAGCTTTTCGCATTTTCGACCGTTGGCGGCTCGCCCGGACGAAGACGCTCATAAATTTCAAGGAGCGCTTTCTCTGTGCTCTCAGTGTTATCTTTTTCAAGCGTGTTGCGAATGTACTCGTTGTCTCCAATCAAATCGATGATCTCTTGATCAGAGCCGAACCCAAGTGCACGCAAAAGAACCGTAACGGGCAGTTTCCGAGTACGATCTATTCTGACGTATACGACGTCTTTGGCATCTGTTTCATACTCAAGCCATGCGCCGCGGTTCGGGATTACGGTTGCTGTAAAGCCTTTTTTCCCGTTTTTATCAAGCTTTCCACTGAAGTATACGCTCGGAGAACGCACTAACTGGGATACAATGACACGTTCCGCTCCATTAATAACGAACGTACCTGTCTCTGTCATAAGCGGGAAGTCACCCATAAAGACATCCTGGTCTTTAACTTCGCCTGTTTCTTTGTTTACAAGACGCACTTTCACACGTAAAGGTGCAGAATATGTAACATCTCGTTCTTTCGATTCCTCAACGGAATATTTTGGTTCGCCAAGGCTGTAATCAATAAATTCAAGCGACAAATTACCAGTAAAGTCTTCAATCGGAGAAATATCATGGAACATTTCTCGTAAACCCTCATCAAGAAACCATTGATAAGAAGAGGTTTGGATTTCGATTAGATTTGGTAATTCTAAAACTTCACTGATTCGTGCGTAACTTCTACGTTGGCGGTGTCGTCCATACTGAACTAGTTGACCTGTCAACTGATTCACCCCTCAAATCAAGCGTTATTGTTGCTAATAGCAATTTATATCATCCCATAAGAAAAGCGATGAGCGCCTGCCTATCAGAACAGGTTTTAGCACCCGGACCGATGGCGCACGAAGCCGGCCAGTAAACTGGCCCAGAGGCCGGGCTTCTCCCCCATTCAAGCACAGGGATTTAAGCCAAACCTCCATTCTTATAAGACAAAAAGAAAAAGGGTTTTCACTTCAAAAACCACATTTTCACAATACGACTATTATTTTGTTAGCTTTCCCATTAAAACCAAATTTATACAACTATTAGATAAATTTAGTTATAAATAGAAATATAATATGTTGGCATTTTACAATACTATCATAGCAAAAAAGTCAAGTCAATCTTTTTTTGCTCTTAAAATAAAATAGCCTTTTTTCTTTTCTGCTGTCTCCACTTCGCCGAATAACTCTGTCAGCTTATCGATCGCAGATGGCGCACCCTGTTTTTTCTGGATGACAACCCATAGCTCTCCGCCCGATATTAGAGCATCGAAGCTTTGTTCAAAAATATCATGCACTATCTTTTTCCCGGCGCGGATTGGCGGGTTTGTCAGGATAGCCGCAAACTTATTGCCTTTCGTATTTTCGAGGCGGTCACTTTCATAGATTTGGACATTTTTTATGCCGTTCAATTCAGCATTTTCCTTCGCCAGTCCAAGCGCCCTCTCATTTACATCAACCATATGAACAGTCCGTTCCGGCATTAGCTTCGCTGCTGTCAGCCCGATTGGCCCATATCCGCAGCCGATATCGAGAATGTTCCCATCCACGTCCGGCTGTTCAAATGTCTCGATTAATAATTTGGACCCAAAATCCACTTCACCCTTTGAAAAAACACCGTTGTCTGTTTTAAAGCGGAAAGGGAATTCCCTTAGTGTATAGTTCCAGGTTCTAGGGCTGCTATCAACTTGCTGTGTTTTGGAATAGTAGTGTTCAGACATGAAATCACCTCCAGGAGTATATATAAGAAGATAAAAGGAGAATCACAAATTATGTGGTTTCGAAGGAATTATATAGGATTGCCCATTAAAAAGCAAAAAGTTAAAGGACAATGTATATTCGACCCCAAAACAAAAAGCCCGCTTAAGCAGCGGACTTTTCATAAAGGCTATTACTTAACTTCAACGCCAGCTCCAACTTCTTCAAGCTTAGCTTTAACTTCTTCAGCTTCTTCTTTAGAAACGCCTTCTTTAAGAGCTTTAGGAGTGTTGTCAACAAGTTCTTTCGCTTCTTTAAGTCCAAGACCTGTGATTTCACGTACCACTTTGATAACTTTGATTTTTTGGTCGCCTGCAGAAGCAAGAACAACGTCAAATTCAGTTTTCTCTTCAGCAGCGCCACCAGCAGCAGCTCCGCCCATCATTGCTACAGGAGCAGCAGCAGTTACACCAAATTCTTCTTCAATAGCTTTTACTAGGTCGTTTAGTTCTAAAACAGTCATGGATTTAACTGCTTCAATGATTTGTTCTTTAGTCATGATTATGTTTCCTCCTTATTTTTGGTTTGAATCTATTAGTTTAACGCTAAAATCAACTTACGCGCCTTGTTCTTCTTTTTGATCTGCAACAGCTTTTGCAGCAAGAGCAAGATTGCGGATAGGTGCTTGAAGTACGCTGAGTAGCATAGAAAGCAAGCCTTCGCGTGATGGTAGTTCAGCAAGAGCTTTAACTTCTTCTACTGAAGCGATCGTTCCTTCGATTACACCTGCTTTAATTTCAAGTGCTTCATGCTTTTTCGCGAAATCATTAAGGATTTTCGCTGGAGCAACTACATCTTCTGTGCTGAACGCGATTGCGTTAGGTCCAGTTAAAGCTTCGTTTAAACCGGAAAGTTCAGCAGCTTCAGCAGCACGGCGAGTCATTGAATTCTTGTATACTTTGAATTCTACGCCAGCTTCACGAAGTTGTTTACGAAGTTCAGTAACCTCAGCAACAGTAAGACCACGGTAGTCAACTACAACTGTTGATAAACTGGATTTAAGCTTATCAGCAATTTCGTCTACGATTTGTTTCTTTTGTTCGATAACGCTGCTCATCCTTACACCTCCTGTAGAATTTTCTACATTCATACCGTCCAATAAAAAACCTCCACGACTTTGCAGACATGGAGGAAGTATACAATAGCAAGAAAAAGCAATTCTATCGTAATACCTCGGCAGGAAATTAAGCGGTTAAGCACCTGCTGTCTACGGCACAAATGTTATTATATTTTTAACAACAAAATACATATTACAGCATGTATTTTAGAATGTCAATTGTTATTATTGTCCAGCTTCAGCACCTAGCCCCTCGAGGTCATAAGCCAATCCTCCCGGAAAGGCAAAAACACCTTTCAGTGAGGCTCGTCTTATGCTTGTCGGGGCTGGGCAAGGCGCTTCCGCTTTTCTATTTTACTGCAACAGATGAAGGATCTACTTTAACGCCAGGTCCCATTGTAGAAGTAACAGAAACGTTCTTCATGTAAGTTCCTTTAGCAGCAGCAGGCTTTACTTTCATCATTGTGTCGAAAATAGTGTTGAAGTTTTCAACAAGCTTTTCGTCTTCGAAAGATACTTTACCGATTGGCACGTGGATGTTACCAGCTTTGTCAACACGGTATTCAACTTTACCTGCTTTGATTTCGTTAACTGCTTTTTGAACGTCAAAAGTAACTGTGCCAGTCTTAGGGTTTGGCATTAAGCCTTTAGGTCCTAATACGCGGCCAAGTTTACCAACTTCACCCATCATGTCAGGTGTAGCAACGATTACATCAAAGTCGAACCAGCCTTGGCTGATTTTGTTGATGTATTCAGCATCGCCTACGAAATCTGCTCCAGCAGCTTCTGCTTCTTTCGCTTTTTCACCCTTAGCGAAAACAAGAACGCGCTGAGTTTTACCAGTTCCGTTTGGAAGAACTACTGCTCCACGGATTTGCTGGTCAGCTTTCTTAGGGTCAACTCCAAGACGGAATGCTACCTCAACAGTTGCATCAAATTTAGCAAAATTAGTTTTCTTCGCAAGTTCAATTGCCTCAGCAATCGGGTAAGCTTTTGAAGAATCAACAAGCTTTGCAGCTTCTGTGTACTTCTTACCTTTTTTAGCCATTTTTATTTCCTCCTTGATTGTGGTTTTAGCGGAATAACCTCCCACGTTTAAAAGCGGAGGCGCCTTGGTCTGCCCCGACAAGCATAAGACATGCCTGACTGAAAGGTGTTCTTTACCTTTCCGGGAGGATTGGCTTATGACCTCGAGGGGCTAGGCGCCTGCGCTTGACAGAACAAAGGTTGCGAGTGAAACAAATTCAACGTCGCAACCTCATCCCTTAATCTGCTTCATACATGGATTAGTCTTCGATAACGATACCCATGCTGCGTGCAGTACCTTCAACCATACGCATTGCAGCTTCTACGCTTGCAGCGTTTAGATCAGGCATCTTTGTTTCAGCAATCTCGCGTACCTTGTCACGCTTGACTGTTGCTACTTTATTACGGTTTGGTTCACCAGAACCAGACTCGATTCCAGCCGCTTTCTTAAGAAGAACTGCAGCAGGAGGAGTTTTCGTAATAAATGTAAATGAACGGTCTTCAAAAACCGTGATTTCAACAGGAATGATTAAGCCAGCTTGTTCAGCTGTGCGAGCGTTAAATTCCTTACAGAATCCCATGATGTTAACACCTGCTTGACCTAGTGCCGGTCCTACCGGTGGTGCAGGGTTCGCTTTACCTGCAGGGATTTGCAGCTTTACAAGTTTGATTACTTTTTTAGCCACGAGACACACCTCCTTAAAGTCCGTGATGTGGTAATAGGGAAAGTTCCCTCCCACTCAACTTATAGTCTTTATATTAAGATAAAGAACTTTTAACTATTGTCCAGTCTCTTTGTCCGAGACATACTGACCTTTGAAATATTATCACTTTTCAAAGCCAATTTCAAGTTTTTTTACAAAGATATATAAAAGTACTTTCACAGAAGGCTGATTCTTACAGTTTTTCAATCTGTGAAAAATCAAGTTCAACCGGAGTGTCACGGCCAAACATGTTCACAAGCACTTTAATCTTCGCTTTATCTTTATCAATATCTTCAATCGAGCCTGTGAAGTTCGCAAACGGACCTTCTTTCACCTTAACAGTTTCGCCGATCTCAAAGTTGATATCAAAGCGGGCTTCTTCGACACCCATATGCTTAAGGATATGAGTAACTTCCTCAGGCAATAGCGGAGTCGGCTTTGAGCCTGAACCGGCCGAACCTACGAATCCGGTTACACCCGGAGTATTTCTCACTACATACCAGGAATCATCTGTCATAACGATTTCTACCAGTACATAACCAGGGAAGACCTTGCGCTTCACTACTTTTTTCTTGCCGTTCTTCAATTCTGTTTCTTCTTCTTCCGGGACTACCACACGGAAGATCTTATCTTGCATACCCATTGACTCAACACGTTTCTCCAGATTGGCTTTCACTTTATTTTCATAGCCGGAGTACGTATGAACAACATACCAATTCTTTTCCATTCACGAGGACTTGTTCGTCCTTCCCTCCCTGTATTCAACAATTTATTATTTTTCTCCAAATTAAAAAACCCGTTTCCGGGCTTTGCAAATGTTTCCTGTGTTATTCTCCATTATACCATGGAAACTCAGGGGTTATTCAAGAATTATACGAATCAATTCAGAAATTCCCAGGTCAAGCACTGCAAAAAACAGAGC
The DNA here is from genome assembly GCF_001591465.1 of Cytobacillus firmus NBRC 15306. GTDB lineage: Bacteria > Bacillota > Bacilli > Bacillales > Cytobacillaceae > Cytobacillus > Cytobacillus firmus. Next base: position 16,937 of record NZ_BCUY01000043.1, read on the forward strand.
GAAGAACGTAACTGTAGCAAGAACGGTAACAGTATAGCTTGTCAGCTCTTTGCGTTTAGGCCAGCTGACCTTTCTCATTTCCCGGCCAACTTCACGGAAAAAATTCACGATGCGCTGCATTTCGTAACCCCCAACTTTCAAAAGATATATCCTTTAACAAGAAGCGAAAGCGGCTTCAAATCAGACCGATCTTCCAATCTGCATAAAACACTCAGCTTCAGTCTATTAGAAAGAACAAACTTCTTATCTATATAATCACTTTGTTTCTTTATGGATCGTATGAGCACTGCATGTGCTGCAGAATTTCTTCAGTTCCAGCCGTACAGCATCATTTTTGCCCGCAGTGGAATAATTCCTGGAACCACATACAGAGCAAGCCAAAATTACTTTTTTTGTCATATTTCCACCTACTAAGTCACATTACGCCCTTAAAACTTTAACACGCACCTAAATACATGTCAATAACTGCAAAAAAAGCAAGGTGTTGGGAAATTATGTCTACAGGGAAAATTCGCGCACTTCCAGATATCTTTCCAGCTTTCTTTTCACTCGCTGCAGAGCATTGTCAATCGATTTAACATGGCGGTTCAGTTCTTCGGAAATTTCCTGATAGGACTGCCCATCCAAATAAAGAGCAAGCACCTTACGTTCAAGGTCACTCAATAGCTCAGACATTTTCACTTCAATATGATCAAATTCTTCCTGGTTGATAAACAGCTCTTCAGGGTCCATAACCTTTGCCCCGGAGATTACATCCATAAGAGTTCTGTCAGACTCCTCATCATAAATGGGCTTGTCCAAAGACACATATGAGTTCAGCGGAATATGCTTTTGGCGGGTCGCCGTCTTAATGGCGGTTATGATTTGCCTGGTGATGCACAGTTCGGCAAACGCTTTAAATGAAGACAGCTTGTCCTCTTTAAAGTCGCGGATCGCCTTGTATAAGCCGATCATTCCCTCTTGTACAATATCTTCTTTATCTGCGCCAATCAAAAAATAGGATCTTGCTTTTGCCCGGACAAAGTTGCGGTACTTATGAATCAGATAATCCAGCGCCTCACTCTCGCCCTTATGAACGAGCTCCACTATTTCTTCGTCCTCAAGCTGGATAAAGTCTATAAGATTTTCGTCGATTGTCTTGAAGTCAGCACTCACTAGGATCCCCCCGACCGTACAAGCATGGTTAGAAACATTATACAGCACGGTTTTTTCAAGCGTCAACCGCTCATTGGCCCCCTCTGCGCCATTTTTCAAAAATTTCTGCCACTTCATCACTGAGAGGTATCTTGGAAACTGGCTTTTTCTCCTGAATTTTTTTTACTTTTTTTTCGATGCTGCTTTCAATCAAATTCATTTCATTCAGCAGCTCCCTCGCTGATTTTCTTAACGCCCCCTGTCCAAAGATGACCCATTGCTCTGTGAAATCCGAGGTTGCAACATGAATTTGGGTTTTAATATTGCTGAGATCGATAGCTAATTTTTCGATGCGTTCATCGGCCGTTTCATTATTCCGCGTGAAAATAACTTCGATCTTTGAATTCTTAAACTTTTTTTCCGTGCCCTTTACATAGTGGGCATCAAACACGACAATTACTCTGTACCCGGAATATCCCTGGTACTCGGCCATTTTTTCAATCAGACGGTCTCTGGCTGATGATAAATCCTTGTTTTTGAGTTCCCTGAGTTCTGGCCAAGCACCAATTATGTTGTATCCGTCAACAAGAAGGATGTCCATTTTTATCCCTCAAGCGGGTGCCGTTTCCGATAAACCTCATACATGAGCAGCGCAGCCGCAACTGATGCGTTAAGGGAAGTAACGTGTCCAGCCATCGGCAGGTTAATGAGGAAGTCGCATTTATCCCGAATCAGGCGGCCCATTCCTTTACCTTCGCTGCCGATTACAAGACCTAAAGGCATCGCTCCATCCATCTGGCGGTAGTCCTGTTTCCCTTTTGCATCCGTACCGGCGATCCAGACGCCTCTTTCTTTTAATTCATCAATCGTTCTTGCCATATTGGTAACACGGACAACCGGAATATACTCGATCGCTCCTGTTGATGCTTTAGCTACCGTTGCTGTCAGCCCGACGGCTCTCCTCTTCGGAATAATGATTCCATGTGCACCTACTGCATCGGCCGTTCTCATGATGGATCCCAGATTGTGCGGATCTTCAATTTCATCCAGAAGCAGGAAAAATGGTGCTTCATTTTTCTTTTCCGCAGCAGCAAACAGATCATCGATTTCTGCGTATTGATAGGCAGCAACCTGTGCAATGACACCTTGATGGTTTCCCTCTGCCATCCCATCTATTTTTTTCTTGGGTACAAACTGGACCAGCACCCCGGCGGCCTTCGCCAATCCGATCACCTGCTGCATCTGCCCGCTTTGCGATCCTTCTGCAATAAAAATCTTATTAATATCTCTCTCTGACTTCAATGCTTCAATGACGGGATTTTTCCCAATGATAAAATCCTGGCTCATTTTACCGCTCCTCCTTTCTTTTTCTCAACTAACTCTATGGATTCCAGAATCAGCTCTTCCATCCGCTCCTGTCTTTTCGCTAAAAACAGATAACCGATCAGTGATTCAAAAGCGGTGCTGTATCTGTATGTTTGGACATCTGTATTTTTCGGCACCGAACCGGATTTGGCATTCCGCCCCCTCCGGACTACTGCCAGTTCTTCTTCTGTCAGCCGTTCAGAGTCCATTAATTCATGAATGATCAGGGACTGGGCTTTTGCAGAAACATACCGGGTCGCCTCCTTATGGAGAAAATGAGGGCGAACCCGTCCGTTTTGCAGGAGATGGTGGCGAATATAGGTCTCAAACACCGCATCTCCCATATACGCCAGGGCAAGACTATTCAATTGTTTTTCATCTACGTTGTTATCATATGGAAGCATTGCCTAGCCTCTTTTCCATCTGATTCCCTGCGGTGTATCTTCAAGGATAATATTCATTTCCTTCAGCTGATCGCGGATTTTGTCTGCCAGTTCGAAATTGCGCTCTTTTCGGGCCTGCTGCCTTTGCTCAATCAGCTGCTCGATTTCCTCATCCAGAAGGTCTGCATGCGTTTCTTCAAGAGAAAGCCCCAATACATCAAAAAGCGTTTCAAATTCTTTCGTGAAAGCATCGATCACTTCCACTGCCGTGTTTTTCTCCATCAGATAATAATTCGCAAGCTTAGACAGCTCGAACAAAATGGAGACGGCATTCGCTGTGTTAAAATCATCATCCATATCCTGAATGAACTGCTCATGAAGAGCTGTGATTTTATCCAGCCACTCCTGATTGTTATCGGTCAGGTTCACACTTGCTTCTTTGCGGTGCAGCAAATTATGATAAGACGTTTTTATGCGCTCAAGCCCTGTCCGGGTATTCTCCAGAAGTTCATCACTGTAGTTGATTGGATGTCTGTAATGAACCGACAGCATGAAAAATCTTAAAACCTGCGGGTCATGCTTTTGGATAATGTCATGGACCAGGACGAAGTTCCCCAGTGATTTGGACATTTTTTCGTTGTCGATATTAATGTAGCCGTTATGCATCCAGTAGCGGGCAAAGGTTTTTCCTGTCAATGCTTCCGACTGGGCGATCTCATTTTCATGATGCGGGAAGGCCAGATCCTGCCCGCCGGCATGGATATCAATCATCTCCCCAAGGTATTTCTTCGCCATCGCCGAGCATTCGATATGCCAGCCTGGTCTTCCTTGCCCCCAAGGGCTCTCCCATGCGATTTCCCCTTCCTTCGCTGCTTTCCAGAGAACAAAGTCAAGGGAATCCTGTTTCTTCTCGCCGACGGCAATGCGGGCGCCGACGCGCAATTCATCAATGGACTGATGGGAAAGCTTGCCGTACTCCTCAAATTTCCGGGTGTGGTAATAGACATCTCCCTCTGATTCATACGCATAGCCTTTATCAATCAAAGTCTGGATGAATTCAATAATGATATCGATGCTTTCTGTTACTCTCGGGTGGACATCGGCCCTTCTGCAGCCGAGCGCAGAAACGTCCTCGAAATAGGCATTAATGAACCGTTCAGCAACAGACGGAACATCTGTTCCCAGTTCGTTGGCCACGCGGATCAGTTTATCATCCACATCCGTAAAATTAGAAACATACTGTACATCGAAGCCGCGGAACTCAAGATATCTTCTTACGGTATCAAATACAATCGGCGGGCGGGCATTCCCTATATGGATATAGTTATAAACGGTTGGCCCGCACACATACATTTTCACTTTTCCCTCTTCTAAGGGAATAAAATCTTCTTTTTGACGAGTAAGTGTATTATAGATTTGAATGGCCATGAATCTGGCTCCTTTCTTCCCTCAATGTTTCGACTTCCGTTTTTAATTCCCGCAGCTCCTCCTCCAATTCCTTAAACCGGTCTGCAATTGGATCAGGAAGATCACAATGATTTAAATCTTTGTTGATTTTCACACCATCCCGGACTTTCACTCTTCCAGGAATCCCGACTACCGTTGAATTTGGCGGAACCTCATGAAGAACAACAGAGCCTGCACCGATCTTAGAATTCTCCCCAATAGTAATAGAGCCCAAAACCTTCGCGCCGGTTGCAATCAGGGCATTGTCCTTAATGGTAGGATGACGCTTGCCTTTTTCCTTCCCAGTTCCTCCCAATGTCACACCCTGAAAAACTGTTACGTTATCACCGATTTCACATGTTTCCCCGATAACAACCCCCATGCCATGGTCGATAAAAAAGCGTCTGCCGATCTTTGCTCCCGGGTGAATTTCGATTCCTGTGAAAAAGCGGCTGATCTGGGAAACCACTCTTGCAAGAAAATAAAACTTCCGCTTAAAAAGAGCGTGGGCAATGCGGTGTGACCAGACAGCATGCAATCCTGAGTAGGTTAATATTACTTCCAAATAACTTCTTGCTGCCGGATCCTGTTCAAATACTACTTCGATATCTTCCTTCATTCTTGCAAACATGGTTCATTTCCCCTCCTGACATAGATCTTCTTTTTTATAAATGTTTTTCTCATATACTAATTTCTTGCAGGTTTTGCATATAAAAAAGCGCCTCTGCCACAATCGGACAGAGACGCTTTACGCGCGGTTCCACTCTGTTTAGGCTAAAACAGCCTCAACTTTAACTTGTTAACGGATAAGTTTCCGCTCAAATCTACTTGGAAGCATGGCGTCCGTTCGAATTGAGGCTCAGAGGCGCACTTCAGAATAAAGAGAGGCTTAAACCACTTTCAGCCGGTGATGGTTCTCTCTAAAAAGCATCTTTTTTCTTACTTTTCCTCTTCAACACTTTTCAATATAGAATAATTTACTTAATACTATATTACATTTTCTCCAAGATGTTAACCAATAATGCTCATTAATCGAGTTTTTACTTTTTCTTTTCCTAAAAGCTCGATGGCCTGCGGCAGATCCGGCCCATGGGTTTGGCCAGTTGTTGCGGAACGGATAGGCATGAAGAGCTTTTTGCCCTTGTGGCCTGTTGATTTCTGCACAGCCTTCATAGCTGCTTTAATTTCATCTGCTTTGAATTCTGCAAGTGCATCAATTTCCTGCAGGAATGCAGACAGCACCTCAGGAACCTGCTCTTCAGCCAGAACTTCCTTCGCTTCTTCATCAACGGTCATTTCCTCTGTAAAGAACAGTTCTGAAAGCTCGACAATCTGAGCGCCAAAACTCATTTTTTCCTGGTAAAGAGTGATCAGGCTGTTAACCCATTCTTCGTTTTCCTGCTGCCAGTTTTCGCTGATCTTCCCTGCCTTTACCAGGTGAGGGGCTGAAATGGACACCAATCGCTCCTGATCAAGCTTTTTCAAGTACTGATTATTCATCCACTCAAGCTTTTGCTTATCGAAAAGGGCCGGAGATTTTGAAAGGCGGTTTTCATCAAAGATATCAATAAACTCTTCTTTGGAGAAGATTTCTTCCTCGCCTGCAGGAGACCAGCCAAGAAGAGCAATAAAGTTAAAGAGTGCCTCCGGCAAGTAGCCGAGTTCTTCATATTGTTCAATGAACTGAATAATCGTCTCGTCGCGCTTGCTCAGTTTTTTTCGGCTTTCATTGACAATCAGGGTCATATGGCCAAACACCGGAAGGTCCCAGCCCAATGCTTCATAAATCATCTGCTGCTTAGGGGTATTGGAAATATGGTCATCCCCGCGCAGGACATGAGAAATTTTCATCAGGTGGTCATCCACTGCTACCGCAAAGTTGTAGGTAGGCGTTCCGTCTTTCTTGACGATGACATAATCGCCAAATCCATCAGACTCGAATGACACCTCGCCTTTTACCATGTCATTGAATGTCAGCATCTTGCCTTTTGGCACCAGGAAGCGGATGCTCGGCTTTCTGCCTTCAGCTTCAAGTGCTGCTCTTTCATCCTCTGTCAGATTGCGGCATTTTCCTGAATAAGCAGGGGTATCGCCTTTTGCAGATTGAGCTTCACGCTCTGCTTCCAGCTCCTCTTCCGTACAATAGCATTTATAGGCATGCCCTTTTTCGAGCAATTCCTTGTAGTAGGTTTCATAGATATGATTTCTTTCAGATTGGCGGTACGGGCCGTATTCGCCTTCCCTGTCAATGCTTTCGTCCCAATCCATGCCAAGCCATTTTAAATAATGAAGCTGGCTTTCCTCGCCGCCTTCAATATTCCGTTTCTTATCTGTATCCTCAATGCGGATGATGAACTTTCCGCCTTTGCTTCTTGCAAACAAATAGTTAAAAAGCGCTGTTCTCGCATTTCCGATATGCAAATGCCCAGTCGGACTCGGAGCGTAGCGGACGCGGATTTCATTTGACATACTGACTGCCTCCTTAAAATCTTGAATCTTGAGTTAATCGTAAGCTATATTTTAACACTCAGGTTTTTCTTCTGAAAGGTAATTTTAACGTTTCTCTATCTTTTTCAGCAAAACAGCGGCCTGGGAGGCTATTCCCTCTCCCCGTCCTGTAAAGCCAAGCTTTTCTGTAGTTGTTGCTTTCACATTAATATTTTCTTTTTCGGTTTCCAGAAGCTCTGCAATCCGCTCCTGCATTTTACCGATATGAGGAGCCATCTTCGGCTTCTGGGCAATGATGGTGCAGTCTGCATTAACCAGCTCATACCCTTTTTCTTTTACGATTCCCCATACATGCTGCAGCAGCTTTGCCGAATCGGCATCCTTGAATTCAGGATCGGTATCAGGAAAATGCCGTCCAATGTCCCCTTCTCCAATGGCCCCAAGGCAGGCATCTGCCACTGTATGCAGCAGGACATCTGCATCTGAATGCCCTAAAAGCCCTTTCTCATATGGTATTTCAATACCCCCGATAATCAGCGGGCGTCCTTCAGCAAACTGATGAACATCAAAACCTTGTCCAATCCGAAACATGATAACAATCCCCTTTACATATGACTTCTTTTCTTTATAATTGCTTCCGCAAAATAAATATCTTCCGGCGTTGTCAGCTTAATATTATCGTAACTTCCCTCAACAATCACCACTTCTTTGCCTAACCGCTCCACGAGGCTCGCATCATCCGTTCCTAAAAAGCCGTCTTCCTCGGCCTTTCGGTGTGCCTCGAGCAGGGAAGAAACACGAAAGGCCTGTGGAGTTTGAACAGCCCACAGGCAGGAACGTTCAAGTGTTTCTGTGATTAAATGCCCATCAGCTTTTTTAACGGTATCCTTCAGCGGCACTGCCAGAACAGCAGCCCCCTCGTCCCGCGCTGCTACCACCAGAGGCTGCAGTAAATCCCGGGTAATAAAAGGGCGGGCAGCGTCATGAACCAGAACTACTTCCTCACCCGAAGCCGCTTTGGCCGCATTATAGACGCTATGCTGCCTTTCCTTCCCGCCTTCTACCATAGCAGCCACCTTCGTAATATGATGCTTTTTTAAAAGAGCGCGCATTTCTTCCTCATCCTGCAGGTTAATGGCCAGGACAATGTCCGTGCACTCCGGGTCACTCTCAAAAACTCTTAACGTATGTATAAACACAGGGACATTCCCAATTTCCAGAAGAAGCTTATTCTTTCCGGCTCCCATTCGTTTCCCCTGCCCGGCTGCCGGGAGAATCACTTGATAATTCATATTATGGCTCCTATCTCTTAAAAAAGCAGGCAAAAAGGCAGGGAAATCAATCTCCCTGCACATTCTGTCCTACTTTCCATCGTACATTATAAAGCTTTTTCCAGAAGTTTAGGTTTTGCAAAGATCATTCTTCCGGCTGATGTCTGCAGAACACTTGTGACAAGTACATCAATATGTTTGCCAATGTAATTTCTGCCTTCTTCCACCACGATCATCGTGCCGTCGTCCAGATATGCAATCCCCTGATTCTGTTCCTTGCCGTCTTTTATTACCTGTACCTGCATTTCTTCACCTGGAAGCACAACCGGTTTGACAGCATTAGCCAGGTCATTAATATTAAGGACTGCCACTTTTTGCAGTTCACAAACTTTGTTTAAGTTAAAATCATTGGTCACAACGACGCCATTCGTTAGCTTAGCCAGCTTCACCAGCTTGCTGTCCACCTCTTGGATTTCTTCAAAATCGCCTTCATAGATTTCTACATTAATGGAAAGTTCTTTTTGAATCCGATTTAAAATATCCAATCCTCTTCTGCCGCGATTGCGCTTTAATACATCTGACGAATCAGCAATATGCTGCAGTTCTTCCAGTACAAACTGCGGAATGACAATCGTGCCTTCCAAAAAGCCCGTCTGGCAAATATCAGCAATGCGGCCATCGATGATAACGCTTGTATCAAGGATCTTGAGTGATTTTTTAAGTGCAGCTTCAGGCTCAATCTCTTCTTCACCGCTCTTCTTCTTCTTGCTTGAAAATAGACTTAAAAGTTCATCCCGCTTTTTAAAGCCAACCTGAAATCCAAGATAGCCGAACAGCAGCGTCAGCACAATCGGAGCTACGGTATTCAGAATCGGGACCTCAATCGCATTTAGGGCATATCCGATTAAAAAAGCAATGACTAATCCAAAAACTAGGCCGACACTTCCAAAAATAATATCTGTTATAGGTACTTTTACCAGTGATTCTTCTGCCCATCTCACGAAATTGACGACATGATCAACCGCCCAAAAAGTTAAAAGATAAAAAATAATAGCACCTAAAATGGCGGACACATATGGATTATTTAAAAGAGGAATGTCATCTAAACTGATTAATTTTAATAAGTCAGGAATCAAAAATATACCCAGCGTTACCCCGATAATAATGAAGCATGCCTGTACAATACGTTTTAACATTCCTTCACCTCCTTTTAATCATTATAAACAAATTCACAAAATTGAAACCCTGAATCCGGGGGATTTTCAATTTTGTCACTTATAATTATTTCACGATAGTAAAATACCTGTTTGAATTTTTACTTTCATCCACTTTAAGGGTAGCACCATTGGCAATAAATTGTCAAATAAATAACTTATCATTTTAGCATAACCAATTACATAGTTCAATGGTCTCTTTATAGCTGGCGATCCGCAAAAACCTGCTCTTTTATGAGCTTAAGCCCCTCTTTAATTTTTCTTGCCCGCACTTCCCCGATTCCTTCAACCTCATCGAGCTCCTCAACCGTTGCCGTGATGATATTCGGGAATTCTTCAAACCGGTTAATCAGATTATCGATAATAATTGGCGGCAGGCGCGGAACTTTATTCAGCATGCGGTAGCCGCGGGGGCATTTGAATTCTTCCGTGTGAATATACCCGTTGTAGCCTAGAAGCTTTAGAATGACAGAGTCTTCGAGCATTTCCCCTTTTGAAAGCACCTGAAGTTTGACAAGCGCCTCCTTGGAGTCGATGTCTTTTGATTGAGCATAATCTCTAATAATCCATTCGGCTTCCCGTTCAAGCTCCACCAGCAGCTCATTCATCTGGAGCCGGATCAGCCTTCCTTCGGTGCCCAGTTCACTTAAATAGGTGAGCAGCTCATTTTTAATGCGCAGAACCATTTCGATATTATGAAAAACATTGAGGATGTCACTATAGGTAACAAGCTCCTCAAATTCCAGGATGCTGAGATTGCCGATGCTCTGTTCTAGAACGACCTTATATTTTTCAAGCGTCTGCACGGCTACATTTGCCTTCGTTAAAATAACGCCAATATCCCTCAGAGCATAGCGGGAATGCCCTTTATAAAGGGTAATGACATTGCGTCTCTGGGATATGGCAATCACTAATGCGCCTGTTTGCCGGGCAACCCGCTCCGCCGTCCGGTGCCGCATGCCCGTTTCCGTAGATGGCACACCAGGATCAGGAGCCAGCTGGGCATTCGCAATCAGAATCATGTTCCCTTCTTCATTCAAAATAATAGCCCCATCCATCTTGGCCAGCTCATACAAATAACTTGGCGAAAATGGGCAATTAATTTGAAAGCCCCCATCAACAAGATTGCTCAGCTTGTCTTTTGAACCCAATACAATCAGCCCGCCTGTATTGGCACGCAGAACATTATCAATCCCTTCCCTGATAGGCGTACCCGGAGCCATGAACCGAAGGATTTCACTCATCGTTTTTTCGCCCATTTTTTTAGTCTCCATCTTTATCCCCCTAACGCAGCCTTTAGCGCTTCACCAACAGAGCTTACTCCGATCAGTTCAATTCCTCCCGGTGCACTCCAGCCGCCAAGATTGTTGGCCGGCAGGATGACCCGTTCAAAGCCCAGCTTAGCCGCCTCCTGCACTCTTTGTTCGATTCTTGAGACTCTCCTGACCTCGCCTGTGAGTCCTACTTCTCCGATAATGCAGTCTGTTGCTTTTGTCGGCTTATCCCGAAAGCTCGACGCAATGCTGACCGCAATGGCCAAATCAATTGCCGGTTCATCAAGCTTTACTCCGCCAGCGACTTTTAGGTAGGCATCCTGATTTTGCAGGAGCATTCCGACCCGTTTTTCCAAAACTGCCATCAGGAGCGGAACCCGGTTATGATCAATTCCGGTTGCCATTCGTCTTGGATTTCCAAAGCTTGTCGGGGAAATCAGCGCCTGAATTTCAACAAGAACAGGCCTCGTCCCCTCCATGGAAGCAACAACTGTTGAACCGGCAGCCCCTTGTGACCGCTCTTCGAGGAAAATTTCCGATGGATTGGCTACTTCTTCAAGCCCAAGTTCCTTCATCTCAAAAATGCCCATCTCGTTTGTTGACCCGAATCTGTTTTTTACAGCTCGTAAAATCCGGTATGTATGATGGCGTTCACCTTCAAAGTATAAAACCGTATCGACCATATGTTCCAGAAGTCTTGGACCCGCAATGGAGCCCTCCTTTGTAACATGCCCTACGATAAAAATGGCAATTCCCTTCGTTTTGCCAATGCGCATCAGTTCAGCGGTGCATTCCCGGACCTGGGAAACGCTCCCCGGCGCCGATGTCACTTCCGGATGGAAAATCGTCTGTATTGAGTCGATTATGACAAAGTCAGGGTTGACTGTTTCAATCGTTCTGCTTATTTCTTCAAGGCTGGTTTCCGAATAAACGAGCAGACTGTCTGAAGAAACACCTAAGCGGTCAGCCCGCAGCTTCGTCTGGCGCATGGATTCTTCCCCAGATATATAGAGAACCGAATACTTCCTGTTCGCAAGCTGAGAGGACACTTGAAGAAGAAGCGTTGATTTCCCGATGCCCGGATCTCCGCCGATAAGAACAAGGGAGCCTCTTACAATACCGCCCCCCAGGACACGGTTTAATTCTTTTAAATCGGTATGTATGCGGGGTTCGCTGACTGTTTCGATGGATGTAATCGGCGTAGCTTTTGCCGCTATGGCCGTGCCCTGTGAATGTGCAAAAGCGCCTCTTCTCGTTGAAGCAGGCTTTTCCACCTCTTCCACCATCGTATTCCATTGTCCGCACCCCGGACATTTTCCCATCCATTTCGCTGATTCATAGCCGCATTCCTGGCACATGAATTTCGTTTTTCTTTTAGCCATACTTCTTCTCCTCTCTGTACATTCATCCCAGCCGCGGTAAAGGAAAATCTTATTCTTACCGGCCTTGCGTGGAAGAACCAGTGATGAAAGAAGTACGTTAACTTCCTATTCCCTTTTCCAACGGGTCTTAAAATGTTTTTGTCCAGATATCTTTTTCTCTCTTAAAATTAACATAAAACGGCTGAATAAACCTCTTTTAAGGCTGCATTTAAAAATGGCCTGAAAGAGTACAAAAAGGTACACGTATAACAGGGACGTGTACCTTTTTGCTGTGTAAATCATCTGATGCTTTTATTATTGTTCGCTAAACCTTATTTTTGAAGGTTTGCTGTTCTGCTTGGTTCTGCGGTTCTCACTACAAATTCTCCATCCTTCACATCGATTACCACGCTTTGCCCGGTTAGGACTGTTCCTCTTAACAGCTCTTCGGATAAGCGGTCTTCAATATGCTTTTGAATGGCCCGGCGGAGCGGACGTGCTCCGTACTCAGGATCATAGCCCTCAACCGAGATTTTTTCTTTGGCGGCATCTGTCAATTCCAGTGTTATATCCTGTTCCTTCAAACGTTTCGTTAATGCATCAGACATAAGCGAAACGATTTCCTGAAGATGCTTTTTCTCCAATGCATGGAAAACGATAATTTCATCGATACGGTTCAGGAATTCCGGACGGAAGGACTTCTTCATCTCTTCCATTACCTTTCCTTTCATATCTTTGTAATCCTGTTCCCCATCCTGGATGTTAAAGCCAACGTATTTGTTCCGCTTAAGTGCTTCAGCACCTACATTGGATGTCATAATCAGAACAGTGTTGCGGAAATCGACGGTTCTTCCCTTCGAGTCTGTTAATCTTCCGTCTTCCAATACCTGTAATAGGATATTGAATACATCAGGGTGAGCCTTTTCAATTTCATCAAGCAGTACAACAGAGTATGGCTTTCTGCGGACTTTTTCGGTTAACTGCCCGCCCTCTTCATATCCTACATAGCCTGGAGGCGAACCTACCAAACGGGATGTAGAGTGCTTCTCCATGTATTCTGACATATCGATGCGGATCATCGCATCCTCGTCACCGAACATAGCTTCTGCTAAGGCACGGGCCAGCTCAGTTTTACCAACACCAGTCGGGCCAAGGAATACAAATGAGCCAATCGGGCGCTTCGGATCTTTAAGGCCGGCACGGGCACGGCGGACAGCCTTCGAAATGGCCTTAACGGCTTCTTCCTGTCCGATTACACGGGAATGAAGGATTTCTTCCAGATTAAGAAGTTTTTCTGTTTCAGTTTGGGCAAGCTTCGAAACAGGGATTCCCGTCCAGCTGGCCACCACATTGGCAATATCCTCAACCGTCACTTCACTGTTTTCTTTGCCCTGCTTTTCTTTCCATGTTTTCTTCGTTTCTTCCAGCTGTTCACGCAGGCGCTGCTCCGTATCCCTTAAGGAAGCCGCTTTTTCAAATTCCTGGCTTTGTACGGCTGCATCCTTCTCTTTTCTTACGTCCTCAAGCTTAACCTCAAGCTCTTTCAGATTTGGAGGCGTAGTATAAGAGCGCAGTCTTACCTTTGAACCCGCTTCATCGATTAAGTCAATCGCTTTATCCGGAAGGAAGCGGTCTGAAATGTAGCGGTCTGACAGCTTTACGGCTGCTTCAATCGCTGCATCTGTAATGGTTACGCGGTGATGGGCTTCGTAACGGTCGCGCAGCCCCTCAAGGATTTGAACAGATTCTTCGGCAGTCGGCTCATCAACCGTAATAGGCTGGAACCTTCTTTCAAGTGCCGCATCTTTTTCAATGTATTTTCTATATTCATCAAGTGTAGTTGCACCAATACACTGGAGTTCACCGCGGGCAAGAGATGGCTTTAGAATATTGGGAGCATCAATCGCTCCTTCTGCTCCTCCTGCACCTATTAATGTATGAAGCTCGTCAATGAATAAGATGATGTTTCCTGCCTGCCTGATTTCATCCATTACCTTCTTCAGGCGGTCTTCAAATTCACCGCGATACTTCGTTCCGGCAACTACTGTACCCATATCAAGCGTCATAACCCTTTTATCGCGAAGAGTCTCTGGCACTTCATTGTTAATAATCTGCTGCGCAAGGCCCTCAGCAATGGCAGTTTTACCTACACCAGGCTCACCAATGAGAACCGGGTTATTTTTCGTTCTGCGGCTTAATACTTCGATTACACGCTGAATTTCTTTGCTTCGTCCTATAACAGGATCGAGGCTTCCTTCTCTGGCAATAGCAGTCAGATCACGTGCTAATCCATCCAAGGTCGGTGTGTTCGCATTGGCTGCAGAGCCTCCCTGATGGCTGCCGGACTCATTGCTGCCTAACAGCTGAAGCACCTGCTGGCGCGCTTTATTGAGACTGACTCCAAGGTTATTCAATACCCTCGCAGCAACGCCTTCGCCTTCACGGATCAGGCCAAGCAGGATATGCTCTGTTCCTACATAGGAATGACCAAGCTTCCTTGCTTCGTCCATGGAAAGTTCAATCACTTTCTTGGCACGCGGTGTATAGTGAATGGTCTGGGAAGCATCCTGCCCCCTGCCTATTAAATTCTCAACCTCTTTTTGGATCTTATCAGAGCCGAGTCCTAAAGCATACAGAGCTTTAGCCGCAATTCCTTCTCCTTCGCGTACAAGCCCAAGCAGAATATGCTCTGTTCCGATGTTATTATGTCCTAAACGGATTGCTTCCTCCTGTGCTAAAGCCAATACCTTTTGAGCTCTTTCCGTAAATCGTCCGAACATCATATTTTCATCCTCCCAACTCTTGATCTTCCATTTTTAATCTTTCCCTAATCAGTGAAGCCCTGCGGATATCGCGTTCATGCGGTCTGAGCTGCCCGCCTGCATATTGCTGCAGGAATCCGGGCTGTGTCAAAATCATCAGCTCATTCAATATATTTTTTGATATGTTTTTGATGTACTTCATATCAATTCCCAGACGAACATCAGACAAGCATTGTGCCGCTTCCTTTGATTCAATGATCCGGCTGTTTGATAAAACGCCATAAGAGCGGAAGACTCTATCTTCTAATTGTATGTTAGAAGTCTTTGCTAATGCTTCCCTTGCCGATCTTTCCTGAGAAATCAGCTGACTGACAACGCTTTTCAGATCCTCGGCGATATCCTCTTCTGATTTTCCGAGAGTAATCTGATTTGAAACTTGAAAGATGTTACCTAAAGCTTCGCTGCCTTCCCCGTAAATTCCTCTAACAACTAAACCTAACTGGTTAATTGCCGGAATAATCCGGTTCATTTGCTGTGTGAGAACGAGGCCCGGCAAATGCATCATAACCGATGCCCTGAGCCCTGTTCCTACATTTGTGGGGCAGCTTGTTAAAAAGCCAATATCTTCATCAAATGCATAATCGGCTTCTTCCTCCAGCCAATCATCAATTTCATTCGCCATATTTAAGGCTTCAGAAAGCTGAAACCCCGGAAACAGGCATTGAATCCTTATATGGTCTTCTTCATTAATCATGATGCTGACTTCTTCATTTTCAGAAAGAAGGCAGGCACCATGAGTTGAATTCTCAGCAAGATGGGGACTGATTAAATGCTTCTCCATCAGCACTCTTTTTTGAAGCGGCTGAAGGTTATGCATTAATAAAAGCTCCATTTCCCCAAGTTTTGAAAAAGAAGAATGCTCCACCCTTGCCTTTATTTTTTCAATGACTGCTTCTGCTTCTTCATTTGAAAATAAAGTAGGGAATTTATATTGCTTTATGTTGCGGGCGAGTCTGATTCTTGAACTTAACACAATATCTGAATCAGGTCCTTCCGCACTCATCCAGGAGCTGATAGCTTGATTTATGAAACGTTCCAGCGACAAGCTACTCCCCTCCCTTTTGATCGGCATTTAACTGCCTTTCCAATTTCCTTATTTCGTCTCTCAATTCTGCCGCTCTTTCAAACTCTTCTTTGGAAATCATTTCTTTTAAATGATTTTTTAAATCATCAATATTCCTGCGCAAGTGAATGGTTCCCCCGATTCGTGCCGGAATTTTCCCGCTATGTGAGGAATTCCCGCTGTGCAGCCTTCTAAGAATGGGGTTCAATTGGTCTTTAAAAGTCTCATAGCAGCTGGCGCATCCAAAACGGCCAACTTTAATAAATTGCTGAAAGGTCAGGGAGCATTGCTCACACTGCAGAACCTTCTCCTGCTGAAAAGGATCCTGGCCCGACCCCTGAAAGGCAGGCTGAATATTCAAAAGGCCAGCAAGCAAGTTATTTATTGAAAAACCGGACCCGCTGCCCAGCATAAACATTTCACCTTTTTCCTGTGCGCATTTCTCGCAAAGATGAAACTCTGCTTTCTCTCCATTTACAACCTTTGTAAAGTGCAGCGTGGCCGGCCTTTGATTACATTCCTGACAAATCATGACTTCACCTCTCCAGCTTCACTACTATTTATATTTCAAAGTGGTCAACATTGCCTTAAGCATTCTTGCCCTCAGCTCATCCCTGAAAGGAAGATCAATATACAGGACAGAACGGTCTATAACACTAAGCATTATTTTAGCTTCCCTGTGTGTTATAATCTCTTCTTCTACCAGACGGTAGATGACATTCTCCGCACTGCTCTGGGCAATCCTGCTCTGCACTAAAGATATTAACTGGTCAATCAAATCAGCATGGTCATAGGACTGGACTTTCATAATCCGGATAAAGCCACCGCCGCCCCGCTTACTTTCTACTGCATAACCTTTTTCAATCGTAAAACGGGTGTTGATCACATAATTGATCTGAGAAGGAACACACTGGAATTTGTCAGCAATTTCGCTTCTTTTAATTTCCACAATTTCCCTTTCGCTTTTCTCTAAAACCTGTTTGAGATAATTTTCAATTATGTCGGATATATTCCTCACCAGGCCTCCCCCTATCTGACTTTGACTATATTTGACGTTAATTATACATGATTTATGTAATCTCTTGCAAATGGCGGGTATTAATAATTTTCCCCCATTTTTTGACTTCCCAAACCTGATAATGGAAGTTAATGTCGATAACAATATATTTTTGGATGGGCGGGTTTGTGCTTGGGTGGGGAAAGTTTTTTGGATGACAGTTGATGTGTATGGGCTGATTGGTCTTTGAAACGAGGATGGCAAAGCTGGATTGAGCTGCTGGGATGTGTGCAGTTTTTAAATTCTTTGGTGCTGCATCGGTGCAGTTTATCTGACAGGTTTGGAAATTTATCTTGCATGTTTGGAGATTTATCTAACAGGTTTTTGATAATATCCAGCAGAAGTTTCGTTTTATTTAGCATGTTTTAAAGTTTATCTTACATTTGGCACAATTCTTCTTTTCGGAGAATGAAATCGACTATTAAAACAGAGGGAGAGATGAGGAATGGCGCATATAATTTGATTCTGGCGCATCAATGCGAGAAGTGATGCCTATCTGCATTTTCAATAAAAAGAAGAGTCCAGCTAAGATAATTACACACAAAAAAAGAA
>NZ_BCUY01000044.1 GCF_001591465.1 Cytobacillus firmus NBRC 15306
TTTCTATTAAACTGTTAAATGATGAGACTCTATATATTTGCCCAGTAATACCAGAAAAAAACATAAATAATAAAAAATGACGTGCCAGCCAGCACGTCATTTCTTTAATAATAGATACATAAAATATGGAGCTCCGATAATTGCAACCATAATTCCGGCTGGCAGGCCGTCCGGATCTGCCAGGTTCCGGCCGAGCGTGTCGGCAAATAATAGAAGCCAGCCTCCTAAAAGAATAGCAATCGGAATGAAAAGCTGATTACGAGGTCCGACAAGCGCTTTAGCCATGTGCGGAGCAATTAAGCCGATAAAGGCAATCCCGCCGGTTACAGAAACAGCAGAAGCTGCCAATGCAACGGCTGTAAGCAGAAGGATGATCCGTTCTTTTTCAATGGATACCCCTATGCCGATGGCGACAGGCTCACTTAAGCTTAATAGATTCAAACGATTTGCCTTATATAAAGTGAATGGAATAAGCACTAGCAGCCAGGGGAGGAGTGCCCAGATGAAAGGCCAATCCGTTCCCCAGATATTCCCTGATAGCCATTTTGCAATGAAATCAACTTTCTCTCTTTCAGCTGAGGAAATCAGGACAATCATTACACCTGATAGCGCCATGGAAAACCCGACTCCGACAAGAACCATTTTTACTGGCTGAAGCCCCTCGTCTTTTTTATAGGAAAAAGCATAGATGAGGATAGCGGTAAGCAAAGCGCCGAAAAATGCGCATAACGGCAGCATGTAGATGAAAGTGCCTGCTTCAATAGGGACGAACAGAAAGAAAACGGCGATCGCAACCCCTGCACCTGAATTTATGCCGATGATGCCTGGGTCCGCCAGGTCATTGCGTGTAAGTCCCTGTAAAATCGCACCCGATAGTGCCAGTGCCATGCCGGCTAACACTGTGATAAATACCCTCGGCAGCCGTATGGAAAATAACACAAACTCCTCTTTAAAAGTTCCCTGTCCCAGGAGGGTCGGGATTAACCGGTCATATGAAAGGGAGGCATAGCCTAATCCCATTCCTATAACAATGGTAACAATAATTAGTACTGATAAAACTGCCATTAAAATTCGCTGTTTTTTAACTAATTCCGGCTGAATCATGAGAACGCCTTACCCCCTTTATGAACAATGAACAGGAAGAAAGGCAGCCCCATTACGGCAATGATGGCCGCAACAGGAGTTTCGTAAGGAGCATTGATAGTTCTCCCGAGTGTATCGGCAAGAAGCATAAATGACGCTCCTGTGAGAGCTGACATGGGAAGAATAAAACGATAATCTGTTCCGACTAAAGCACGGACGATATGAGGCACCATCAATCCGATAAATGCCATATTGCCGACCAGTGCAACAGCTGCCCCTGCAAGCAGGGTGACTAAGATAAACAGGATGACTTTAATCTGAGTTGTATTTTGTCCCAAGCCTACAGCCACTTCTTCATTTAAGCTTAGTATCGTAAGCTGCTTGGAAAGAAAAAGGGATACGAGTATGCCTGCTGAGATAACCGGGACAATTATCTGCAGCTGGGCCCAGGATGTGCCGACGAGCCCGCCTGCTGTCCACAGGCTGACATCTTTTGAAATCTTAAAATAGATGCCGGTCCCTTCAGCTATTGCAAAAAGGAAGGCAGAAACCGCGGCTCCGGCTAAAACGATTCGAATCGGAGAAAAGCCTCCTTTTTTCATGGCGCCAATGCCGAAAACCATCCCTGCACCGATAGCCGCACCGATGAAACAGGCGGCCAGAATTCCAATGTAGTCTGCTGAAGGGATAAGAACAAGCGTTATGGCAAGGGCAGCATTTGCTCCGGCCGTTAATCCGAGCAGGCCTGGATCAGCAAGAGGGTTTCTTGTCATTCCCTGCATGATGGCGCCAGAGATGCTAAATGCTGCTCCGACAAAAATGGCCGCAATTTCTCGGGGCAGACGTATTTCACGAATGATGGAGATTTTTTCTCCTGAAGCATTGGAGGTTAGTGCAAGCCAAACATCTCTGACCGTCACATCGGCTGCCCCGAACACACAAGCAGCCACAAACATGCCGGCAAAAATGATGAAGCCTGCCGCAAGTTTATATATAAATGGAATGAAGGGTTGAGCTTCTTTAGTCATTGTACTTCCATCTTTCTTCGAGTTTATTTAGCCATTGGGGAACTGTATTTTTAAATAGGAAAGAGGAATTCCTAAAAATTAAGAATCCCTCCTGCCGTATTAGTTGCCTAAAAATGATTCTTTAAAGAACTCCAGCTGCGCATCAAGTGTGATTGGATCACTGAAGGAAGCGCCATTGCCTTCCATTTCAAAGACACGATTATTTTTCACAGCAGGAATATTTTTGTACGTATCGGTTTCCTGGAATGAATGATCTGCATCAGAATATTTGCTTATAACAATATAATCTCCTGCATATTCCGGAAGCACTTCAGCTGAAATGGCATAGTAGCCATCTTTTAAGGCCATTTCCTTAACCTTTTCAGGCATTTTTAAGTCCATTGCCTGATAGAGGATTTCAGTTCCGCGAGCCCAGTTATCGCCAAAAACATAAAGCTGTTTGTCGAAGATTTCAAATACAGAAACGGTTGCATCTTCGCCAATTTTTGCACGAATGTCTTCCCCTGCTGCTTCAGCGCGCTGTTTGAAGTCAGCTACCCATTTCTTTGCTTCTTCTTCTTTATTAAGCAGCTTGCCGATTTCCTCATGCTGAGAAAGGTAATCTAATTTACCCCATGTATACGTTACAGTTGGTGCAATTTCCTTAAGTTTATCGTAGTTTTTAACAGTAGATAGGGCAATAATCAAGTCTGGTTCCAGTTCAATTATTTTTTCAAGGTTATCTTCAGATACTTCTTCAGCATCCTTCAATTGTTCTTCAAAACGAGGATTATTTTTAGACCATGTATCCACTCCAACGATATTTACGCCTAATTGCATAACATTTCCTGTGAAGCCTGAAAGGAGGACAACTCTCTTAGGATCAGCTGGGACCTCAACCGGTCCAGTTTCAGATTCATAAGTGATCGTACCGGACTTTTTATCTTCCTTTGGTTCAGACGAGGTTGAATTTTTTTCTTCTGTATTGCCGCAGGCGCTAATTAGCAGAAGCAGCAAGATCGTAAATGGGATCAAAAGTTTCTTCATGTTGATTTTCTCCTTTTAGTAAATTATAAGTTATACACATTGGTTTGTTTGTGCGGGGATCGCGTCCAATGACTGCATCAATATTGAACACTTTCCTTAAAACATCCTGTGTAATGACTTCCTCATAGCTTCCTGATTTAACAATCTCACCATCTTTTAGTGCGACGATATGGTCGGCAAAACGGGCTGCCTGGTTTAAATCATGGAGGACCATTACAATGGTGCGCTCCTGTTCCTCGTTCAGCTTTTGAAGAAGTTCGAGAACTTCAAGCTGATGTGCCATATCTAAATAGGTGGTTGGTTCATCAAGGAAAATGATATCGGTTTCCTGTGCAAGTGCCATGGCGATCCACACTCTCTGGCGCTGGCCGCCTGACAGAGCGTCAACAGGGCGGAATTTAAATTCTTTGGTGCCTGTCACTTCAAGTGCCCAGTCGATGACTTCATAATCCTTTTTCGTCAATCTTCCGAATCCCTTTTGATAAGGGAAGCGTCCGTATGAGACGAGCTCGCCTACTGTTAAACCGCTTGCACTTTCAGGTGTTTGAGGCAGGATTGCCATCTTCCTGGCAAGGATTTTCGTATTTTCCTTTGAAATGTTCTCCCCATCTAAGATGACATTGCCTGATTGATGGGAAATGATCCTGGTAATGGCTTTTAAAAGGGTTGATTTCCCACAGCCATTTGGACCAATAATTGTTGTGATTTTCTTATCGGGAATCTGGACGCTGAGATCTTTTACAATTAGTCGTTCGCTATACCCAATGTTCAAGCCATCTGTATATAGACGGACCATTATGTAACCTCCGTTTATGTGAGAATATATTTTAAATAAGTGATAATGATTATCAGTGTCGGTTCTTTTTTACTATAAGTCTAGTTAAGGTATTAGTCAACAGTATTTTAAGGAAAAGTACAAAGGGAAATTTTCATTGTCAAAAGAGAAGAAAGGACGTATAGTTGAAGTGAGAATGATAATCAATAATAATTGGTTATAGGAGTGAACGGATATGAAGCAGATGGAGATTTTTGATGTAACGGTTATAGGGGGAGGTCCGGCTGGGCTATACTCTGCTTTTTACAGCGGATTAAGGGAGATGAAAACGAAACTGATTGAATTTCAGCCGCAGCTGGGCGGAAAGATCCATGTGTATCCCGAGAAAATGATTTGGGATGTCGGCGGGTTGACTCCTACTCCGGGAGCAAAGCTGATTGAACAGCTGGTCGAGCAGGGGCTGACCTTTAATCCGACGGTTGTCCTAAATGAAAAGGTGGAATCCATCAGTAAGAATGAACATGGAGTTTTTGTTTTAAAAGGGTCTTCAGGGGAAGAGCATTTTTCAAAAACAGTGATTGTGGCCGTAGGCAGCGGAATTCTAAAGCCGCAAAAGCTGAAAATTGAAGGCGCAGAGCGCTTTGAGGTCTCCAATTTAAATTACACAGTCAAGTCTCTTGCGCATTTCAAGGATAAAACAGTGATTGTGTCAGGAGGAGGCAATTCGGCAGTAGACTGGGCCAATGAATTGGAGCCCGTTGCCAGGCAGGTATACATCACTTGCAGACGGGATGCGTTAACTGGCCATGAAGCTCAGGTTTCACAGCTGATGAATAGTTCGGTCATCTGCATTAACCATACGTCCATTACCAAATTAATTGCCGGCGGAAATCACGAGGAAATTGAGCAGGTGGAATTGACCAATTATGAAACGGGCGAGGTTTCATATCTTGCCATCGATGAAGTGGTGATTAATCATGGATATGAGCAGGATACGGAACTCCTGAAAAATAGCAATTTGAATATTAATATGCTGGAAGATTTCTATATTGCCGGCAATGCAAACAGCGAGACGTCAATAGAAGGGCTATATGCTGCAGGGGATATTCTTAAGCATGACGGCAAGCTTCACTTAATTGCGGGAGCCTTCCAGGATGCGGCGAATGCAGTCAATAAAGCGAAGCAGTACATTGAACCTGATGCAGCCGGGGCAGCGATGGTTTCATCCCATAATGATGTTTTTAAAAAACGGAACCGGGAATTGGTGAAGCAGCTGGTTCGCTAGGGGCAAAATGTCCAGGCGCACATAAATTTTTTTATCCGCACATAAAACCGGGTTATGCGCACAGAAAAAACTTTATCTGCACACAAAATAAGACTATCCGCACATAAACTAAATAATGACCTGAAATTAAGACGAAATAGCAGTAAAAAACCGGCCCACACGATGTGAGCGGGTTTTTTACGTACTGATCTTTTCTTTTATCTGTACTTCTGTCCGAATTTGCTTGAATTTAACAAAGAAAGCAGCTGTCATGACTAAGGATAGAATGCCAAAGATCACGACCATTACCTGGAGTCCAACGGCATCCAGCAGGAATCCTGTCAGCAGAAGCACAATTTGGAAAATAACACGATCGAGCATGTTTCGGAAGGAGAAGAATCTTCCGTGGAATTCCTTCGGCACCCTAGTTTGAAAAATGGTGGCTGCAGTTGGGAAGAAACAGCCAACGGCAAATCCGAATACAAAGAAGGCGGCAATGGATAGAACTGGCACATCTGCAAAGTACAGAAGCAGCTGTGAGACGCCAATGACAAATGAGAAGAAAAATAAAATAGCATAAGGCGAACGCTTTTGGCTGATTTGCTTGACGATAAATGCTCCGAGCATAAAGCCGATTCCTTCTGCAGTATAAATTAACCCTTTAATGGATGAACTGTCCTGAAGCTCGCTGATGTTGATGACCATCAGGTTGAAACCGCCAAGAAACAGCAGTGGGACCAGAGTTAATATCAGTGTCATGAATACAATGGGGAGGCCTTTAATAATCGGGAAAACCTCCTTGAAACCTCCGCTGCTCCTGGCAGACTCTTTTCCTGTGCCTGGCTTTTCCCTTTTTTCCTCGAAGTCCATAAACCAGGTTAATCCGAATAGAGCCAGGTAAGCGACCAGCGATCCGAAATAAAGCATGGATAATGGCAGAATGACTAACAGAACACCAGCCAATGCTGTACCCAATATCCTCGAAAGGGTGGACACATTCATGTGTACACCATTCAGCTGCAGCAAATCTTTTTCTGCAACTACAAGAGGGATGGCTGCCTGCAGTGCAGGAAAGTAAAAGGCCGCTGACAATTGAATCATAACCAGGAACAGAACCATCCACCACACAGATCCCGTTTGAATAGCAATCAGCATAAAAATAACACTGATGGCCCTGACAAATCCTGCACCGAGCATTACAGTTTTTTTATTCAGCTGGTCTGTAATTCTGCCGGCAAGGGGGCCGGCTGCAATTCCTGCCAGCAAACCGGATGCAAGAATAAGTGATTTCAGGAAATCAGAAGGAACCTTTTCCTGCATAAACTCGAGGTTCCCTATAATGCCAAGCCAAAGGCCCAGCCCTGCTATAAATTCACCAGTTAAAAGAATCCACACATTTTTATTTCTCCACATATAAAGGCCTCACAATTTCAGTAAAATTTCGATAATCTAAAGATACTATAAACTTACAAAATAATGAATCTATTTTTTAAAATAGTTGAAAATGAAAATCGTTATCAATTATAATATCAAAAAAGAACAGAGGAGGAAATAGGCATGTTTATTCAATTAAAGACAATAATGGTTAAAGAGGGCCATGGGGAAAAAATGGTGGAGCGCTTTGCCGGAGAAGGAATCATCGAAGAGCAGCCCGGTTTTCTAGATTTAAATGTATTAAAGAAAAAACAGCGCAGCGGAGAGGAAGAAATCATTGTTATGATCCGCTGGGAATCTGAAGAGGCATGGAAGGCTTGGGAAACAAGCGATGTACATCTTGCTGGCCATCGTGCGAACCGAGGGAAGCCAAAGCCTGAATTTATTATCGAAAGCCGTCAGGATGTATATCATGTGCTGGGGCAAAAACAATACAGAGAGCCTGCTGAAATCAAATAAAGCTGAAATGCCCATTCATTAGGGATTGTTGAATGGGCATTTCTATTGAATTTAGACCCTCATCCCGGAACCTTTCCGGGTCAGCAGCATGAAGATCAGGTAGGGTGCACCGATAACCGATATGACGATTCCGACGGGAATATCGGCTGGTGCCAGAAGATTTTTGCCGATCATGTCTGCCATGAGCACCAGAGCTGCTCCGATCAGTGCAGACAATGGCAGACTGCTGAAGTAATTGGGTCCGCACAGCCGCCGTGCCAGATGGGGAGCGAGCAGGCCAATAAAAGCGATTCCGCCGCCGACGGCCACACATGCTCCTGCCAGGGCAGCAGAAAGGCAAAGAAGCAAACGCCGTTCGGACTCCACTTTTAAGCCAAGAGCAACCGGAACTTCCTGCTTAAACTGAAGAAGATTCATGGTCCTTGCTTTATAAAAGGCAGCCGGTATAAGAATCAAAATCCATGGAAGCAGTGCCCATACATAAGGCCACCCGGTTCCCCAGATGCTTCCTGTCAGCCAAATGGCTGCCTGCTGAAAATCCTTTGGATCCATTTTCAGCTGCAGAATCATGAGAAGAGCACCACATAGAGCATTAAATCCGAGACCGACAAGGAGAAGCCGTTCCGGGTCTATTCCGCCTTTCCATGAGAAGCGGTAAATCAGAGCTGCTATGGCAAGAGCGCCGATAAAAGCAAAAACGGGCAGGAAAAAAGGTTCAGAGAGCAGGCTTCCTTTCTCCTGTCCGAAAAGATAGATCGAAAAAACGACAGCCAGTCCAGCGCCGGCATTAATTCCGAGAATGCCCGGGTCCGCGAGGGAGTTCCTTGAAAGTCCCTGAAGAATGCTGCCTGATAGAGCAAGCCCGGCACCAATCAGCATGGCAATGACCATTCTCGGCAATCGCAGCTGAAATAAAACAAGCTCCTGCCTTGGGGTGCCACTGCCGGCTAACGTGTTCAATATTTCAGAAAAACGGATGGGCATCACGCCAGTGGACAGGCTCAATATAAAGGTGGCCATGATTAAAAAGACAAAGGCTGCCAGCCAGGTGTTGGACTGTCTTAAAGCAAGCTTCCAATCCATTACAAATACCCCCTTTTCCTTCGGGACAAATATAAGAAAAACGGAACGCCAATCAAGGCGGTCACTGCGCTTACAGGTGTCTCGAATGGAGGATTGATCATCCGTGCCCCTATATCGGCGAGTATGAGGAGAAGGGCGCCTGCAATGGCACTTAACGGAATGAGCCATCTGTAATCAGATCCGATGAGCATCCGGACTATATGGGGAACGACTAGGCCAATAAAGCCGATTGCGCCTGCAATGGAAACGGCTGCGCCAGATAGCAGAATAACAGCAATGAGCCCGATCCACCTGACTTTCTGCTGAGATTGGCCGAGACCTGCAGCCACTTCCTCCCCTAAAGCCAGTATAGTCAGAGAGCGGCTGATCCAGAGGGACAGCAGAATCCCAATGATAACAGCGGGAAGCAGTATAAAAACATGCTGCCATTTGGTTCCGGATAGTCCTCCGGCAAACCAGAAGCTCAGGTCCTGCGCCACCTGGAAATATAGGGCGATACCCGTGGAAAGAGCGCTGAATAATGTGCTTAACGCAGCACCTGCAAGCGTCAGGGTCACAGGAGATATCCGCTCTTTTGAAATCATGGAAAAAGAGAGGACAAGCATAGCGCCAGCTGCAGAGCCTGCAAATGACCAGATCAGAAGAATCCAGTAAGATCCGCCTGAAACAAATGTAAGCGAAATGGCGATGGCAAGTCCGGCTCCATGGGTAATGCCGATGATTGAAGGATCGGCAAGCGGATTGCGTGTGATGCCCTGCATAATAGTGCCTGCAACAGCAAGTGCTGCCCCAATTAGGGCAGCAGCCAATGCCCGCGGGATTCGCACTTCCCTGATCAGCTGGTGTTCAATTTGGGCGGCTTGAAAAGAGACAAAAGAGTCCCAAACAACAGAAGGAGAGATCCATATGGCTCCAAGTCCAATTGAAGCGAGCAGGCAAAGGAAAACAAATACTAAGCCAATAAGGCCCCATTTAATAGATTTTAAGTGAACAGGCTGCAGGGATTCGGTTATGTCAGCAGCAGTTCTGGCCATGATGATCAGTCCTTTTCTATGTATTTTTTTAAATGAAAATGAGAATCGTTATCGTCCAGGAAGATCGTTATTAATCTACTATCCTTCCACAGCATTTGTCAATTCATATTTCAGGAAAAAGAAGGGAGTGTCTAAATATGCTTCTGAAGAGTCATATGTTTGAAATTGAAGCATCCAACCTGCGTGAGGGCCTATCTCAGGGAATAAATGTAAAGCGCAGTCATTTTTTAATCCTTTACATATCATCGGGAAAGGGCACTTTGGTAAGCGGGAACAAGAGATTGAAGGCCGAGGAGGGCAAAAGCTATTTCCTTACGGATTCAGCAATCCTTACATCGTCTTCGTCTTCTCTGCTTTCTGTTTATTTGCTTTCCTGGCCAAAAGAAGGCGATATGCTGAAAGACTTGTTAACCCGTCCGCTGGCTGACCAGGTCCCTGCAAAAATGGCCCCCCTCTGGGAAGAGATGAAGAAAAGCCGGCAGGAAAAATCAATTTCGGCCAAATGCAGATTTCTGTCCCTTCTCTGGGAGATGCTATCCATCCTGACAGACGCGGCAGACATAGACAGAATGGAAGAAGCGGAGGAACTGATCCGAAACAGCCTGTCCCGTCCATTCACCGTTACGGAATTAGCTGCTAAAGCAAATATGACCCCTGTTACATTTTCAAGGGCTTTCCGCAAAAGGACCGGTATGACCCCGAAAGAATTCTTAAATGCAGAACGAATGAAGACTGCCAAAAGATTGCTGCTCCAAAATAGAGGAATTACAGCTAAAGAAGTAGCCGTGCAAATAGGGCTGCAGGATGAATTTTATTTCAGCCGCCTTTTTAAAAGCAGAGAAGGGATGCCGCCAACTTCTTTTATGAAAAGGGCCAGTGAACGAATCGCTGTCGTAAGTCAGCTTTTTTTGCAGGACCACCTTATTTCACTCGGAATCCAGCCGGTTGCAGCTCCGTCCTACCCAACCGTCTATTCTGCGAGCAGCGGGGTTCCGAGCTATCTTCAAAAAGAGCTGGAAGGAACTAAATTGTTAAACGCAGAAAAACCATTTCAGCCGGATGATATTTTGCTGACCCATCCTGACCGCATCATTAAAACACCCTTACATCAATTTCAGCTTCAAAGCGTGCTGCTTTCAAAACAGGAGCAAGTCCATCATTTGCCTTTGAAGCAGGACTGGCGTCATTATCTCTATGAAATAGCATCGCTGGTCGGCTGTGAAAGCCGTGCCCAATGCATAGAAAAAGACATTCACTGTTTGGAATGCAAGGTGCGGGATGAGCTGTGTCCATTAACGAAAAGTGGCCAGTGGGCTGTCATTTGGATTCGTCCGGAAGAAATACGCCTTTACGGGAAGGGAAATCATGCCCTTCTCGACCTTCTTTTTCAAGGTCTGGGATTCCAGCCGCATCCAGATCTGCATGCTGAGGGTTACCGAAATGTCAGCCTGAAGGAAATTGCTGAATTGAACCCCGACAAGCTCCTCATTTTATGGAGCCATGAAAAGGATGTGTGGAGAACCGCCCATACCCCCGAGTGGAATAAAATCCGGGCTGTCCGGACCGGAGAAGTCTATTACCCTGAAAGCCATGAGTGGGATCCGTGGGGCCCGATTGGGAGGAAGAGGATGCTGGAAGCCTTTCCTTCAAGCATTCTTAATGCCAAACTAAAAGCTTAAGGATTTAGAAGAAAATAATTAACGTGCAGCTGAAGACTTGCAGCTGTTTTTTACTAACGAAAATTCATTTTGTTCATGGAGGAAGTTAAAAATGTCCATGTTCAGACATAGTGATAATGATTATCATTGAGAATGAATTTCATTATTGCTTTGGAGGAATGATCCATGAAAAAGTTTTTTGCTCCTTTGAGCGTTGTTTTTATGTTATTTTTACTTATTTTAACTGGCTGTGGAAAAGAAGAGGAAGCTTCTACAGAAGCGTCTGAAAAGAAGAAAGAGGAGAAAACAGAGGAAACAAGAACCGTTGAGCATTTGTACGGAAAAGCAGAAGTCCCTGCCGAACCGAAGAAAATCGTTCTGCTGTCTCATGTGTCATGGGAAGGTTCGCTTGTATCTGTTGGTGTAAAGCCTTATGCCGTGATGGCGTATGATAATGAGTTTCCTCCGCATCTAACAGAGGAGCTTGAAGGTGTGAAGGCTCTGCCTTATGCTGATGAAATTAACTCGGAAGAAATTTTGAAGCTGGATCCGGACCTGTTAATTATCAGTGATCGCTATAAGCCTTTATATGATCAGCTGTCTGAAACCATTCCAACTGTCGTTGTTGAAGTTGGCGGTGATTGGAAGGAAGACCATCTGAAGGTTGCCGAAGCTGCAGGAAAGCTTGATGAAGGAAAGAAAGTGATTGAGGATCTTGAGAAGGAAGCAGAAGATATCGGCAGCCGCGTAAGTGAAAAAATGGGCGATGAAACATTTATGGCAGTAGCAATTAACAAAAAAGATATTCGTGTATATGGACGTACGAACCATGCAACAAATTCATTATTATTTGATGATTTGAAACTCACACCGGCGGAAAACCTTCCTGAGGATTTCGGTGAGAATATTTCGATTGAAGGATTAGCAAAGTATAATCCTGATCATATCCTTGATGTTTCTTATTTTAATAGTGGAGAGTTCTATGATTCTGTTACACAGGGAGAGGTTTGGAAAAGCCTGAAAGCTGTTCAGAATGGCAACGTACATACTCTTAAGACCACATGGGGTTATTGGGATCCAATTGAGCGCCAAAAAGGATTGAAAGAGATTGAATCCTTGCTTCTAAGTGAGTAAACACCTTAATGAGAGGCTGGGACTTACGCAGGTCCCTGTCTCTTCCATTACATTGATTTCTTTCAAGAGAAGAAATCAAATTTTTTAACCATTATTGAGAATGGTTATCAATTACTAGGTCTAAAGACTCGGTGAAAGGATGGAACTATGCATCATTCAGCCAAACAAGTTGCAGAAAATGCAACGTTTCAAGCATTTATAAATAGTTACTTAAGAGAAGTAGATGGCGGGCATTGGATGGATAGGGAGGAATGGATGCAGGAGCAGCAGCCACCTATGACTCTATCAGGCGAGTCCGTGGTGGAGATAGAACTTCCAGGTCAGTCTGCAGCATTTGCAGTGGAAGTGATGTACCGATCACTAACTGGAAGGCATTTGATCGGCGGTGCCTTTAAATATTGCAGCCAAAGACGGGAATGGATACAGCAGGACCGGCTTCCGATGATGATTGCTCTTATCCACGAACTGCATTTAATGGCTAAATCAAATGGCTGCCATGAGCTTGCATCCCATTTTGATGAGCTGGTGCTCAGGCTGATTGAGAGCTATCAGACAATGGCTTTGTATATTGAGGAAAGAATGAATGACGA
This sequence comes from Cytobacillus firmus NBRC 15306, assembly GCF_001591465.1. GTDB lineage: Bacteria > Bacillota > Bacilli > Bacillales > Cytobacillaceae > Cytobacillus > Cytobacillus firmus. The sequence goes on from NZ_BCUY01000044.1 coordinate 12,569, forward strand.
AAATAGCCTGTATTCCGAAGAGATCACTTTCATTGAAGCCGAGCAGTCACTTTTGTTTGGACACTGGCTTCACCCTACACCGAAGAGCAGGCAGGGAATGGCTGGATGGCAGCATCCGCAGTATGCCCCGGAGTTAAAGGGCCGTTTTCAGCTTCACTATTTCCAGGTAGACCGGGAGTTAGTCAGGGAAGCTTCAGCTAACCGGAATAGGGCAAGCGATATTATACTCCATTCATTAAAGAAATCGATTCCGCATTTTACTGTCCCGCATAACAACTGCCTCATTCCGATGCATCCTCTTCAGGCTCAATGGCTGCTTCAGCAGAATCATGTCAGAGGGGCGGTTGAAAAAAATCTAATAAAAGATCTTGGCCCAATGGGAGCCTATTATTCAGCTACCTCTTCCATCAGAACGGTTTACAGCCCGGAAAATGAATGGATGTTCAAATTCTCTGTTCCGGTAAAAATTACGAATTCATTAAGGAAGAACCGCCTGCATGAACTAAAGGCAGGTACCGCTATGACGGAACTAATGGATAAGCTTCGCTTTACGGAAAAATATCCTTCATTTCGGATGATTAATGATCCGGCCTATATAACAGCTGAATTGCCGGGGCATAAAGAGTCAGGGTTCGAGGTCATTTTTCGGTCCAACCCTTTTCCAGAAGGAGCGGATAAGGGTATTAGTTCCATCGCGGCATTGGTTCAGGATCCGCTGCCGGATGAATGCTCAAGACTGCAGCGGACAATTGAAAGGCTGGCACAAACAGAGAGAAGAGATCCGCAGGAAATCAGTATGGACTGGTTCGAAAAATACTGGAGATGCTCAATTGAGTCTCTGATCCGATTATTTGATGATCATGGGCTTGCCCTTGAGGCACATCAGCAAAACAGCGTCCTGGATTTATCATCGGGATACCCGGAAGCTTATTACTATCGTGATAATCAAGGCTACTATCTATCAAACTCTTATAAAGGAAATCTATGCAAACTGCTGCCGTCATTGGCAGATTGCCCGGAACTATTTTATGAGGATGACCTCATTCAGGAACGCTTCACCTATTACCTGTTCATGAATCAGCTCTTTTCAGTGATTTGCCGATTTGGGCAGGACGGTCTCGTCAGTGAAGATCGTTTGATCGAATGGTGCCGGAAAAAGCTTTGCATACTTGAAAAAGAGCTGTCTGGACAGGGGAAGGCATTCATCGGGCATATCCTGCACTCAGAGAAGCTTGCCTATAAAGCCAACCTGCTGACCCGTTTCCATGATGTGGATGAACTGCTGGCGAAGAACGAACAAGCCGTTTACACCTATATCCCAAATCCTTTTGCCATTGTAAAGAAGGAGGAGAACTATGCAGAAGCTGCATCCGCTGCCATCTAAGAAAGTTGAAAGAAGAGTCATCCGACAGTTACTGGAGGCCGTTCTTTTTGAAGGGCTGATGGATTATGAAAAAACAGCAAATCAGCCGGAAGAACCTTTATTGAGCTTCACCGTTTTCGGAAATCAGCGGACTTACTGCTGTGAGGGAAAGGTTGCTGCGTTTGACCGTGTGCGGCTAAAGGAGGACAGCATCTGTTCCGTGCAAAGCGATGGTTCCCGTACGTCAACAAGCATAGAGGAGCTGGCAGAGGACCTTGTACCCGACCCGGAAAAAAGAAGCAAGCTTATTCACGAGCTGCAGCAAACCATTCAGCTGAGTGAATGGAATGAAATAAATCTCATAACGTCTCTTTCTAGGAGAGCATTCAGTTATGAGGAGCTGGAGTCTGAAGTTTGGGAAGGGCATCCCTATCATCCTTGTTTTAAGGCAAGGACGGGATTCTCTCTTGAGGACCATGCTGCATTCGGTCCGGAAGCAGGCCAATCTTTTGCACTGCAATGGGCTGCAGTGAGACGCGAGCATAGCCGAATGGCTCTCCCCGAGGGTGAGAAGGAATTCTGGGAAAAGGAGCTGGGTCCTTTCATGCTCGGACAACTTCTGACCGAGCTGCATGAGCTGGGAAAAACCTTTGAAGAATACACCTTTCTGCCAATACATCCATGGCAGGTAAAGCATATTAAAGATGAATTGGAGCAAGGGGATGTCATTCTCCTAAATAGCAGCGGGGATTCTTATCGTGCAACCCAGTCGGTCCGAACGCTTTGGAACGTAACGAATCCAAAGAAGGCTCACATAAAACTATCCATGAATTTGGTGAATACCTCCTCGCTAAGAACGTTAGACACTCACGCCATCTGTGCTGCTCCCCATATTTCCAAATGGATAGCTGACACGGTGGAAGCTGATCCATTTTTAAAGGAAGAAGCTTCCTTGATCGTTCTGAAGGAGTATGCAGGGATTGCCCATCAGCCTATTGAGGAAAAAACAGAGGCAAAACTGGGAGCTATTTGGCGGGAAAGCGTGCGTCTCCACATGGAAGAGGATGAGGAGGCTGTACCTTTTACAGCACTTCCATTAATGGAGAGGGACGGTTCCCTATTTATAAATGACTGGCTTGTGCGCTATGGAATAGAAAACTGGTTAAAAAGGCTGATAGAAGTAAGTGTGGTGCCGGTCTGGCACTTGCTCGCCGCTCATGGAATAGCCGTGGAGGCACATGCCCAGAACATGATCCTCCTTCATAAAAACGGCTGGCCAACCCGTGTTGTTTTGAGGGATTTCCATGACAGCACAGAGTATCATCATGATTTTTTGGCAGAACCCAGCCGGATTCCTGACTTTGGAGAGATTCATAAGCAGTTTAAAAAAGGCGGGGAAGATGAGTTTTATTGGATGACTTCCATTGAAGCACTAAGAGAGCTTGTCATGGATACATTGTTTGTTTTTCATTTAACAGAACTGTCTTTTGCGCTTGAAGAGCAGTACGGCTACAGTGAGAGAAAATTTTGGAGGCTGGCTGGAGAGACGCTTGCCGGGCACATGAGCTGCTATCCAGAATTGATTTTCCGAAATTACCTTCTGCAGCATACAGCCCCTATGGTTTATGCCGAATCGCTGCTGAAAAGGAAGGTCCAAAAAGAAGTGGCTGGCGGTTTCCGCCATCTTGTCACGAACTCTTTAGCATAGAACCCAAAGGAGAATTGAGATGTTTTTTGTAAATGATCAGTACTATACGCTGGATGATCTTGAAAGACAATATACGGCATTTGAAGATATACCTCATTTAAAAGATTGCCGGAATAAGAGATTGGCTGTTTGTATGCCGGATGCATTTCAATGGCTTGCACTCTGTTTATTTGTACGCAGTAAAGGAGGATCCATTGTCCCCCTCCATCCTTCTGTCCGGAAAGAAGGTGCCATCAGGATGGCAAATAAGGCCGGCAGCCATTTCCTGCTTTATGAAAATATCCACATGCCGATCCACTTGTCACAGCAGATAAATGAGAAGGAAGGCGTTCTGGTGCAGATGAGTTCGGGTACGACTGGGTATCCGAAGTGCATTGAACGCACATGGGAATCGATTGAGAACGAGCTTGAAAGCTATGTCACGGTTTTGCCGGCTGATAATCAGACTGCTTCAGTCGTTGCCTGCCCGACGACCCATTCTTATGGTTTAATCTGCGGTGTATTTGCAAGCATAAAGCGCGGGGCAGAACCGGTCATTCTGACAAATATGAACCCTAAATATGTGCTGAAAAAGCTGAAGGAACATCCTAAGCATATTCTTTACGGGGCTCCTGCACTGCTGCATACTTTAACGCTGTTAATAAGGGATGGGCAGCGGTTGGATGCTGTCATGACATCAGGCACGCTCATGCCTGCCGGCTGGATGGAAGCATTAAAGAAGGTTTCAAACCGAGTGCTTCAGCAATATGGCTGTTCTGAAGCGGGATGTGTGGCCATTCATCCGGATGTATGCGACACGCGTGAAATGGGCTATCCGCTTCCGCACGTTAACGTGGAGGCCGGAAGCATCCAAAATCCTGGTGAAATCCTCATTCATGATTCGGAAAAAACAATCTATACAAAAGATCTTGGCTATATAGAAAATGGTGTTCTGTCATTTCTGGCCAGAATGGATGACACCATTAATGTGGCAGGCTTGAACGTTTATCCGCAGGAGGTAGAAGATGTTTTGATGGAAGAACCGAGAATCATAGAGGCAGTTGTCTATAAAAAAGTTCATCCGCTTTCAGGGGAAAGAGTCTGTGCGCAGTATGTCTGCTCTGAATTCATTGAGGAAGAGGAACTGAGAGAATGGTGCAGGTATTATCTCGCCCCCTACCAGGTTCCGCTGGAATTTAAGAAAGTAGAGGAAATCGAAAAACTGCCGAATGGAAAGGTCAGCCGGAAAAGGCTGGGGGAAGGAGTGCTGGCATGACAAGACAAGAAATCGTACAGGTAATCCATGATATTTTACAAGATCAATTAGAGCTTCCTTCCATGAAGGCTTTTCATGAAGATGCACGCTTAAATGAAGATTTGTATATGGATTCCATTATGATTCTGCAGCTGATCCTTCATTTGGAAGTAGACATGGGGTTTGATATTCCAGATGAAATGCTTGTGCCAAAAGATTTCCGGACGGCAGGAAGCCTGGCTGATTTTCTGGAGCGCCAGCAGGAGCCAGCCGCAGCGGAGGAATCAGTATGATTAAAGTGCATTGTTTTGTAAGCTGTGTGTGCGAAGCGGTCAAAAAGACAGAAGGCGCTGACCATCGTCCTTATTATTTCGGAGTATGGGATGCCGATTTCGATGTGCTGGAAAATGGAGTGTTAACGTATCATTCCAAACGGATCGACCATAATTTTTTTCACCAGTGGTATGAAATGCTTTATGGCATCAAGCTGCATAAATGGTACGACGAAAAGCAAAGCAAGCAGGAAAATATGAAGGAAATGATGAGTTTGCTGGAAAACAAGAAGCCCCATGAATATGTCATGGTGATGCTCGATTTGTCAAAGCTTCCTGAGCGGGAAAATAAATTTCATCAAAGCCCTTTTCCTCATTACGTGATGCTGGAAAAGACGGAGAACGAAGAGGAATGGTTTATGTATGATCCGGACTTCCGCTGGGAAGGAGTGCTAGCTAAAGACCGGATCCTGGCTGCCATTGAGGATCCTTCAGCTGAAGGCGGCTATTTCTTTGATGCATCAGACATTATTATGCCAACTGCCGAAACGGTTGAAGCGTATTTTAACACATGCATCAAGCATGACTGCAATCCAATGACAGATGCTGTTGCAAAGATTATCGAGCTTCATGCTGCTGGAGAAGAAAGGTTTCCGCTGTCAGGGCTGACACAGGCTTTAAGGGAGTTGCCTGTTCTCGCCATACGGAAGTATGCCTATGAACATGCTTTTGCGTTTTTCTGGGAATCGCTTGGCTATGATGAAGAAGGATTTGAAGCCTGGTGTGATGAAATCGAAAAACTTGTGAAAGGGTATACAGCCATCCAATACCGGGCCATGAAGCTCGCTATGACTGGAAACAGGCGGTTATTGAATGAAATTACTGCAAAGCTGGAAGAACAGAATATCCTGGAATTTAAAATAAAAAGGGGGCTGCAGGAAAGCTTTGAGGCATGGTCTGAACTGCAGCAATCTCAAAACATGAAGGAGGCCATCCTATGAAACTTTCACTGTGCACCATCTCATTCCGGCATTATCTCCAATCCATTGACCAAATTGCACACTGGGCCCAGAATAATGGGTTCCAGGGAATTGAACTATGGGGTGTCCATGCCAAAAATCTCGCGGAAGATATCCATTATGGAAGTGAGTGGCTGAGCTCATACAATCTGGAGACAAGTATGCTGAGCGACTATTTGCCCCTGGATGCACCGCTTCCTGCCTTAATGGCTGAAATGAACGCCCTATGTTCACTTGCGCATCGCTGGGGAACGGACAAAATACGGACATTTGCAGGGAACAAAGGCAGTGCGGATATCAGCAGATTAGAGCGGATTGAACTTGTTTCGCGCATGAAGATGCTCTGTAAAATGGCTGAAGCCGAGGGAATGCAGCTGTTGGTCGAGACCCATCCGAATACTCTTACAGATAATCCATCTTCTGCACTTCAGCTTCTTGAGGAAACGGACCATCCGGCGCTCAGGGTTAATTTTGATGTCCTGCACATATGGGAATCAGGGGTGGACCCTCTATTTGCTCTTAAACAGCTCCAGCCATATGTTTCGCACTTTCATTTCAAAAATATTGAATCACGCAGCAAGCTTGGCGTCTTTGCCCCTAATAATGTGTATGCAGCAGCAGGCAGCAGGGAAGGCATGGTTTCACTGTTTGAAGGAGCGGTGGACTATCGTCTGTTTTTAAGAGAGGCTGCTGAAATGATGGAAATGGACGCTTCACTGGAATGGTTCGGGCCAAATGTGAAAAGCATTCTGGCAAAAGACAGCAGGGAGATTAAGAAGGTTCTCCAGGTTGAAATAGCACGGTAAATGGACAATATTAAGCAGAAAAAAATCAATCAAACGTTTGATTGAAAGGGAGTGGACGCAGTACTGGCACGGGATAGAGAGTACAGGCTGCGTATTTTTATTGATATGAATGACTTGTGAGGAATTAATGATTGCCGATTGCCTGTTCAATCGCAACCGCAGCGGAATCAATGGTAGGATACGTTCTTTTCATTGAAGTTCCCGTATAAGTAACCTCAAAAGAATGAGACTCTTTTATATAACGGACCACTAGAATCTGTGATTGGTCTTTTACAAACGTTTGAGTGATTTGGCAATCGCTGTAGTATTTTAACGTTTCAAGCATGTTTTTCGTATGATCTAATGGCATAGTCCACAACCTCCTTTTTTGGCAGGTGTAACCTTAATAGACCTTAATACCATTATAAGAAATTTGACTTCCCATTTGTATGGATAATTTGTCACATTTTATCACAATATTTGGAGTTTTAGAGAGAGCTGGAATTAAGATCTGAAGCAAAAAGGCCAGTCTGCAATAGACTAGCCCATTTTTATGCAAGCTGCTGCTCGGCAAATTCCCTGTATAGCTCATGTGATTGAGTTAGTTCATAATGTGTGCCAATGCCTGTCACCCTGCCTTTTTCAATAAAGACAATTTGATCCGCATCGACAATTGTTGAAAGGCGGTGGGCGATGACGAAAGTTGTCCGGCCTTCCATTAAACGGGTAAGCGCCTGCTGGACGATGCCTTCCGATTGGCTGTCGAGGCTTGCGGTAGCTTCGTCCATCATCAATATTTTTGGGTCGCGAAGGAATGCGCGCGCAATGGCAATCCTCTGCCTTTGTCCTCCGGAAAGCTTTACACCCCGCTCACCCACTTCTGTATCAAGTCCTTTTGGAAAATCGGCAATGAATTGATCGGCATATGCCATTTTTGCAACTTCCCATAATTTCTCATCTGAGATGTTTTCGGGTCTTTCCAGTCCATAGCATAAGTTCTCACGGATCGTACCTGCCATCATAGCGCTTTCCTGTGAAACATAGCCGATTTGACTGCGCCAGGATTTAAGCGATATCTGCTGGATGGGTGTATGGCCAATTTTAATTTCACCTTCAGCTGGCTCGTAAAATCGTTCAAGCAATCCAAACAGTGTGGTTTTTCCGCTTCCGCTGGGACCTGCCAATGCAATCATCTGGCCTGGCTGTGCTTCGAGTGAGATATTTTCCAGGACACTCTCATCTGCACTATAGGAGAAAGAAACATCTTGGATTGTAATCGGCTTGCTGCTGATATCCATCTCGATGCCGTGCTGTCCATCCTCCAATGGCTCTTCTAAGATTTCTATGATTCGTTCTGTTGCGCCTTTTGCTTTTTGCAGCTGTGTAAAAAACATCGCAAATGAAGTGATCGGCATAATAATCTGGAACAAATACAGCAAAAAGGCTACAAGAGAACCCGTTGACATCGATCCGCTTGCCACACGCATGCCTCCATAGGCGATGATCATGACGATGACCACCATCATGATCAGGTACATCGTCGGGCCGATCATGGCAAAAATGCGGGCTTCCCGCAAACCGTAGCCAAGCAGCTTGCCGATGCCATCCAACCCTTTTTCTTCTTCATTTTGCTCTGCGGCAGAAGACTTCATTAAGCGGATTTCTCCGAGTGTCTGGGTAATGTTTCCTGTAAAAATGGCCGTTTCATCTTGAAGACCCCGGGATATTTTTGCCATCTTTCGGCCAAGCGGAATCATAATGGCCAGTGTAATAGGAACAGATGTGAGCATCAGCAGAGTCATTTTCCAGTCCATCACAAGCAGGATAATGATTGCACCGATAATACTGATAATCCCGGTAATGAACTGTGGAAAGTGGCTGGTAATCAGCTCCCTGACGATGCTGGTATCATTCACTACACGGCTGACTGTCTGGCCGCTGGATTGCTGATCAAAATAACGGACCGGCAGCCTTATGAGCTTCATCCACATCCGATCCCGGAGCCGCGCCACCACTTTTTGGCCCACATAGCTCAGCAGGTAAATGGAAATCCCGCTGATGATGGCTTGGACGATAAAGGCTGCTCCAATTCCGATCATGAGCGGAACGCTTAAAGATTCAACTGAGAAACCGTCCACCAGATTTTTGGTCAGCAGCGGAACCACCAGCCCGGTCAGGGTGGTAAAAATGCTCGCTGTTAAACCAATGATGAGCGCAGTCTTTGGAATTTTTGCAGATAGAATGAGTGAAATGAATGGTTTTAGGCTGGTTTGCTTTTGCTTCATTTTGCGTGCTCCTGTCTCTTATATATCCTAATCAGTATATAACATTGAAACTTCCATTTCCTGTTATGCACCTTAACGCCTATCCGATGAATAGGATGTGTTAAAAAACAAAAAGGATGGATGGCCGTGGCAATCAACTTTCCAGTAGGCATCAAAACGATGACAATCAGCACCGGGCCCACCAAAGTCGTCTATTATCCCCGTGTATCGGGAATGCAGAATAAGCAGCTGCAGGAATTTATAAACAATACCATTCTCAGGCAAAACCAGCAGCTCATTAACGAACAGACAGGCAATATGGATACAACCGTTGTGGATTTGTATGGATATTATGAGATTAAAAATAATCAGCGGGATGTATTGAGTATGTCTTTGAGCAACTATGTGTATCATTACCATGCTGCCCATGGAATGACAGTTATAAAATCACTGACGTTTGATCTTCAGAAGGGAAAGCAGGCGGCACTTAAGGATTTATTCAAGCCGGGAAGCGACTATGTCAAACGGATTTCAGACTTGATTGCTGTACAAATCAAAGAGAGAGACATTCCGCTCCTGGTTGATTTTACTGCAATCAAGCCAGACCAGGATTTTTACATTGCAGACAAAGCGCTTGTTGTCTATTTCCAGCTATATGAAATCACACCATACGCCTATGGATTCCCAATGTTTCCGATATCCGTTTATGATCTGCAGGATATTATTGATGAAAATGGGCCGCTGGGGAGGATGGGGGTGAATTAAAGATAGAGGGGGAGCTGCGTTAATGCGGTATCCCTTTTTTGCTGTGAAAAGGTAAATACTTTGGCCAACACTTGATAAGAAATATAAAGAAGGCTTATTGGTACACTGATAAGAATGAAGGGGCACAGGCTATATCTGTGTTCTTTTTCTATTTCAATCAAACGTTTGATTGAAATAAATGGAAGTTGTTATAGGCGGTGCTTTTCAACTTAGTGGTGCTTATTCGGACAGGAGTAGGAGAAAACCGAGGTAGTGAGTCCGACTCAGTGCTCATTCGGACAGGGGAAGGAGAACTAAGAAAGAGTGAGTCCGAACAAATGTCCCCTGGTGTGCAATACAATAATTAAAGAGTAAATAACGAAATAAAAAAACCGCTCCTGCTAAATGCAGTAAGCGGTTTTAGGTTAAAAATTAATTGCGGATCAAGTAGTCAAACGCACCAAGAGCTGCAGTAGCACCGGATCCCATGGAGATAATGATTTGCTTGTAGGCACTGTCTGTACAGTCTCCTGCAGCAAATACACCAGGAATGTTTGTGGCACCGCGCTTGTCCACAACGATTTCGCCGAAGCGGGTACGCTCGATCTGGTCGCCTAACCAATCTGTGTTAGGAACCAGGCCGATTTGAACGAACACACCTTGCAATTCAACATGATGTGTTTGTTCTGTTTCACGATCCATGTATGAAATACCGTTAACTTTGTCAGTCCCGGTAATTTCAGTTGTCTGGGCATTTGTGACAACCGTTACGTTTGGAAGGCTGTTCAGACGTTCCTGCAGAACGGCATCTGCTTTCAATTCAGGATTGAATTCGATAACCGTTACATGGTTAACAATCCCTGCAAGGTCAATGGCTGCTTCGACACCGGAGTTGCCTCCGCCGATAACAGCTACGTCTTTGCCTTCAAATAATGGTCCATCACAGTGAGGGCAGTAAGCGACCCCTTTGTTTTTGAACTCTGCTTCGCCTGGCACGTTGACGTTTCTCCAGCGTGCACCAGTTGAAAGGATGACTGATTTGCTTTTCAAAACAGCACCGTTTTCAAGTTCGATTTCAACAAGGTCCTTCTTTTCAAGTCTCTTGGCACGCTGCAGATTCATGACATCGATGCCATAATCTTTCACGTGTTCTTCAAGGCTTGCAACAAGCTTAGGTCCTTCTGTGTGCTTCACACTAATGAAGTTTTCGATGCCTAAAGTATCCATGACCTGGCCGCCAAAGCGTTCAGCAACGATGCCTGTGCGGATACCTTTGCGTGCTGCATAGATGGCAGCACTAGATCCAGCAGGGCCGCCGCCAATGACAAGCACATCATAAGGATCCTTATCTGCAAATTCTGATGCGTCAGGGCCTGTTCCCATTTTCGCCAGAATTTCTTCAAGGGACATACGGCCGCTGCCGAATGATTCGCCATTTAAAAGAACTGTCGGCACTGCCATAATTTCTTTAGCATCTACTTCTTCTTTGTAAGCAGCACCATCAATCATAGTGTGTGAAATATTAGGGTTAAGAACACTCATGACGTTAAGGGCCTGTACTACATCAGGGCAGTTGTGGCAGCTTAAGCTGACATAAGTTTCAAAACGATATTCGCCTTCAATCTTCTTCACCTGGTCGATGACTTTCTGGTCAACCTTAGGTGCTCTTCCGCTAACTTGAAGAAGAGCAAGCACTAAGGAAGTAAATTCATGTCCAAGAGGAATGCCTGCAAAGGTAATGCCAGTATCTTCACCTGGACGATTTACACTAAAGCTTGGCGTCCTTTGTAATTCAGTACGCTCAACTTTAATGTGAGAGGACATATTGGACAGTTCATCTACTAAAGCCAGCATGTCGCTGGATACTTTGTCTGATCCAGCGCTGACTTTTATAAGAATGTCGCCCTCCATCATCTGAAGATATTGAGCTAATTGTCCTTTAATATCTGCATCAAGTAACATGATTATCGTGCTCCTTAGATTTTACCTACTAGATCAAGGCTTGGCTTAAGTGTTTCAGATCCTTCTTTCCACTTAGCCGGGCAAACTTCACCTGGGTTGTTGCGTACATATTGAGCTGCTTTAAGCTTGCTTACAACCTGGCTTGCGTCACGGCCGATTCCGCCAGCGTTGATTTCAACAGTTTGGATGATGCCATCTGGATCGATGATGAATGTTCCGCGTTCTGCAAGTCCATCTTCTTCGTTCAGAACTTCGAAGTTGCGGGAAATTCGCTGGTTAGGGTCACCAATCATAACATATTCAATCTTGTTGATTGTTTCTGAGTTATCGTGCCATGCTTTATGAGTGAAGTGAGTATCAGTTGATACAGAATAAACTTCTGCTCCCATATCTTTTAAAGTTGCATATTCATTTTGAAGGTCTTCTAATTCAGTAGGGCATACGAATGTGAAATCTGCAGGGTAGAAGCATACTACGCTCCACTTTCCTTTGAAGTTTTCTTCAGTAACATCGATGAAATCACCGTTATGGTAAGCTTTTGCTGCGAATGGTAATACTTCTGAACCGATTAATGCCATGATTAAATTCCTCCTTAAAATGGTTGAGTGATATGATTATTAATTAAATAGCGAACTATTTAATAATAATTCTAATTCGGTAATAATTATCATATACGACATATTTTTTGTCAAGGGATAAGCTGTGAAAATTTGCTCCTTTTCGGCTGGATGGCGGAAACTTGAAATGCCCGGATAAGAAGCCAATGTAAATTCCGCTTTTCTTTGGCGGAATAAGTGCGAAATGGAACTTTCAAAGTGGCCTTGAGCCCGTTAATAACAGTATAACTCTTTCTTTTATTAATTACCCTTTTTTTGCCTGCATCAATCTCATCTAATATGAGATTTAAGTTTATAATTGAGAATGTGATTAAGCATAAGCTTTAGATAAAGCCTTTGGATAAGACGGCGCCTAATGTTCAGGCACTGGTCCACATTAATTTATTATTCCCTCTTCGGCTAAAAACAATCGATTTGGCAGTAAAAATACTTCAATCAAACGTTTGATTGAATAGAGTGAAAAATTCCCATTTTTTTATAAGAATACCTTGCATTACAATATAGTGGGGTTTATATTAGAAAGTATATCTTGTATTGCAAGGTATTTAACTGCAGGTAATTATCTTGTAATACAAGGTAGTGGAAGGAGTAAGGTGAATGTCAGATACCACGCAAATGTTAAAGGGAATTCTCGACGGTTGTTTATTAGCTATCATTAAAGAAGGGGAGATATATGGGTATGAACTGGCGGCGAAATTGGAGTCATATGGATTTCGCTCATTGAGCGAGGGCACAATTTATCCGCTGCTTCTGCGTATGCAAAAGGAAGGGCTGATTAGTGCTACATTGCGAAAGTCAACTGCCGGACCTAAACGAAAATATTACACATTAACTGAAAAGGGCGAACAGGAGCTGGACCTGTTTATTGTACGCTGGGAACAGGTAAGTTCATCTGTTGACAATGTATTGAGCAAAAGGGGGATATGAAGAATGATTTCAAAAGAGTCTGAAAAGTTTTTAACAGAGCTTCGTTTTTACCTGATGTCAAAAGGAAAAAACGATGATGAAATAAATGAAATAACAGAAGAGCTTGAAGTGCATTTAATGGAAGCTGAAGCCGATGGGAAAGATGTATCTCATATTATCGGGTATAGCCCAAAGCAATATATGAAAAGCATCGGAGAATCAATGACTACCGATTATCGTCAGATGGCGGGGCTGGTGCCGCTGATGATTCTTATGCTGGGTGCTTATGTCAGCATAGGCCCTGCAATTGAAGGGAACTTTTCTTTATCCAAAGGTACACTTTGGATTGCTATTATTGCAGGAGTAATTGCAGTCGGAGGTTATGGTGTTCTGATTTTCAGAGTGCTTCCTAAATTTCTTCATTCCAAGTGGAGTGCAGTTCTTCTTTTAGGAACTGGTGTTGCTGTGACAGGCATATTGGTTATGGTTTTACTTTGGAATCAGAAACAAGGGTTTGAACCAGTCTTTACAGCAACGCCCCTTCAGAATAATGTAATTATGGCGGTTTGTGCGGTTATATTTATTGTTTCTGCTATTTATACAAAAACATGGTTTACGATTATAATTCCCCTGTTTATATCTATGGGACCTATTGCCAATCGGTTTATTCCACAGGATGTGAATGAAGATCCAACATATAATTTATATACTGTTATCGCATTCGTTATTATAGCGGCAATCATGATATTCGTATTCATGGTTAAACGGAAAAAAATGCTGAACAGTGGAGGAAAACGAAATGTCTAGCTTGCCTAATTGCCCAAAATGCAGTTCAGAGTATACGTACGAAGACGGGGTGCTCTTAGTATGTCCTGTGTGTGCACATGAGTGGGCAGCGGAATCCGAAATCAACAGTCTTGAGGACGAAAAGGTGATTAAGGATTTTAACGGAAATGTACTAAATGATGGAGATACGGTATCCGTCATTAAAGATCTTAAAGTGAAAGGCTCCTCTTCCGTTATTAAGATTGGAACCAAGGTTAAAAATATTCGTCTTGTGGACGGCGACCATGATATCGACTGTAAGATCAACGGTTTTGGCGCCATGAAGCTGAAATCGGAGTTTGTGAAGAAAGTGTAACGAAAAAGGGCCTATCCTTCCATGGATTGGCCTTTTTTACATTTCCTTTTGCGGGTCCTAAAATAGTAGTGGAAAGGTCATCACCTCTGGTTTATGATAAAGAAAGAATATTAAGAATTTCTCAATATAGGTGGGAGCCTCCTTGATACTATTAGACTACATTGTCAATCTCTCCATTTTTTCATTACTGATCAGTGTGCCTTTAATTCTCCGCTCGTTTATCAGTCATAAACCTCTTAAGGACCTGCATCTTTTGGGCGGCATATATGCAGGAATTATTTCTGTCATTCTTGTGGGTTTATCTTTTAACGAGCAGGGTTATTCCTATGATATTCGCTATGCCATTCTGATTTTGGTATTTTCCTATTTGGGGCCGGGAGCAGGGGTTATTACCGCCATTATTGCTCTTGCCACAAGGCTTGCAGTCAGTGAGAATTGGCTGCCTGCCGTAATAGGGGTACTGCTTATTTTGATTGCTTTTACTGTCATACATAGATATACCCAGCAGCATAAGGGTGTTAGAAAAACGGCCATATTATATGGTGTGTATTGTATCATTTATATTATAACGGTACCGATCATTTTTAAGGTTTTTAGAGACAGCCCGATTTTTCATCTGCAATATCTTCTGTTTGTGGGACTTGGTGTCATTGTTGGGAGTTTGCTGATTGAATCCTATGAAAGGCTGATTCGAATCATCACAGAAAAAAAAAGGATGGAAAAGACGCTGGAAGAAAGTGAGTCTAAATACCGGCTAATCGCTGAGAATACTTCAGACCTTATCGCTGTCATGGACAGGGATCGCAGTTTGAGTTATTTATCTCCGTCTTATGAGTTTGTTTTAGGATATGAAGTGCCGGAACTGGAAAAAATGGAAGTGGACATTGTTATTCATCCTGATGAAGCAAAAAGTTTTCATGCAGGCATGCAAAGGATATTCGAGAATAATGAGAGAATGGCAATGGAGTTCCGGCTAAAACACAGAGAAGGCCATTGGATTAAATTTGAGTCACGATGTATGCTGGTTGAGGGTGATAATGGTGTAATCAAGCATGTTGTCATGATCAGCAGGGATATTTCTGAGAGAAAAAAAGCAGAGGAATTCCTTTTGCAGTCTGAGAAATTATCAATTGTCGGGGAGCTCGCAGCCGGGGTTGCCCATGAAATAAGAAACCCGCTTACAACCATCAAAGGGTTCCTGCAGCTTTATAGGAGCGACAATAGCCAAATTAATGAATTGCTGTTTAGCGAACTGGAACGCATTGAAAATATTACCACCGAAATGCTTTCGCTTGGAAAACCGCAGGCCATACAAATGGACGCGGCTGATTTAACGGATATTATAGTGAATACAGTAGAGTTATTATCCCCTCAGGCAAATATGAACGGTATCCAGTTCAAGCTGAATTATGCAGATAGTGATTTCATAATTTCATGTGAAAAAAATCAAATCAAGCAAGTTTTTTTGAATATCTTAAAAAACGCCATGGAGGCTATGGATAAAGGAGGGGATATTGAGATTTCCCTCGAGGATAATAATGAGGGGGGATGTATTGTCTCCTTTCAGGATCAGGGCTGCGGAATCCCTGACGAATTTCTGCCGAGACTGGGTGAACCTTTTTATACATTAAAAGAAAAAGGGACTGGCCTGGGACTTATGATTTGCCACAAGATCATTAAGCAGCATCATGGCAGCATCGAATATAAAAGCAAGATTGGTGAAGGTACTTTAATAGAGATTACATTGCCGCTTTTAAAAACAATTAAATAAATTGAAAAAAGCAGGGAGAGCCCTTGCTTTTTTCAATGTGGTTTGGAAGAAGCTTCAAGCTCAGGATCCATAAGTCTCTTTTTCGCAAAGCGAAACACAATAAAGAGCATGACAGCCGCTGCCGGATAAACCGGGATTGAATAGAACAGTTTCCATCCTGTATAGATCAGTGCATGATTTTTAACAGTAAGCCATACGAAGAATAGGGAAAATGCACTCCAGCCCAGAATGTACCAAATAGACTTCTTGCCATAGAGTTCCCAGCGGTCATAGCCAAATAAAAAAATCAGAGCGGAACAGGGATACATGGAAAAATGAAAAAGGGCTCCCGATAGTTCATAAGTAGGGTTGTCACCAAATATATACATCCGAAAAGGCGAGGAGCCTGCTGCTCCTCGTCTCGATATATTTAGAAATCAAAGTTGTCAGGATCTGGTCCAACGCGTAAATGTTCATCTAACGATTAATCAATTCCATGTCCTTGTGAGATAGTTCAAAATCAATAAATCTGCATTTTCTTTGATGCGATGAGGTTTTGTTGACTTAGGAATGGCAATAATGCCGTTTTGCAGGTGCCACCTCAGGACAATTTGCGCAATGGATTTTCCATATTTTTCAGCAAGTTCCTTCAGGATCCCATTTTCAAATAATCCGCCTTGCATAAGTGGGGCCCACGCTTCAATGTGTTCCTCTCTATTACAGCCAGACTGGCGGATGGCTTCTCCCACCCATTCCTCGTTTCAGTAGATGGAAGCTGTGTCGATGCTTCTATAGCCAATTTTCAATTGCTGCTTTAACAGCGGTCAATAGTTCTTCTTCCTTTTCTACTTTGAATACACCAAGACCAATCCTGGGCATTTTAACTCCATTTGCAAGTGCTGCAGTACTTGATAAAGATAGTTTATTCATATAAGACACTCCTTAATTAATTAGTTAGTTTGTTTTTCAAGTTTTTTTAGTAATCCCGTCAGAATTACAGCCCCAAGCACCATTACTCCGCCAATCCACGGTGTGTGAATTAAGCCGATAGAATCGACGATCAGTCCCCCGGTAAATGAGCCGATGGCAATTCCGATGTTAAAAGCTGCTATATTTAAAGCGGAAGCAACATTGACAGCAGAAGGAACATATTTCTCAGCCAGGTTTACCACCAGAATTTGAAGACCTGGCACATTCATGAAAGCAAATAATCCCATTAGAAAAATAGCGATAAGCCCAAAAATTTTAAAAGGTGCTGCGAAAGTGAGAAGGCCCAAAATAATGGCTTGAAGAGTAAACATCCAAAATAACGCTTTTAATGGATCCTTGTCAGATGCTTTGCCTCCAAAAACATTGCCGATAGCCACGGCCACTCCGTAAACCAGAAGAATAATACTGCCCCATTTTGCGCTAAACCCTGTTACATCTTCAAGAAGCGGTGTCAGATAGGTAAAAGATACAAATGTTCCTCCGTATCCGAGTGCAGTAATACTAAATGCTAAAAGCAGTTTTCCGCTGTTTAAAATTTTCAGCTGTTCACTAAACTTGGAAGCTGGTGCTTGTTTAAGATCTGAAGGAATCAGAAAGGCGCTGGCGATAATTCCAATTATCCCTAACAGAGCCACTCCCCAGAAGGTAGCTCTCCAGCCAAATATCTGGCCAATAAATGTTCCGAGCGGTACACCTGTCACAGTGGCGACAGTCGAACCAGTGAACATAAAGGCAATCGCACTGGCTCGTTTATTTTCAGGAACTAAATCAGCAGCAATGGTCGATCCGATTGAGAAAAAGATGCCGTGTGAAAAAGCTGTTATAAAACGCGCAGCCAGCAAAAATGTAAAAGACGAAGACATGGCTGCGACGGAATTTCCAATGATAAATAAAACCATTAATGACATAAGCAAAGACTTTCTGTTCATTTTACTGGTCAAAGCAGTTAGTATAGGTGCACCAATCGCAACTCCCATGGCATAACCGGAAATCAATAAACCGGCCAATGTAATGGAAATTCCCAAATCGCCTGATATGGCAGATAAAAGTCCTACAGGCACAAACTCTGTGGTGCCAATTCCGAATGCACTGATTGCGAGTGCAAGCAGGGCGGGAGTGCCGCCTTTTTCTTTTTGTCTATTTATTGCAATTGAATTCATCAGCAATGAATCCTCCTTATTAAAGTAAGTTAAGAAAGTACAGCCAGGCGCCTTGGCCATGCAATCTTATGATAGATAGTATGGAGCATGTCAAACATAGTGAACAGTACGTACTTTAAAGTAATGCAGGCACTAAAAAGTACCCTATGGTCAATTTCACCATGTTGTTTTATGCTTCCTTATGCTATTATGGATGGCATGATTCAAAATGAATAGTACGCACATTAAAGTAATGTAGGTACTTTTAAGTGCCTATCAAAAAGAGGGGGAAGGAAATTGGCTTACAATATTCCGGTAGAAGCTACTTTAGATGTGATTGGCGGGAAGTGGAAAGTTGTAATTATGTGTCATTTAATTAAAGGTGAAAAGCGAACCAGTGAGCTTAAACGCCTTATGCCTGGGATTACGCAAAAAATGCTGACACAGCAGCTCCGCGAACTTGAAGAGGATGGAGTTGTAAACCGCACTGTTTATGATCAAGTCCCCCCTAAGGTTGTATATTCACTAACAGATTACGGATGGTCACTTCGCCCGATCCTGGATGCGATGTGCAACTGGGGAGAAGGACATATTGAGTTAACAGGCGGAGAGCTAGTTGAACAATAAAAAGTTAAGGACTCGTATGCTATAGGCAAACGAGTCCTTTTTAATGGCAAAGCTATTTACTCTTTATTTGTTCGCGGATACTCTCGAGCTCCTCAAGCGATAATGAGCCAAGTGACTTCTTAATTTCTTCCTCGATTTGTTTCTTATTATTTTCCCTGTATTGGTCCCACCATTCCCGCAGCCCTTCCGTATTTGCAAGCAGATATTCGATATCGATTTCTTCTACCTCATCATCCGATAGATAATTTAAAACAGAAGCTAACATCCTATTTAGCTTGCTGATTTCATCCTCACTTTTTGTGATAGGAGTATCTGATGGTGCTTCAGTATCCTTCTTGGTCTCTTCCCGGCTGTCTGCTGATGCTGCTTTCCTTGGCATAAAATCAGCCCTTTCTAATACGAATAAGAATTGCTCTTAGTATTGCCTCAAAAAAATAATAAAAAAACTGAACGATATTTATTAATAAGCGTCTCATAAGTAAAGTCATTAATTGGGGGTACTCATAATGAAAGAACGTGAGGTCGAATTTAATACAGATGTAAAAATAAAGGGGACAGTGAGTTTTCCGAAGGAGTCAGAAGGAAAGGTTCCTCTTATTATCATAATTCATGGTTCAGGCCCTGTTGACCGGGATGGCAATGCGAAGGTTATGCAGATGAATGCTTATAAGATGCTTGCTGAGTTTTTTGCATCCCTTGGGGTGGCGGTTCTTAGATATGATAAACGGGGAGCCGGTGTGAGCGGCGGGGATTTTTATCAAACAGGCATGTGGGATTTAGTTAACGACGGAGCAGCAGCTGTAAAGGCGGCTCTCGAACTGCCGGAAATAGACCCTAAAAGAATTTTTCTGCTGGGTCACAGTGAAGGATGTACATTAATTCCTCCTATTAATAAGAAGGCGGAAGCTGCAGGTATTATCTTTCTTGCCGGTCACGCGGAAAATGTCAGGAATGCATCTGAGCTGCAAGTAAAACTGCTCGAAGAGGAAGTTAAAGTGATGAAAGGATTTAATGGAGTTATTCTCCGTGCCTTAAAAGTTCATAAAACGGCTGCTTCCAAACAAAAGAAAATTTTCGATGAAATGATGGAATCAGAAGAGGCAGTAATGAAAAAAGGATTTACTAAGATCAATGCAAAATGGGCAAGAGAGCACTTTCAATATAATATGGAAGAAGATTTGGGTGCAATTACATGTCCCGTTCTTGCTATTACCGGTAATAAAGATGTTCAAGTAGATCCTGAGCATGTGCATCTTTTTGCTGAAAAAGTGAATGGCCCAGCTGAGAGCTATAATGTCCCGAATATGAACCATCTTCTTAGAGATCAGGAAGAGGAAACTTCTCTGCTAAAGCTGAAGTCCATTTATAAAAGAAGTCTTTCAAAGCCGCTGAGCGCTGAAATGCTGGACATAATTGAAGAATGGACGCAGAGGTATATTCTCTAAAGGCGAAAAAATGCATGCGCATGGTTTTGAGAAAAATTATGGCGTATGCAATTTTTTTATATAAAGTATTGACTTTAGGTCTTAAATTATTGTAAGATAGTTTTTGTCGCTAAGGGTTATTGGCTCAGCGGCAATGAAACTTTTTAATCTGTTTGAATATCGAATAGAAAAAGGTAAAAAAGCTGTTGACTTACTTAAAAGAAGATGATAAGATGAATATCGTTGTCACTTCGAAAGGAGTTAGCACATTAGTTCTTTGAAAACTAAACAAAACAGAAAC
>NZ_BCUY01000045.1 GCF_001591465.1 Cytobacillus firmus NBRC 15306
GAAGAAATATGTATCCATAAATTCGATCGCTGTACTCGCTGTATATATCTTCAAATGCTTCTGCCGATATTCTCTCCATTGTGGCGCCCCCTCGCATATTATTAGACGAATAAGAATCAGAAAAGAAACACTTTTCCATTGTTTATGTAAAACATTTGAATCTTCTTTCCATCCTGTTCATTTATCCTATATTTCAAAATAATCTGATTCTTTTGCATTAAATATGGTGCAAATCTGAGAAAGTGCCTTTTTAACTGAAACTTTTTTCACCTGCATTTAATTAGTAAAAAATGGATGAAGTTTCACTCCAGACTACCCATCTTTGATTTCATTTTTTGAATTTCAGATAATGATGTCCATTAAATTCCCCACCCTTTTTATATATTTTATCATTCTGTGAAAATATTGCCTGCCTCCTTTTCCTTATTTTTTCCAAGATTGATTTGACTTTCTGGAAAATCGATACTTTTAATCTATAAATAACCATATAAAGTTCATTCTTTAAGCCTGTAACCCTGATTGAACTATGAAACCTTATAGCTATTTTAATAAAACCACTGCAAAGTACTTTGTTTTTCGACAATCTCCAGCCATTAATTTAGCTAAAGTACATGGTAACGGAAGGGTTTTCCATTTTCGGAAAGGGCCCTTAGGAGGTGGTTGAGTTCTTCATTGCTAACTAGCATTTTAAGTGAATTAACAAAACAAGGAGGGAATTTTTTGAAAAGAAAAAGAAAATCATTGAATCGCATTCTTTATGTGATGCTGACAGCTTTTCTGATTTTGCCGCTGATGTTCCCAGGCATGGGATCGGCAGAAAGCAAGAGCTCTCCGCATACTTCAGTTAAGAAAGCTGCTCCTCAGACAGCAAAAAATAAAATTAACAGCTCACTGCTGAAACAATTTGAAAAAGAAGATAAAGTAACATTCCTGATAAAATTCAAAGAACAGGCTGATGCTCCAGCAGCAGCCAATAAGGCTGAAAAAGCTGCTGCATCTCAAAAATTGACAGCCTCTAAATCAAAATACATGAAACGCTCTGCAGTCCTATCCTCACTAAGATCTACAGCTATTGAAACTCAAAACCATGTCGCCGATTTCCTTCAAAAACAGGAAAAAGACGGCAAGGCAAAAGATGTTCAATCCTTCTACATTGTCAATGCAATTGCAGTAACTGCTACAAAGGACGTTATGGAACAAATCGCAGTATTCCCTGAAGTAGAAAAAATTCTTCCAAATGAAACAAGACAGCTTCATAAGCCTGTCAAAGAGGCCGAAAAGTCTCTTAAGACACAAGCAGAAACCAGCTCGATCGAATGGAACATTGACCGCGTCGGAGCTCCTGCTGTATGGGAAATGGGAATTGACGGATCCGGCACAGTCGTTGCATCCATTGATACAGGTGTTCAGTGGAACCACCCGGCATTAAAAGAAAAGTACCGGGGCTATAACCCTGCACAGCCTGATTCTCCAGCACATGAGTTCAGCTGGTTTGATGCCACTGCAGGCCAGACAGTTCCTTACGATGATCAGGGTCACGGAACCCACGTAACTGGAACTATGGTTGGTGCTGAGCCGAATGGAGGCAATCAGATCGGTGTTGCACCTGGTGCGAAATGGATAGCAGTCAAAGCCTTTACCGCAAACGGCGGAACTGATGTAGACCTTCTTGAAGCCGGTGAATGGATCCTGGCTCCAAAGGATGCTGAAGGAAACCCGCATCCTGAGAAAGCGCCTGATGTTATCAATAATTCTTGGGGCGGCGGACCTGGACTGGATGAATGGTATCGTCCAATGGTGCAGGCATGGCGTGCAGCTGAAATTTTTCCGGAATTCTCTGCAGGAAACACTACTTTGTTTAATCCGGGCGGACCTGGTTCAGTTGCAACACCTGCAAACTACCCGGAATCATTTGCTACAGGTGCGACTGATATTAACAATGGCTTAGCAAGCTTTTCGCTGCAAGGACCATCTCCATATCAGGAAGTTAAGCCTGATGTATCTGCACCAGGAGTTAACATACGTTCCTCTGTTCCAGGAAGCGGATATGAAGGCGGCTGGAACGGAACCTCCATGGCTGGGCCGCATGTTTCTGCTGTTGCTGCGCTGCTCCGCCAGGTTGACTCAAGTCTGACCGTTGGAGAGATGGAGGAAATTCTTTTGACGACCTCTACTCCTTTGACAAATGGTACTTATCCTGAGACACCAAATAATGGTTTTGGATACGGACTCGTAAATGCCTTCGATGCGGTTTCTTCCGTACTGACCGGTCTTGGAAAAATGAAAGGCCAGGTTGCAAAAGAAGGAGATGACTCCGAAGCTCCTGAAGCCAATCATGAAGCACCTCAGGAAACATATGCAGGAATGGATCTCGCACTTGAATTGACTGCATCAGATAATGTAAGCGTCACAAGAGTGGATCTTGAATACTTAAAAGCTGACGGCAGCTGGGCCGCCATTGAGGCCGAAAGAACAGCCGGAAACTATAAAGATGGTACTTACCAGGCAGTTATTCCTGGTGAAGACATCGCAGAACCTTCTGTAACTTATAAATGGAAGGTCAATGATTTTGGCGGAAATTTAACTGAAACGGACTCCTATGAAGTAGCCGTAAGACCTGGAATCAGCATCGGCTATTCTCAGGACTTTGAATCACAGCCGGCCGGCTGGACTTCTTATGGACCAGAAAACAGCTGGGAGTGGGGAGTCCCATCTTCTGGTCCTGGCAATGCAGCATCCGGGGAAAAAGTATATGCAACTAAACTTGACGGCAACTATGCAAATAGAGCAAATATGAATCTGCAGATGCCTCCTGTTGACCTGCCGGAAGGCAATGCCTACCTTCAGTTCAAGCAATGGCATGAGCTTGAAAACCGTTATGATTACGGCCATGTATTCGTTTCAACTGACATGGAAAACTGGGAACAAGTTCTTCGTGTAAACGGCAATACAACAGACTGGGTTAATGCAGAAGTGGATTTAAGTGCGTATGCAGGACAGAGAATTTATGTAGTCTTCAATGTGACTACAGATGGCTCTGTTCAGAAGCAAGGATGGTATATCGATGATGTAAGGTTATCTGATACTCCTGTTGAACCTGCAGGCAAAGCACAGCTTGGCCTCAGCAAGAATAAACCTTCTGCAGAATTAAAGGAGGAAAAGGTAAATCCTGATAAAATTGTTCCTAAAAAGGATACTCCTGCAAAAGAGGATGAGAAACAGCAGCCGGCCCCTGTTCTTCTTCCGCTTACTGCCGAAGTAAGTGTTTTGGAATCAGGCAGGTCCGTATTTACTAATCCTCAAAACGGTTCATTTGAAATGACACATGCTTCAGGTGATTTCACTGTAAAAGCGGAAGCTTACGGGTATCGTTCTCAAACGCAAAATGTAAATATTCCGCAGGATGGAGAAGCGACTGCAAACTTTGTCCTTGAAGAAATTCCCAAAGGCACAGTTACAGGGGTTGTGACAAATGAAGCAACCGGCGAGCCTGTTGCAAACACTACGCTTCTTTTAATAGAAGATGCAGCCGTACAGCCGGTAACAACCGATGAAAACGGTGAATATACACTCACAGCCTATGAAGGCACATACACTTTAAAAGCAATGGCACCTTCCTACTACAGCAAGGAGCAGAGCATCACGATCGAAGGCGGCTCATCTCTAGAGCAAAATATTGAACTAAAGCCATTTATCGGATATCCGGGTGAAATCGGATATGATGATGGAACAGCTGAAAATGCACGTGCCTTCTACGATGCCGGCAATGGCTGGGCAGTTAAGATGTCCCTTGCATCCGGCCATGACAGCGCAATGGTTACCGGCGGATTATTCCGCTTCTGGGATACCAGCTGGCCGACCCCGGGCGGTACAGACTTCAAAGTGGAAGTGTACGATGCAAGCGGACCGGATGGAGCCCCTGGCAACAAACTTGCAGGACCATTTGAAGCAACAGCCTTAAGAAACGGTGAATGGACACATGTAGATCTTAGTGACGAGGGAATCGTTACAAATGGCGACTTCTATCTGGTATATATCCAATCAGCACCAAATCCTAATGCTCCTGGTCTTGGCACAGATGAGGATGGAGAAAATGCAGGACGCAGCTGGCAGCTTGTAGGCGGAGCATGGTCACCGGCGCCTGAAGATGAAGGAAACTATATGATCCGCGCGACAGTTAACTATGAAGTTACAGCACCTGTCATTACTTCTCCAGCGGATGGAACTTTTACGAATCAGGGTAAAGTTACAATTGAAGGTACTTCTGCTCCTGCCACAACTGTAAAGGTATTTAATAATGGAGAAGAAGCTGCATCGGCTGAGAGTACAGACGAAGGCACTTTCTCAGCAGAAGTTTCACTTACTGAAGGTGAAAACTCACTTACTGCCAAAGCATCAACAGAGTCAGGGTCCACGGATGCCTCTGAACCTGTAAAAGTAATATATGACAAAACAAAACCGGAACTGTCCATAACAAGCCCTGCAGATAAATCCAAAACAAACAAAGAAACAGTCACTGTTAAAGGAACCGTTTCTGACGATAACCTTGATTGGGTAAAAGTAAACGGCCAGGCAGCAAATGTTACAGACGGTGAATACTCTCTTCGCATCCTGCTGGATGAGGGTGAAAACACCATTACGGTAACAGCACAGGATAAAGCGAAAAACAGCGAAGAAAAAACCATCACAGTCGATGCTAAATATACCGCTCCAGCCATAGAAAATCTTCTTCCTGCAGAAGACAAGGAACTTAAAAAAGGCGAATCGGTAAAAATCGAATTTGATAGTGAACCAGGGATAAAAGCGACTTTTGCCATCAGAATGCCTTTAACAAATGCTGGCGGCCAGCTGAATAACGCTACTGAGCTTCCAATGATGGAAACTTCACCGGGCCATTATGTCGGCTATTATACTGCCACTTCAAATGTAAAAGCACCTGGTGCCGAAATTGAAGTGAAATTGTCGGATGACTACGGCAATGAAACTCGAAAGACAGCAGAAGGCAAACTGTGGATTAATGCAAAAAAGAAGAATAATAACAGCACTATAAAGAAGTAAAATGAGATGTAAAGGCAGGCCCATTATTATCGGGGCCTGCCTTTTTGCAATTATTGATTTAATAATGTTCTTTTTTCATTTAATAACCCATTAAACTCTTTATCCAATTGGGCATATTTGCTGTCACCCGGAACAAGCAGACTGAGTTCTCCAAGTATCGCATTGATTCGGTTATCAATCACCATGATCTGGTCTTTTGTGGAATCATGAGCTTTTTCCTGCTGGGACCTTCTGGATTTAATACGATATTCCTTCAGATTCATATCAAATCTGGTGATTTTATTTTTTTCAAATACAAGCAATCTTGTGCTTAACTTCTCCAAAAAGTATAAGTCATGCGAAATAATGATGAGTGTTCCTGAAAATTCCCTGAGCGTTTTTTCAAATTGCTCCCTGCTCGGCAAATCCAAGTGATTAGTCGGTTCATCTAATATTAAGACGTCGTATTCCTTTAAAAGCATGTCTGTAAGCTTAACCCTGATTCGCTCTCCCATGCTCAGCTGTCCAATCGGCCGCTTTAACTTCGCTTCCTTTATACCCAGGTTTGCTAATAGGGTCCTTGCCCTGTAAATCTGCTCCCGTTCGCTGAGATCAAGTGCTTCAAGGGCGTTTTTGGTTAACGGTAAATCATTAATATCCTGGTTTAAATAAGCAATCTTTAAAGTGCTGCTAATCCAAAGTTCCCCATCAGAAGGGGAAACCTCTTCCAGTAGCATACGGATAAAAGTAGTCTTGCCAGTCCCGTTGGGTCCAAGAATCCCAATTTTTTCTCCATGCTTTATATAAAACTGGCTATCCTTGAAAAGAGTCCGGTCTCCAAAGCTTTTTGAGAGGTTTTTAGCTTCAATGATCCTCTTCCCCCGTTTGCCTGACGAATCAAATTGAAAGTGCACTTTCGCCTCTTCTGCCGGCTTCTCAATTTTATTTTTATCCAGTTCCTGCTGAAGCCTTTTCATTTTTGACTTAACCTGCT
Organism: Cytobacillus firmus NBRC 15306; assembly: GCF_001591465.1. GTDB lineage: Bacteria > Bacillota > Bacilli > Bacillales > Cytobacillaceae > Cytobacillus > Cytobacillus firmus. The sequence goes on from NZ_BCUY01000045.1 coordinate 6,032, forward strand.
GATCCATCTTTCTGGCTTTCACTCTGTTATATTCTTTAAAGCCTATCTGTCTATTCTCAGAAGGACTTCCGCCTTTAGTTGATTCCCTGTGAGCTTTTTCCGACCATTTTTTTAAATTGGCCATTTGATTTTCGATTCGATCGATCTCTCTTTGCTGCACATTAAATTGATGAAGCTGATCATCATAATTTTTCTGTTTTTGCTCCCGGTAGGCAGTGTAATTCCCGTCATACATGGTTAAAGTGCCCTCCTGCAGCTCAAAAATCCTGCAGACAGCCTGATCAAGGAAGTGACGGTCATGGGAAATGATCATGACAGGACCGCTGAATTGGCCAATCTCCCTAATAAGCCACTCGATTCCCTGTAAATCCAAATGATTGGTGGGTTCATCCAAAATCAGCATATCCGGTTTTGAGGACCAAACCTTGGCTAAGGAGAGCTTCAATCTTTCTCCTCCGCTTAAAGTATCAAGCCTTTCCGGTTTCCATTCATGGAGTTTTGAGAGTCCTAACCTGCTTGCCTGACGGAAAATTTCTTCTTCAGAGCTTTGGTCAGGAGCATGAATATCACTCACAGAATAATCTGCTGACTGGTGCAGATAGGCGATTCTATATGGCTCCTTCATTCGCTCAATTGTCCCTTTATCCGCCTGGATACTGCCGAATAAAATATTGGCCAATGTAGTTTTACCCGTGCCATTTAAGCCAACAAGACCAATTCGATCCTGCTGATAAATATCGAATTCCAAATTAGAAAAAACCCTTTTATCTCCGAATGACTTTTGAAGATCTCTGGCCATGATAACCGGTATACTGTTATTGTGGTGATTGCTGATTATATTTGCACACATAAAAAAACCTCCCCATACCCGGAGAGGACTGTGCACCCATCATTGGAAATGGTGCAAATACATAAAAAACGCGCGCCTAAATAAAATATAATCCCGCTAATAGACAAATAAGCAGACATCACTTCCGATAAGGAATGACTAAAAAAGGGCACACTAATCCTATGTTCTCCGGGTTAAACTTTTTAGATATAAAAAGATACCAGAAAAAATAAGATTATAACTTCATGCCCCTAAATCATCCTTTCAGCCTGTTTGATTGTAGTATATATGCTTCTGGCTTTTATTGTCAATAGGCTCATGTCCGGCTATTGAATACATGCATCTGCCGGAAATGATTAATCAATTCGGATATGCTTATTGGTAAGCTCCTTAAGCATATTTAGTATCGTAGCTCTTTCCTCCAGATTAAAACCGCTTGCCCATTCTGAAACAAGCTTGTACTCGCTTTGATGCATCTCCCGCTGAAGTCCTCCCTCCAATATGGAGTAAATTTCCCTCATTGTATTTTCCCGATCCTGTGTTTTAAGTTCATCCATTTTGCAAACCTCCCTATTTCTTTTATGCTGCTTCTTTTCCCTATTTGGCATCTTTGGAAACACTGTTATGTATGCATACAAAAGAAAAGCAGGTTCCCCTGCTTTTCTTTTTAGTCTATTACCACTTAAAGCAAGAAGCACCTACGATGATCAATAGGATGAATAGAACCACAATTAGCGCAAAGCCCCCGCTGTATCCAGCACCACCGTAACCGCAGCCGCCATATCCGTAGCCATACATTATAAAATCCCCTCCCTTGCCGATTAAATGTGTCTGCTTGTTTTATTAGTAGAATCCACCGTAACCCCAAGAAGCACCGATAATAATCAGTAAAATAAACAATACAACTAAAAGGGCGAAACCGCCGCCGTAACCGCAACCGTCTGACATAGTCAATTACCTCCTTTGTTTGATTCAATATATCCTATTCAATTCACCCAGATTGTGCGATAGACAAATACACAGTTTTCTGCTCAAAAAAGAAGCCTTCGGTGTGAAGGCTTCGGATTTTTGTTGATATAACGGCATTTCCAGGTTATCTCCCCAGATAAAAATAGGCAATTTCATTATTTCTTATCAGCAAGAGTGGCCTGGATACCTTTAGAAGGCTGGACGGGTTCTTTTTCTTTTATTTCCTCAGTCATCTGCTCCAGGCTTTGGCGGACGTTTCCTTTGCCTGAAAAGTTTTGGAGAAGCTCCTTCACATCAATGCCGGATGAAGCTTTCAGGCTTTCCTGCATCGTGGACATCAGGTTGGTGGCATAGCCGGTTACTTTATTGGCACCTCCATTAGTGCTGTCACTCCCTGTATCAACCACTGTAATTTTATCAATATTCGATAACGGGCTTGCAAGCTGTTTCGCATATTCCGGAAGCATGTTAATGACCATATCCATCATGGCTGCCTGGCCATACTGTTCAAATGCCTCGGCGATTTTTCTCTTTGCCTCTGCTTCTGCCAGACCTTTTAGGCGAATGATTTCTGCTTCAGATTCACCTTGGGCGCGCTGTGAATCAGCCTTGGCCATCCCATCTGCCCTAACTCTTTCAGCTTCTGCACGGGCCTGTGATTCAATCCTATATTGGTTTGCATCCGCTTCGGCAATTTGCTTTTTCTTTTCTGCCTCTGCCGCCTGCTCAACAGCATATCTGTCTGCATCTGCTTTTTTCTTCACTTCGGAATCATATTGGCGTTCTCTTCTTAAGATTTCTTTTTCTTCAAGTTCAATTTGCTTTTGACGTTCTATAATTCTGATTTGCATTTCATGCTCGGTAACTTCCTGCTTTGCTCTGGCTGTCTCAAGGTCATATGCCTGGTCAGCCCGTGCTTTGGCAATATCCTGTTCCCTTCTGTAGTCAGCCATTTTCATTTGATTTTCTTTCTCGGCTTCAGCTATTTCAGTTGCCCTTTCAAGTTCTGCTTTTTGGGCATCCTTTGCTGCTTCTGCCCGTTTAATCCGGGTTTCCTTTTCAGCTTCAGCCGTGGCAATATCCGCATCCCTTTTAACCTGGGCTATTCTTGGCCTTCCCAATGAATCAAGATATCCATTTTTGTCACGGACATCTTTGATTGTAAAAGAAACAATGATCAAACCCATTTTGGCCAGATCCTGTGACGCTACCCTTTGAACCTCCTGGGAAAATTTATCCCTGTTTTTATATATTTCTTCGACCGTCATTGATCCCAGAATTGACCGCAAATGTCCTTCAAGAACTTCTTTCGCTTCATTTTCCCGATCTTCCTTAGATTTACCAAGGAACTGTTCTGCAGCAGTAGCAATTTCCCCAATACTCCCGCCGATTTTAATAATTGCAGTTCCATCTGCCATGACAGGAACTCCCTGTTCGGTATATACTTCCGGAGTGGTAACCTCCAGTTTGCTTGACAGGAGGCTCAATGGCTCTGCCTGTTGAAAGACAGGAAGTACAAATGTTCCTCCGCCTCTGATTATTTTTATCTTATTTCCTGATTCGTCAACATGGACATTTTTACTTCCCAAGTAACTGCCTGTTACAATTAACGCTTCATCCGGCCCAGCAGTCCGATATTTTGTAATGAACACACCTAGCAGAGCAATCAGCAAAAATGCTGCAATTCCAATTACAACCCAAACCATTAACATATTGTGTCCCCCTGTCTATAATTCTTTGTAATCAATCACTTTAATAACTCCATTTGCGACTTCAACAATCAGCACTTTGCTTCCTTCTGCTATGACCGTATTTTCATAGCTTGAAGCAGGCTTGGATATTCTCCCGCTTATATTTTCAATTAAAACCTCACCGAAACCATTCTCCGGTATAGGAATTAATACCGTACCTACTCTCCCCCTTAAGGATTCATCTGTGTAAACGAGAGATTCTTCAGCAGAAGCTAATGGTATAAGAACAAAGATATTCAGCAATATATCCAGCAAAACCGCAATAACAGCCGCTATCAAAAGAATGACTGCGCTATTTAGAGTGGTTGTCATTTCAAAGATATAGCCTGCAGCGGAGAGAAAAGTAATAAATGCCAGAATCAGTACTGGATTTAGAAAGCTGCCCTCCCCAATTCCATCTGCCATATCTCCAAAAAACACATACAAAATAATTAAGATACCAGAAAAAATAAGTGTGCTGAGATAAATGGTCTGAATAGGTAAACCAAATAATTCCATAAAATGCACCCTATCCATTTTTATAGTTAGGCTATCTATCCCGTGCCTCCTTCCTTTTTACTATTAAAGCTTAAATTATATACGGACAAAGACCAGGAATTGTTTCATTTTTCTTAACTTTTTCCCAATTATTACTGCTGCTTCTTCAGCTTGTCTAACTTTCACCCTGTTATAGTCATTTTTATTACTATTCATGCATACCATATTTGAGGATTTAAAATCCTATTTAGGATTAAATGGTGAAAAATGGTGGAATAGACCAATATATCTGGTTAGCGGAGGGAGAGGGATCATGACAAGGTCTGAATTGCATATGGAGAAGCCTAAGAGTAAATTTATGCTGGTGTCAATTGTCCTATTGGGATGTATAGCGGCTATCTTTACAGCATTATATTTTTATTCTCAAAGCCTCATTACTATAGAAGCCCCCAAAAAAGAACTGGGTGAGAAAATCATCATCCAGCTTCCTTCCGGAAAGAGTGTATTTACATATGAAAACCTTATAGTTGAAGAAGAAGGAAAACTTTTTTATAAAGGCGAAAGAAATACCCTGGATTTGACTGGCGGTACAATTGTTTATGAGGATTGGGAATGAACAGGGAAAACTCGGTTTTCGAAGGAATCCTCTGCAGTTGACAAAATGTTTTCACATCCTTTAAGATGAGCAAAAATGGCGAGGAGAAATGACTTTGAAGGTAATGAAAAATGTGATTTTTACAGCTTTAGCTACAGTTATTTCATTTTTCGGCATTAAGAAAATAGCAAATAATTCACATAAGATAAAAAGAATTGGCCATCGGGGAGTTGCCGGCTACTGCCCGGAAAATACTTTTCCCTCATATGAGCGCGCAATCGAAATGGGAGCAGATTATCTGGAAATTGATGTGCAATTAAGCAGGGATGGAAGGCTGGTCGTGATTCACGATTCCCTTGTAGACCGCACAACTGACCATAAAGGAAAAGTCTCTGACTTTACCTTCGATGAGCTCAGAAAAATGGATGCCGGCAGCTGGTTTTCTACAAAATTCAGCGGTGCCTGTATCCCTTCATTTGAAGAGGTCTTGGACAAATACGCGGACCGCGTCGGGCTTTTAATTGAGTTAAAAAAACCGTCCCTATATCCGGGCATTGAAAAGATGATCGCCGAGGAACTAAAAAAAAGAAAACTTGATTCAAAAGGTAAAGAACAAATTATTGTGCAGTCATTTGAAACAGCTTCAATGAGATTATTTCATGAACTGATGCCGGAAATCCCTGTCGCCATCTTAATCAACTATCCTCCTGACAAAATGGAGATAAAAAATATTGCCGAATATGCAAGCTACCTGAATCCTAAGTGGACAGTGGTTAATAAGCGGGTGATCGATCTAATTCATGCGAATGGCATGAAAGCAATCGCCTGGACTGTGCGTTCGAAAAAAGAAGCAGATAAATTAAAGCATTATCCATTGGATGGAATTGTAGCTGATTATTTAGACCTTATTGAATAGACAAAAAGGGTGCAGTCCAAGTCATGGTCTGCACCCTTTTTTATAAGACTGCCTGTTTTCTTCCGGTTTTCAGCAGCTTTAAGGTTTCCAAATCATTATCTGCCGGTAAAGCAAATGACTGTTGATAAGCTTCAGGTCCCTTCCCGGTAATAAAGATCCAGTCATTCTCTTTTGCTTCAGACCAAGCTTTCCGGATAGCCATTGTCCGGTCGGGGATCACTTCACCCTTACCTTCTCCATATTCTTTATTCAGAAAAATTAATTTGCTTAACATTTCATTTTCACACTCATCGTTGAGGTCATCAGCGGTTAAATAAAATTTATGGCAGTATTTTGCCGTAACTTTAATCATATCCACACGTTTTGATTGATCTCTTCCGCCCCGGAATCCATAAATTTGAAAGATTCTTTCAGCCCCCTGCTGCTTCGCTGTGTCCAGACAATATTCAAATGCATCCACTGTATGAGCATAATCCACGACAAATTTAGCTCCTGATGGATGAATAATCATTTCAAAACGGCCAGGTATACCCGGAAATGAAGCCAGAGCCTTAATCATATATTCCGGGTCTATCCCCAAATCAATACCTGTCAGAAAAGCCATTGCTGCATTATAAACATTATGGTGGCCCGGAAGAGGAAATTCAATTTCAAACGATCTCCCTCTCATCTCAAGAATAAAAACAGTCTTCCCATTTATAGCAGTGTCTTTTATTGAACAGCACTTCTCATCACCCAGCGTAATCAAAGGAATCTTTTCCTTTTGCAGATGCTCTGTCATTTTTTCTCCCCACGAATTATAACCATTTACGACTCCTTTCCCGCCTTCTTTTAACAGGGTAAAGATTTTCTTCTTATCATAAAAATACTGATCCATATTATTATGATAATCAAGATGGTCATGAGCCAGATTAGTAAATAGCCCGTAGTCTAATTCCAGACCTTCTGTTCTTGACTGTTCCAGCGCATGAGAAGAAATCTCCATAACGACAAACTCATCATGGCTTTTACTCAGCATTTTTTGAATCTGCAGGGCATCCGGCGTCGTGTTGCTGGTCTTATATTCCTCATTATTTATTATATTGGAGACAGTTCCCAAGAGGGAGCAGGTCCTGCCTGCAGTCTCCAATATATGCTTTAAAATATAGGCGGTGGTCGTTTTCCCATTAGTTCCCGTAATGCCTATTATTTTATGCTTTCTTGACGGCCGATCATAGAAGCAGCTCGCCAGTTTCCCAAGACTCTTTCTGCTATCTGTTACTTTTATGTAGGGCACATTTAATTCAATGGCTTCCTCACCCACTACGGCAGCAGCACCATTTTCAACAGCTTGTCCAATAAAGTCATGTCCATCTGCCTGAAAACCTTTAATTGCAACAAAAAGGCTTCCTTTCCCCACTTTGCGTGAATCCATTTCGACCCCTGTAATATCAGGATCGTTTGTAAGTACACCCATCTCCCCGCTATCCTTTAGGCAATTAATAACCTGGGATAATTTCATATTTCTGTCTCCTTTAATGTTTGAACATCAAGTAATTTGGTGTATATATCTATAATCATTATCTTTTGTTTTCCCACATTCACAGGAAATATGCCTTCTTAAGGATACAAATAACGGGTTATGAGAAAAATCGTCTTAATATACTAGAATTGAGGATAATTTAGGGTGAATAGCTTCTGAAAAATAAGCGATTCACCCTATTGAAATGTCAGCTTAATTTCGTTTCACAATACAGACAATGGCCGCTTGGCAAACTGTGATAGATACTTCACGTTCAATCGGCTATGCTGTGAAATGAGATAAGCATCCCTTGTAGCACCTGGCTTTCTTAGCGTGTTAAGAGCTCTTATCATCCCTGCTTCGCTTTCCATGCCTACCCCATGCCCAAAGAACATGCCACCGCCCAAATAAACAGAATTCTCACCTGTCCAAACTGGATGATCATAATCAGGATTGTAAAAATAAACGACGTCTCCAGGTATGAAATTCCGGCCCCTTTTTGTAACAATCGACAGGTCATGATCATAATTCCAGTCCCATACAAGAAGTCCCTGAAATAATGTATTGAAGCGGCTGACAGAGATGGAGTCCAATACAGCTTTATAAAAAATCAGCACAATGGCTGTTGTACATTCAAAAGCATATTCCCAGCTGTTCGTAAACACATCCATGATCGCATCTGACGGTAAAACAGATGGATCAAGAAGATATCCATAATTCGTCCTTCTCCATATGCGCGGATTGAACCGTGATGTGTTAAAGGGTGCAAACTCCACACGGCTCCCATGAAGCTGCCTGGCTGCTTTAATAATATTCTCCCTTAAAAGGATATCAAATAGCAGTTCATGCATTGAATCGTATTGATGAGTCTCGGGACTGCTCTCCAGCGCCAGATAAATTTCACGCTGAACTCCAAAAAAGCTGGAAGCCCCCGGTTTATTCTGATTATTCGAAAGGATAATCATTGTCTTCCCCCCTTCAAATGAACTTATAGTAGCTTATGGTTTCATTTGCAGGAGGGTTCCTTCATTATTTGACCCCCATCACTTACCCAATCCCAGTTATTTATTATCGGAAAATATCTTTTTTTCTGAAATAAGCTTGCTTTTTATTCCAGTTACCCTGTACAATATTCAACATATTCTTAAGTTTCAGATTATACTTATATTTTCTTACAACAGGGGGTTTTTCTCATGGCGACTTTTTTAGGTTCGATTGTTTTGCTGATTGCAGGTTATGCCATTTATTCCAAGGTAGTAGAGCGTATATTTGGTATTAATGACAGCAGCCCTACACCCGCTTATACGGAAAAAGACGGAATGGACTTTGTTCCGATGAGCTGGTGGAAAGGCAGCTTGATTCAGCTTTTGAATATTGCAGGGTTAGGTCCCATTTTCGGTGCAATTATGGGCGCATTATACGGACCCGCAGCTTTTATCTGGATTGTGGCCGGTTCTATTTTTGCCGGGGCGGTTCATGATTATTTTTCAGGGATGCTTTCTCTAAGGCATAAAGGGGAACAATTTCCAAGCATTGTCGGAAGATATTTAGGAAGACCGGCCAAAACGTTCATTAATATATTTTCAATTCTCTTAATGGTTTTGGTTGCCGCTGCATTTACTGCCGGTCCGGCACAGCTGATTTCAAGTATAACTCCATTAAGTTTTATGGCATCATTGCTCATTATTTTTGCTTACTTTATTCTGGCAGCTGTTTTGCCAGTAAACCGTATAATCGGAAAGATTTATCCTTTATTTGGTGCAATATTAATTTTTATGGCAGTTTCCATTGCAGTCGCACTGCTTTTCAGTGAAAAATCCATACCGAATGTAACACTGTCTAATCTTCATCCAGGTGAACTTCCAATCTGGCCTTTACTGATGGTCACCATTTCATGCGGAGCGATCTCAGGTTTTCATTCAACACAAAGTCCAATTGTCTCACGTACATTAAAAAAGGAAAGTGATGGAAGAAAGGTTTTCTATGGCGCCATGATTGGCGAAGGAATTATTGCCTTAATCTGGGCAGCAGCGGGCATGAGCTTTTTCGGCGGAACAGGAGGGCTTCAAGATGCATTAGCTGCTGGTGGCCCAGCGGGAGTGGTTAATGAAATTTCGGGCAGTCTCCTTGGTACGCTCGGAGGAATCCTTGCTATACTAGGTGTAATCATCCTGCCGATAACAACCGGAGATACTGCCCTTCGTTCTTCAAGAATGATGCTGGCAGAATCACTTTCATCTTTAATAAAAATGGATGGGAAATGGAAGGTTGTCATCACCACTTTACCTGTGGCTCTTCCTACTTTATATCTGGCAACAATCGATTACTCATTCCTTTGGAGATATGTCGGATGGACAAATCAGGTTACAGCGGCGGTCATGCTTTGGACAGCCACTATGTATCTTTTGAAAAATAACAAATTCCATTGGATTTGCGGTGTTCCTGCATTGTTTATGACCGGTGTAGTATCCACCTATATCTTCTATGCCCCTGAAGGATTTCAAATGGATTATCAACTATCAATGATCATCGGATCAGTTATTACACTCTTTATTACAGGCTGGTATGTTTATCAAATCGTAAAACAAAGGCAGCTGAGCAAGAATAACCCCAACTTAAAAGCTGCTTGAAACGTTAAAAATGCACCTCACACAAGAGTGAAGGTGCATTTTTTATGGTAGATCCCTTACAGAGCATCTTCTCTTATTTCGGATTAAGCCGTTAAACTCTTGCAGGTCTTTGCTAATCGTCATTTAGGTTTTGCTCTGCCTTCAGAGGGTAATGAATACTAACAGTTAAAGGAGGGTTTAACTATGGCGGATAAAACCTATTCTGAAAAAAATAATTCTATAGAACAAGATAAAAAGCAAGAGAACGATAGAGATATCGAACCCCAAAGAGAACCTGAAAAACCTCAGGAAGAAAACCGGAAATAAGGAGGGTGACAAATATGGCTGACAAAAACATTCAGAATGGAAAGATGGATAACCCCGAGCAATATAAAACCGAAAAAGAAAGTTTATTTGACAAGTATGAAAGCGAAAAGAATGTTGATCCTATTCCAATGGAAGACTTAAAGCAAGAGAAAGAAGAAGAAAAAAACGGATCAAAAATAAAGAGCTGTTCATCTACAGAAGAAAAATACAAAGCAGACTTTGAAACAATAAAAAAGAAAAAGCTGTTTGGCGATAAATATGACGATGGAACAAGAACATAAGAAATCCATGATACTATTAAGGTCAAAATCAGAGTTAAAAGAAATAATAAAAATTAAACTCCTGGCACCCAAAAGGGTGTCAGGCTTCTTTACTAATATGGCTTTATTGTCTTATTAAATTCCCTATAGTGGTTCAGATAGTAATCTGCTCCAGGGGTTTCATTCTGAAAAAGGCAGGTCCTGATGCCAAGTTTCTTTGCCGGCAGAATGTCTATTTTCCTGTCCCCTATTGCTAATTCCACCTTATGCTTTTCATGCAGAAATTCATATGAAGCTGTGTGAGGCTTACGCGGATAGCCATCGTCTCCTGCTACCATATCGGTAAAGTATCCATCTAATTTATGAAAGGTTAATATGGATAGAACATCATCTCTTTCCTTGTGAGTCATGATCACATTCTTATCAGCCTGCTTTAGAACCTTCTCCACTTCAGGAAAAGGCTTTAAATCATTTGGACGCAACCGTCTCGCCCTCATCCTGATTGTTTTTATTTGCTCTTCATTTAAATTGAAATGTTGAAAAGCATTGCTAAAAGAAACCTTTAGCTGACAAAAAATCTCTTCATCGGAAACCTTTTCATCACTTATAATCTCTCTGACGATTGCTGTATAAGCTGGATATGTATCAAATAAAGTGCCATCAAAATCCCAAAGTATATTCAACAGTGAAAGCCCCCTTCTATTTTCTTTTTATCCCCTTATATTAGTTATTATACCTGCAGCCAATCTACTAAACTGCTTTTCCAGTGTCATTAAATTACTTTGACAAACCTATAGCACAATGCTAATTTAATAGCTATAAGACAAAAAACATAGCCCTGAGAGAATGGGTGAATTGTTAAAGGATGAATGAGAATGAACAAAGAAATTATTAAGTTAATCAGAAAGAGCTATAACATGACACAGCGTGATTTCGCAAGAGTAGTCAGCTGCAGCTTCTCTTTAATAGCTCTGGTTGAGGTGGGCAAGAGAAGAGTAACAGCTGATCTGGAAAACAAGATCAAAATTGCTTTTGACCTCGATGACCAGCAGATGCAGTCACTTTCTTCTCTTGTTTCGGAAATCAGCAAAGTCCCCCCTTTCATGTAAACAGAGGCGGCCGTTTTAAAACCTTCCCTTCTAAGATAATATTGACCACAAAGAAACAGCCCGCCATTAAAATAGGCATTTGCCGTGTCTCTCCGCCCATTTATGCATAGATTATATGGAGTTATAGGATTTTTGCATAAAAGGAGAGTGCCCAATGTATCCATATGGCTATTATCAAGGTTATCTTCCTCAGCCAGCAGCCCACTTCACCCCTGAATATGAAATTCAGCAGTTCGAACAATATGATAGTGACAGACAGCCCCAGCAGCTCGAAAGAAGGGTTACTGCTTTGGAAAGGCAAAATCAGGAACAATCCAGAGAAATTACCAGGCTTAACAGGCAGCTGGTCAATCTGACTGACCAGGTTAGAATGCTAAACCAGACCGTTGACCGCCATACACGAAGGCTTAATCGGCTAAATCAAAGACTAAGAGCAGTTGAGAATAGACTTAACATCCCTTTTACTCCATTTGACGGGGAATTCTAAGGGAGAATTTTGCGCTTTTTGCCCCGAGCCTCAGGAATACCAAATTTGCCCCAATCTCATAGTGATTGGGGCTTTTATTTAATTAGATTTATTGGTTATTGGCATCTTTTTTGGGGTTGAGACAGTAATTGGGACCTTTGAGGGGATTGTGTCCGAAGTTGCTTCAGGTTCGGACTCAAACTTCCCTAATCCCGGTGTTTCTGTCTGAAGTTGCCTCGGCTTCAGACTCAAACTGGCTTTACCACAGGATTTCTGTCCGAAGTTACCTCAGCTGGCTTCGTCTTCTCCCATCAAAAGCTGCCTTTTTTCACCTTAACCTGGCAATGCACTCGTATACTTCTTTTAAATTTGAGCACCCTACTTTATGAACTTCCTCGATTAAGCAGCACCAGAGGATAGCTGTCAGCTTTGCATCTCCCAGCGCATGATGGCGCTCCTTAACAGGGATGTTATAAAATTCACAGATATCTTCTAATTTCCATAATACTTTATTAGGATCAGTTATCCTATATAGGAAGGAAGTATCTAATATCCTGTGCTTGAATGGCGTGCGAAAAAGCTTCCAGCTGCTGTACTGCATAAAGCTTTTCTCGTGGTTCGCATGATGGGCAACAAGCGGCATTTCCTTTACAAATTCAAGAAAGCTAATCAATACCTCCGAGAGGGGAGGAGCTTTTTCTAAATCATCCTCAGATAGACCTGTCAGCTCTTTTATTTCACTTGGAAGAGGCTCATCAAAATGAACAAGTGAATAAAAATTGTCTTCACTGACTTTCCCGCTAATAATTTTAATCGCACCAATCGAAATAATCTGATCCCCTTTATCCGGATAAAATCCTGTTGTCTCAATATCAAAGACAGTCACATTCAGTTTTTTGAATGGAATAGCCATTACATCAGTATTCTCCAGTTCCCTCTGCATTTGCCTTATAAATGCGATATGCTGCGGATTTTGACCATTCATCCCACCGAACATATTAGTTTGAAGTTTTCCTTGAATACTTCTGACAAATTGGACAAAAGGATGGAATCCCATTAAACTTCACCCTTTTCAATGGCCCGAATCACAAACCGTTGAAGCTTTTTGCCATCCTTTAAAATTTTCTTCAATTCATTTCTTTCAGATTCAAGTAAGGATTTCAGTTGAAGGTAATGGGTATCATCATAAGTATCGCTTTGCCTGTATGATTGGAGCCTCCATTTTAACAAAGCAGCAAAATTACTTTTATATTTACCCATTTCCTCCTCATAACATTTCATTTTTTTGAGCTTGCCCATTCGGTCAATAGTGGATGTCTCCGATAACCCTTCCTTGGCTGCAAGGATTCTAACCGCATTTACATAAGGAATAAATGCGGCATTTTTTAAATCCAGCTCTCCTTGATGCTCCCCCTTTTCCTCTGTCAGAAGCTGGCCAAATGGACCAACCGATTTCTTTATATGCATACTGGTCTCCAACATTCTGGTCAGCAAATGAGGGCATTTTTGGATATTCTGGTGGATACAGGACTTCAATTCAGCAATATACACCTCTTTCCCAACAAGCACTCTGCTGTCATAAAAAATGTGAAGATTTCTTATCGTCTCTAGACTCTCCTCCTTCATCCACGCCTGAATCTGCCTTTTCCATTTAGAAAGCGGCTTGCACCACAACGGATTTGAACTTATCACTTTCCCTTCGCAATAGGGATATCCAGCTTCATGAAGACCTCTTGAAATTTCCTCGCCCAACTGTAGAAAATACGCTTCTGCTTCTTCGTCTCCCGGTTCAAAAATCAATCCATGGTCCTGGTCACTCAGGAAGCCTTGTTCCTTTCTCCCGCTACTTCCCATCGTAAACCAGGCAAACCTCCATGAAGGTGATCTTTCTATTTTCAATTGCTCCGAAGCAATGGTAAAAACAGCTTTCATGGTGACGTCGTGGAATTCATTCAGGGCATTGGTATCATTGGGATATTTTATTATCTGCTCCTCTTTCCACTTTTTCAGGGATTGGTAAGAATTAAATGATGATTCCATTCAGGCACTTCCTTTAAGAAAGCTCGAGTCTTGCTTATGAACTTAATCTTTTGTTTTCCTCAGCCATAAAGACTTCCGGATACCCGTAGCTTCCATGTTCACTTAAATCTAATCCCATAATTTCTTCTTCTTCTGATACCCGAAGTCCTCCCAATACTTTCTTGGCTGCGGCCAAAATAATGAACGATACAGCAAAAGCATAAAGACCGGATACAGCTACACCCAGAAACTGGACTCCCAGCTGTTCAAAACCTCCGCCATAAAACAACCCAGGCTTTCCGACTGCAGCCAATTCGGGTGTTGCAAAGAATCCTGTGGAAATTGTCCCCCAAACCCCAGCTGCACCGTGAACAGATAATGCAAAAATGGGATCATCGATTCTTCTCTTTTCAAAGAAACGCACACTGTAAAATACCAGAATTCCTGCTACAAACCCTATGACAACAGCTGCCCATGTATCTACAAATGCACAGGAAGCTGTAATAGCTACCAGGCCAGCAAGAGCTCCGTTTAGCATTGTCGGCACATCCGATCTTCCCATAACCACCCAGGATATAATTAAAGCTGCTACTGCGCCTGCTCCCGCTGCAAGATTTGTATTAAGAGCTACAAATCCAAAGAACCCATCTTCCACAGTCAATGTACTCCCGGCGTTAAAACCGAACCAGCCAACCCAAAGGATCAGTACACCCAAGGCTGTATATACTTGGTTATGGCCGTAAATATTGTTTGCCGAACCGTCCTTGTTAAACTTTCCAATTCGGGGCTTGAGCAAAATAGTAGCGGCCAAGGCTGCCATAGCACCTGTTAAGTGAACCACTGTTGAACCAGCAAAGTCCTGCTTGCCGTGTTCAGCCAGCCAGCCTCCTCCCCAAATCCAATGTGCGACGACAGGATAAACAATTGCGGAAAATAATACGGTGAAAATGAGGTAAACGGATAGTTTTGCACGTTCAGCAAATCCGCCTAGTGCAATCGTGATGGCAATACCGGCAAACGCCATCTGGAATACGAAGAATACAGAAGATGATAAGCCCATTCCATCAAGTTCAGCACCTGAGTAGAAGAAATTTGTAAGCCCGACCAGGAAATTTGCATTACTGCCAAATATGAAGCCAAAGCCCACTGCCCAAAACACTAATGATGATAAACCAAAGGTAAAGATCGTTTTTCCTGCAATATGACCTGCATTTTTCATCCTGGTAGAACCGGCTTCCAGCATAATAAACCCGCCAAGCATAAAAATGACTAAAATGGCCCCCAGCATCACCCAAAGACTATTCATTAAAAAAGTCGCCTCCAATTGTAATTCCTCCCTATTTTTTATGTAAGAACTAACATTAAATTCATGTTATATTTCCTTACATATTATAAATTTAATCCTTATTTTACTCTTTTTTACACTGATGTCAATAAGTTTTTTGAAGTTTTATAATTTATATGTTATAAAACCTTACATGAATAGATTATTTGGATTGGCAATTTTATAGGTGCATCTGCTGTTCTTTAATCGGTTAAGTTAAAAACGAGCATTTATTTGCTCAATTTATCGTCGGGAGTGATGTATCATGGCAAGAAACAAACTTTTGGTACCCGGTGCAGGAAATGTATTGGATCAAATGAAACAGGAGATTGCCAATGAGTTTAGAGTTCAGCTTGGTGCTGATACAACCGCACGAGCAAACGGTTCTGTCGGCGGGGAAATGACAAAGCGCCTTGTCGCAATGGCAGAGCAGCAGCTTAAAAATCAGCAAAATCAGTAAAAGTGCTTTCTGGGCTACCGGCCCTGCCCTGGGGCCGGTCTTTTTGCACACCTAACAGTACACTTACCATTGGAGGCAGACCTATGACCAACAAAAATGACAACCGCGAAAGAAAAAAAAAATATCCAAATAATAAAAAGCAGGATCCAGAGTTCTCAAGAGAGGCAAATATCCGAAGCGAAATTACTAAAAAAGATCTGCAAAAATAACAAAACAAAAAAGGCATGTCACTTGACTGCCTTTTTTGGTATGGATATCATCCATAATAAGGATTACCGCTCTTTTCCCCAACCCTTCTGATCCTGCTGGAAGAGGAGGCAAATACTCCCGCCTCACAAAGAATTGCAAATAATGCTGTTCCAATAGCAAGATGGAGAACAGCCCAGGCTAACGGGCAGTAAGACCCGATTGGTTCAACTAACAATCAGTGGGGATAAGGAACCCCCCACTGATTGAAGTTTCTCTTTATTAATTTGAAAAAGTCCTGCTGTAAAGTGTTACATCCTCTATTTTAGAGCGATTAGGCTCAAAGCCTATTCCCGGGCCCTGGGGCACGTATATAAAACCGTCTTCCATAGTGACTTCAGGTTCGACGATATCTTCTTTCCAATAATGAGAAGACGGGGCGGTATCACCAGGAAGTGTAAAATTGGATAGGGAAGTTATGGCAATATTGTGTGCACGTCCTATTCCAGCTTCAAGCATTCCGCCGCACCACATCGGAATATTATGATCTCTGCAAAGGTCGTGAATTTTTCTTGACTCTGTTAGCCCGCCAACCCGGCCAATTTTTAAGTTTATGATTCTGCAGCTTCCAAGCTCAATCGCCTTTCTGGCATCCTCAAAGGTATGAATACTTTCATCCAGGCAAATTGGTGTTTTCAAATGACTTTGAAGCTTGGCATGGTCGATAATATCATCATGATCCAAAGGCTGTTCAATCATCATTAGATTAAACTCCTCCATCCTTTGAAGATGACTAATATCATTAAGTGTATAGGCGCAATTAGCATCAGCCATAAGCTTAATATCAGGAAACTGGGCACGGATGGCTTTTAAGATATGTACATCCCAGCCAGGCTTAATTTTCACTTTGATCCGCTGGTAACCCTCATTTACATATCCTTCAATTTGCTTAAGCATCTTTATTTCTGACTTCTGAATTCCGACACTAACGCCCACCTCTATTTTTTCCTTTTCCCCGCCCAGAGCTTTTGAGAGCGAGATCCCACTCTCCCTGGCATAAAGGTCCCAGACAGCACCCTCCAGCGCTGCTTTGGCATTAAAATTTCCCCTGATTGGCCTGAAAGCCTCTGAAACATCATCAGGGTGCCGAATCTCTGATGCAAAAAGGATGGGTATTAAATGATCACTCATAATATGCCAATTTGTTTTAACTGTTTCTTCATTGTAGATTGGCTCCACAATGGATACCGATTCCGCCCACCCTGACTGTCCGCTTATTGATTTAACTTCTACCAGAATAAAGTCCTTATCTACTTCTGTTCCTACACTTGTAGTAAATGGATTCAGCAGCTCCATTTTTACGTGCCTTAAAACGATGCTTTTAATTTCCATTTTCTCATTCTCCCGGCATTATCTCTTTTTCCAAAAGATATAAGTATTGATTTTCCGCAGCCTCGTCCTTTATAAGATCTGTTACAATCCAGCCTTTGCTGAGATAATGAGCAAATGCTTCTTTCGTGCTCTTTCTCCATTTAAGAGCCAATTCAAAATCCCGCTTTTTTATGTCCTGAAAATTCCCTGGGACTGGTATAAGAATTTTTTCATTTTCATAGTCTAAATTTACTTTTTCAGGGACAGCCGAACCATCAGCGGCCCCTGTTTCTATTGCCCTTGGCAGAACTTCAGCAGACCACCTGCGTTCAGGACAAACATCCTGAATCCGCCACTCAACTAAAAATCGATCAGATGGTATGCCGGCATTCATATGGTCTGACATTTCACCATAAGCATTTTCTATATATTGAGTGCATACAGCCCCGAGCTTATGAAGATTGAGATTGGCATTTACAGTTTCAAGAGGGTCGTAGGTCCATGAAATGAGATCATAACCTTTCTTAAGTGCAGTCTGTTTTTGCGCATTTTTCAGCTTTTCCCCAATCCCGAATGCCCGATACTTCGGGTGAATCCCAAGGCTGTGAGAGCAAAGATATACCTTTGTGCCGTCAAAGCCGGGAAAGCTGTATTGAAAACCAATCAGTTCCTCTCCCAGGAACGCGCCTAACACAACCCCTCCATTTTTAACCGCTGCCACTGTATGATTAACAGGCACAGCTTCTTCCACACTCCATATTCTTGCTTCAAGCTCATATACAGCTTCAAGATCCTTAACTGTGTGAAGGTTTTTAATGACCAGTGATGTTAATGCTTCTTGCTTCATAACCTTCCCCTTTCCCCCCATATTGCGATAAAATTCCTAAAATATAATATGAGCTACAGCAGCTACAATCGGCAGCGTAATAATCGTGCGGAGAAGGAAAATAAGAATTAAATCCTTGATGCTGACAGGGAGATTTGACCCTAGAAGCAGGCCGCCCATTTCAGACATGTAAACGAGCTGTGTTACAGAGACACAAGCAATGACAAATCTTGTCATTTCACTTTCAATGCCGCTGCCGATGACAGCGGGAAGGAACATGTCTGCAAATCCAACCACCATTGTCTGAGCCGCTTCTGCCGCTTCCGGAATTTGCATGAGAGCCAGGATCGGTTCAAACGGCTTGCCAATAATTGTAAAAGCAGGGGTGAATTCAGCAATCACCAGGGCAACCGTTCCAATTGCCATAACAATTGGCAAAACTCCCATCCACATGTCCAAAACATTCTCGAAACCTTCTTTTACAACAGCTGCAGCACTATTATTGGTACGTGCCTTTTTAATAGCATTATTTAATCCCCATTTAACAGGTGTAGTATGTGAAGGGATGGAAGTTTCCTCCTTCATCACTGTCCCTTCATAAGCAGTATCTGCTTTTCTGGATAATGGCGGAATCCGCGGCATTACAACAGCTGCCACAAGACCAGCAAGGACAATTGTTAAATAGTAATGTATGAAATATTGTTCTAAATTTAAATATTGTATAATGACAATCGTAAACGTAATGGAAACAACCGAGAAGGTAGTTGCAACAACTGCCGCCTCCCGCTTTGTATAATATCCTTCTTCATATTGTTTTGTTGTTAACAGGACTCCAATTGTCCCATCACCTACCCATGATGCCAGACAATCAAGCGAAGAACGCCCCGGCAGCTTAAAAACAGGCCTCATTACTTTAATCAATAATGCACCAAAAAATTCCAGAAGGCCAAAATTTAATAAAAGCGGCAGCAATAAACCTGCCAGAAGAAATGTAGTAAACAGGATTGGAATCAGATCATAAATTAAGAGTGCGCCCGTGTTCTCTGAATATACTGGTTCCAGACCAATTTTAAATAAAGTAATAATAGCAAAAACAGTTCCAAGCAAACGGGCTGCCACCCAAAATTTACTGACATTCAATAATTTGTTCAAATATGGACTATTTAAGATAAAGCCCGGTTTAAAAATTACCGCTATCAGTGAACCAATAACTGATAGAGCCATTATAGTAACCGTAATCGCGGGTATGGAAGCACCCAGCAACCCGTTAATTTGATTTGCTAAATATGCAACCGGAATGGTAATCCCTTCTTCTCCTTGAATCGGCACCATAAATAGTAAAACCCCGACCAGTGAAGGAATTAGAAATTTCAGATAGTCCCCGGCTGTATAGGATTCCGTTTCCTCCTGCTGAATGAATTTCTTTGAAAGACTGCTCATGTGTTACGCCCCCTTTTATTATTCTGAATTTAACTCCCCTGCTGATCAGAATTATTCAACAAATAATTCCTGATCAGCGTATAAGATTTCCAGTTCCTGCTGTCTTTTGGCAATCCTTTCATGATCCTGTTCATCGATACCTGCGATCAGCACTTCCAATAAACTAATAACCGAAGCAATTGAATGATGTCCGGTATCCATAAGTTCATCAGTGGTAAGTGTGACTGCTGCCATCTGCCCGATTGGCGAAAGCTGGCGGTCTGTTATGGCAACAATCCCGGAACCTTGCCTTTCAGCAATAGAAGCAAGATTTAACGCTTCTTTCCGGTATCGAGGAAAAGAAAAAATGACAACGGCCGATTGCTCTGTTAAATCACACACATCCTCAGGAAGAAAACCGCCAGGACTTGAGATAAAAACATTTCCCCTTATTTGTTTAAGTGTGTAATAAAACCAGTATGCTGCGGCAAAAGAGCTGCCAAAACCCCCAATATAAACCCTGTCTGCCTGTATTAATGCATCAATCGCTTTCCAAACTTCCCTTTCATCAACCTGATCAAGCAATTGCCGAAGTATTTTCCTCTCTTGATCAATGACTCTCCTAAACAGGTTCTCTTTCGCAGCATTTTCTATGGCTGAGTCATTTTCAATGTAATCCTGGTGTTTCCCGGCAAGCCACTCTTTTCTGATTCGATCCTGCATTTGGGAATAACCGCTGAACCCAAGTGCATACGCAAGACGAATGACTGTTGTCTCACTGACTCCTGCATTTCTTCCGATTTGAAATGCTGTTAATAAAACTGCTTCATCAGCATGCTCCAAAATAAATTCAGCAGCTTTCCTCTGTCCTGGTGAGAGTGAGGAATAGCTTTCTTTAATCATCTGGCTCATTGTTTTCTTATCCATGCCGGCTCCTCATGAATAGTGAAGGAAAAACTTCTTATGCAAATTATAAAGCATGAAATGCTTCTCAAACAAGAAGATTTTACACTATTCAAAATTATTTTTATTTAAATTTCGTTTAGAAATCCACTCTATTATGTGAAGGTAATCCTTCTTTTAGTAAATTCTAAAGGATGAAATACTTCTTTAGCAAGAGAAAAATGTATTTTTAAAAATAAAAATTTATTTTTATGCATAAAATCATATTTCCTTATGATGAATGACTTATAAAATATTTTTCAATGCTAACCTTTGATATACTTAAACGTCTAAAATAATTTTTAGGCAAACGGTTGCATCATTTTCCCACCCGTGTTATTTTAAGATAATAATTAAACTAAATAGTATTTTCATAGAATAAATTCATGCATTCATCGAAATTTTTTTGTGAAATTATGGGAATGCTTTTTTAGTCCACATAATGAAAGCCCATACAATAAGGGAGAGAAGAACAATGAAAAAATTATTTTCTTTTGATTTCTGGCAAAAGTTTGGAAAGGCATTACTTGTAGTAGTGGCTGTAATGCCAGCTGCAGGTATTATGATTTCACTTGGCAAGCTTGTTGGCATGACAGGTACTGACATAGCATTTGTGCAAGCGATTGCACGAGTTTTGGAGGATATCGGCTGGGCCATTATTACAAATCTTCATATCTTATTTGCAGTTGCAATTGGCGGTTCCTGGGCTAAGGAGCGTGCAGGCGGAGCGTTTGCAGCTCTTATTGCTTTCATTCTGATTAATAGAATTACAGGCGCCATATTCGGAGTAAAGTCCGACATGTTAGGTAATACCGAGGCCACGGTAAAATCCCTTTTTGGACAAGATCTTATTGTCCCGGACTATTTCACTTCTGTTTTAGGTGCACCAGCATTAAATATGGGAGTATTCGTCGGGATTATTTCAGGTTTTCTTGGCGCAAATTTATTTAACAAGTATTATAACTATGATAAATTGCCAAATTCACTTTCCTTTTTCAATGGAAAGCGATTTGTACCCTTCACTGTAATCGGCGGCTCTGTTGCAGCAGCCTTGGTCTTATCAATTGTTTGGCCATTTATTCAAGGATTTTTAAATGATTTCGGACAATGGATTGCTACATCACGGAATACAGCACCTGTTATCGCTCCATTTGTTTTTGGCGCACTGGAAAGATTGCTTCTTCCATTTGGATTGCATCATATGCTGACAGTCCCAATTAATTATACAGAGCTCGGCGGAACTTATAAAATCCTTACAGGCTCTAATGCAGGTTCAACGGTCGCTGGACAAGATCCGCTATGGCTCGCATGGATTGCTGACCTGAATAACTTTTTGGCTGCAGGAGATACAGAAAGCTATAAGCAATTGCTGAATGACGTTACCCCTGCCCGCTTTAAAGTTGGCCAAATGATTCTGTCCGCTGCTGCCTTATTGGGAATTGCGCTTGCAATGTACCGCAATGTAGATCCTGAGAAAAAGAAGAAATACAAATCGATGTTCTTCTCCGCTGGTTTGGCGGTATTTTTAACTGGAGTAACAGAACCGATTGAATTTATGTTCATGTTTGCTGCTCCACTTCTTTATATCGTGTATGCAGTTATGACAGGTCTGGCATTTGCAGTCGTTGACATTATTAATATCCGTGTTCATTCTTTTGGCATCATTGAATTGATTACAAGAACACCAATGATTATAAAAGCTGGTTTATGGCTGGATCTTGTAAACTTTGTAATTGCCTGCCTTGTATTCTTCGGACTAAACTTTTGGGTTGCCAATTTTATGATCAGAAAATTTAACTTCCCTACACCAGGACGCAATGGAAACTATATTGAAGAAGAAAATACTGCTTCATCTTCAGATACTTCAGTCAAGAAAAATTCACTAGCTCCTGTGTTAATCGAATTATTAGGCGGAAAAGAAAATATTGAAGACGTTGATGCCTGTATGACCCGCTTGCGTGTCACAGTAAAGGACACTGCATCAGTTGCTGGTGAACAGGACTGGAAGAAGAATGGAGCTTTAGGTCTTATCGTTAAGGACAAAGGCGTTCAGGCAATTTATGGACCAAAAGCAGATGTCCTTAAATCTGATATCCAAGACCTTTTGGGAGCTTAACAATGAAATTATTAACTCTAAACTGTCACTCATGGCAGGAGGAACAGCAGCTGGAAAAAATTAAAATTCTTGCTGAAGCTATTAAGGAGAACCGCTATGATGTCATCGCTCTGCAGGAAGTCAGCCAGCATATCAAAGCCCATTTAATAGATGGCCATATCAAAAAAGATAACTATGCACTGCTGTTAATTGAAGAATTGAGAAAAATAGGTGTGGAAGATTACGTTTTTAAATGGGATTTCTCACATATTGGCTATGATATATATGAAGAGGGTCTTGCCATATTGACAAAGCATGAAATAAAGGAGGATTTTTCCTTCTTTATTACCCAAAATAAAGACCAGGCACTCTGGAAGACACGAAAAATTATTGGTGTTAAAATAGTTTACAAAAACAGACCAATTACATTTTATTCTTGTCACCTTGGCTGGTGGGATGATGAAGAAGAATCCTTTAAATTTCAGGCTGAATCTCTTCTTGCACATGCATCTAAAGATGAACCCGCCATTTTTATGGGTGATTTCAACAGCTCGGCGTATGTCCGCAATGAAGGTTATGACTTTCTCATTGACAAAGGGCTTTATGACACTTTTGAATTAGCAGACAAGAAGGATTCAGGAGTGACGGTTAAAGGCAAAATTGCCGGCTGGGACGAAAATAAACATGAGATGCGCATCGACTTGATTTTATCATCGTATCCGATCCATCCAAAATATTCCCGAGTTATTTTTAATGGCACAAACAAACCCATCATTTCAGATCATTATGGTGTTGAAATTGAAATATAAGCAAAAGCCCCTGACAATTCAGTCAGGGGCTTTTTACACTTTTAACTTATAGATAGGTTCCGGATGAAAAGCCTGAAAAACCTCACCTGTCGGTTCAAAACCAACTTTCTCATATACACAAATAGCCGGCTCGTTCTCCTTGATGACAGATAGGTAGATTTCATGGCACCCATATTTCTCTTTCATTTCCTCAATTACAAGTTCAATAGCCGGTATGCCATAGCCCTTCCCCTGAAATTGATGTCCAAGCATCAGACTGACAAGTTCATAGCGGCCATGCTCTTTATCCAGACCATGAGTCGCAAAGCCAATTAATGATTCGCTATCGTATATAGCTTTACATGTCCAGCCATTGACTGAAGCCAGAGCAATGAAAAAAGCATTGGAACCGACAAACCTTTCGAAAATTTGAAACTTCTTTTCCTGCTCTTCTTCAGATTTCAAATTAATTACCTCAAAAAAATTTTTCTCTGTAACAGGTTTCAGTTGTAAATCCATGTCATCTTTCCTCTCATTCCAAATCATTACTCAAAATAAATTCGCAGCCATAGCAAAGAATTCCTTTATAAAAAGATAAAAAGCCTCCCACTAAAATTTATAGGGAGGCTCCTGCATTATTATTTTTTCCGTTTCTTTGTCAATCTGCCTAATAAGAAAGCTCCTGCTGCAACACCAATGACAGTATTTGTTTTCTTGGTAAATACCTGCTTGGCCACAAGGTTTAAGTTCTGCGGCCGTTCTGCCAGGCGTCTCATGAAGTAGCCATACCAGTCATGTCCAAAAGGAACATATGTGCAGAAATTATAGCCTTCACCAGCAAGCTTCAGCTGCATATCCTTGCGGAAGCCATAGAGCATTTGGAATTCAAATTTATCTTTAGGAATATTGTTAGCCCTTACAAAATCTTTTACATGATTAATTACATTATGGTCATGTGTTGCAATTGACGTGAATTTGCCATTCAGCAAATGCCATTCTATTAATTTTATAAAGTTAGCGTCAATGTCATTTTTGTCCTGATAAGCAATTTCTTCAGGCTCTTTGTACGCTCCTTTTACAATCCGCAGCCGGAAGTTCTGATATTTCTTCAGATCTTCTTCTGCATCCAGGAAATATGCCTGAATAACTGTACCGAAGTTATTGTATTCTTTGGATAATTCATCCAAAATGTCAAAGGAAGGCTGCAAACGCTTGGAGTCTTCCATATCCATATTCACAAAAATACCATAATGGCTTGCTTTCTCTACTATCTCCCTAACATTTTCAAGGCAGAAGGAGTAGTCAATATCAAGGCCTAATTGAGAAGGCTTTAAAGAGATATGTGCATCCACCTGATTTTCATGAATGGCCTCTATCACTTCTATTATTTGTTTTTTCGCTTCTGCCGCCTCTTCTTTTTGATATACAAATTCCCCTAGGTTATCGACAGTACAAGAGATGCCATGAGCATTAAGCTCTTTTATGCTCTGAATTGCTTCATCTAAATTTGTCCCCGCAACTACATTCTGCGCTCCCAATTTCAACCCATATTTCTTTGCAGCGCTATTCAGAAATTCGTTTTGGGAAAGGCCTATAAATAGATCTTTCAACATAGAAATATCCCCTAACTCTTGTAATTTCACAATAAAATTATAGCATAGATTTTCAATAAAAATTATTTTGTGAATTTTTATATTTTTACGATTCCCTATCACTGTTTCGGTAAAATATCGCAGGAGTTCCCAGTTCAGAAGACAAATTCCCTGTGAAGAACAAAATCGCTAACGCGACTAAAAACACACTACCAAGGTGAAGTTTAATCACTTGGGTTATTTTTCGCCCTAATCATTGTGCCTCCACAATAAGGACACTCAACTTTCACTTCTTGATTTTTCTTGTTTTCTAATCCAAATTCATGCACAACAAAATCAGGAACATCGTCCTCCTTACGACAATCCTTACACTTAAAAATAATAGTTTTTATTTCTTCGTTTAATCCGAAAGGATCGTC
Organism: Cytobacillus firmus NBRC 15306; assembly: GCF_001591465.1. Lineage (GTDB taxonomy): Bacteria > Bacillota > Bacilli > Bacillales > Cytobacillaceae > Cytobacillus > Cytobacillus firmus. The sequence goes on from NZ_BCUY01000045.1 coordinate 31,282, forward strand.
CTCTTCCAACCACCTTAAAAGTTCTTTACTCATATCATCCTGCTCTTTGTTTTTGGACATTTACATATTTCCTCCCAGTATTAATACATTCCATATCTTCCATGTAATGATACAGGAATCCATAATCAGCATGCCAAATTTCAACCAAGTCCATCTGACGATGGCAATAAGGACATTTAAAAGGATCATTATCAAATGCTTCAATCATTCTTTGACGGTATGATTTTCTTTTCTTTTTGCTTTCTAATACCATTGAAAGTTGCTTCGTCCTAATAAAAGAGTATAAATCTAGAACATTCTTAGCTCTTTGATATGACCTTCTACTGTACAAACCAAAACGACCAACCATTCGAAAATGCTTGGGAGAAATATGCTGTATTCAGTTAAATAAAAACTTATATACCGGAAGTGCTTCATCTACTCTCTTTTTTGTTGTATGGTCTTCATACCAAAACCTTACTGTTTTACCGTCTTATTCATCTATTCGATACTCTGCAACTGCAGGTCTAGCTAAATATCTTCCAATATATTTAGCAGCTCCTTTTGCATCTCTCATTTTCTGCTCAGCATTCACATAGAAACCTTTTGGATAACGTTGATACAATTCATTTATTAGTTTTAAGACTGCTTGATTATTCGGGAACCATTGTTTGGTTAAATCATGTAATACTTTTTGCCAAGACTTTTTTAAATAATCATATGGAATCACTAGTGTTGCATTAATTGTATTACTAATTTCTTTTTCTAATACAAAAGCCCCGGCCTTTTCAAGTAAAAAAAGTAAGTTTTTATTCGAATCTTCGTCTAAACCAATTCTTATTCGTGCTATTTTTGCAATATTTTTAATCTGAATATCCCTATCCATTTCAGAATTTTCTTTTATGAATGAGATAATGCCATTTCGCAATCCTACAAGATAATTTTTGGGGTAAGCAATTTTTCTTCAACTTTTTTTAAGAAAACGTCAATAAATCTTATATGCATTAATTCACTTTGAGTTTTATTTAAGGAATTAATTGCCTCTGAATGATACGCAATATTTTCCACATTTATATTGGTTAAGTCAGCTTTAGATACAAGATCAGAGTTATAAAAATAAGACGACTTTACGTTAAAAATTGTTTTTAATTTATTTACCACTTCTAGTTTCGGAGACATATATCCATTCTCATATTGCCAAATAGCCTGCTCAGTTACACCAAGCCTTTCTGCCAATTGATTCCTACTTAAATCATTGAGGACTCGTATTTTGGTCAAACTTTTACCGATAAACACAGGCTATACCTCCTTATTTAAAGACCTAATTATCCTTCTCCTTTACATCATCTAATACAATACCAAATGCATGTGCATCTGGATAAGTGTAGACGTCAAGTCGAATTTTACACTTTTTGCTCATTTCCTTTTTACACTTCGGCT
>NZ_BCUY01000046.1 GCF_001591465.1 Cytobacillus firmus NBRC 15306
CGGGGGATATCGCGGCATTGAAATTATCTTAAAAAAAAGTTATAATAAGACGTTGTTAACACTACCGAGGGGGAAGTTTTTTTGTCAATCGAAATTGGAAGCAAGGTACAAGGAAAAGTAACAGGTATTACAAATTTCGGAGCTTTTGTCGAGCTGCCAGGCGGCACGACTGGTCTTGTTCACATTAGTGAGGTAGCTGACAGCTATGTTAAAGATGTGAATGATCATTTAAAAGTTGGCGATGAAGTAACTGTTAAAGTGCTTAGTGAGAAGGAAGGCAAAATTGCCTTGTCCATCAAAAAAGCAGTGGACAGACCGGAAGGCCAATCTTCTTATTCTCCGCGCCCACCGCGCCAGGGAAGAGATGATCGCCGCGGCGGTGGTTCCAGAGATTTCCGTTCAAAAGGAAACTTTAAGCCAAAGGAAAGCTTTGAAGACAAAATGGCAAAATTCTTAAAATCGAGTGAAGAAAATATTTCTTCACTGAAGCGGAATACTGAAGGAAAGCGGGGCGGCCGAGGCGGACGCCGCGGATAATCAGCCCTTTAGATAATGGGAAACTCCAATCAGGAGGGAAGTTTCCTGACTGATTGTTCGTTATCCTGTGATAAAGGCAAGCCGTTTAAGGCTTGCCTCTTTTCGTTTTTTAAGGAAATTATAAAATCGCGATAAGTTTATAACTTTGTGGATGAATTTATCTACGTCTAGCTTCAGCGCCTACCCCCTCGAGGTCACAATCCAATCCTCCCAAAAGGCAAAGAACGCCTTTCTGGGAGGCTCGTCTTGTGCTTGTCGGGGGTGACCAAGGCGCTTACGCTTTTGTTCTTTAAATTTCAATAATGATCGGCAGGATCATTGGTTTGCGCTTTGTTTTTTCAAATAAAAACTGCCCAAGTGATTTCTTGATGCTCTGCTTGATGACATTCCACTGGCTTTTATCCTGTTCGGGAAGATCGCTGACGGTCTTTTCCGCAATCCGGTTTATGTCTCTCAGCAGGTCTTCAGATTCCCGTGCGTAAATAAAACCTCGGGATATGGTATCCGGCCTTGATATCATTTTGCGTTCACTCTTGCTCATGGTCAGCACGATTACCAGCATGCCATCCTCGGAAAGCTGCTTCCTGTCGCGGAGCACAATGCTGCCAATATCACCGACACCCACTCCATCCACATACGTATCTCCGGCAGGCACCCGTCTTGTCTGGCGTGCTTCTCCGTTTTCAATATCAACGACATCCCCATTTTTAATGATAAAAGTGTTCCCTTTTTCAACACCAATCGATTCAGCAAGCAATTTATGATGATGAAGCATTCTGTATTCACCGTGAATGGGAATAAAATATTTCGGCTTCATCAATGTGAGCATAAGCTTTAAATCCTCCTGGTAGCCGTGACCGGACACATGCATTCCTGTTGAGCTGCCTGAACCGTAAATCACTCTGGCTCCCAGTTTAAACAGGTTGTCAATAATTTTTGAAACATCGCGTTCGTTCCCTGGGATTGGGGAGGCAGCCAGAATCACGGTATCTTCAGGATGAATTTCAGCGTCACGGTAATTTCCGGAAGAAAGGCGTGAGAGGGCAGCCATCGGCTCACCCTGGCTGCCGGTACAAAGTATGCACACCTTTTCAGGAGCCAGATTCATTGCCTCTTTTGGGTTGATAATCATTCCGTCTGGAACGGCCAGATACCCTCGTTCAATGGCCACATCCACCACATTCACCATGCTTCGGCCAAGCAGGACAAGCTTCCGGTTTGCTTTAATGGCTGCAGCCACCACCTGCTGGACACGGCTCACATTGGAAGCGAATGTGGAGATGATGATTTTGCGGGGTGCTTTCATAAATGCTTCCTCAATGTTTTCCCCGACAATATGCTCAGTTGGAGAAAAGCCGGACCGCTCAGCATTAGTGCTTTCTGAAAGAAGAGCGAGAACTCCTTCCCTCCCGATCTCAGCCATCCTGTGGATATCAGCATGCTCCTGATTTACAGGAGTCAAATCAAATTTAAAATCACCGGTATGGACGACATTTCCCTCGGGTGTTTTAAACACAATACCCAGACAGTCCGGGATGCTGTGATTCACTTTGAAAAAGCTGACGCCTATCTCACCAAAATCAAGGCGGGTATCAGAATCAATGGTGATCAGCTCGGAGTCACCAAGCAGGCGATGCTCCGTTAGTTTTAATTCAATGAGCCCCAGTGTAAATCTTGTTGCATATACAGGCATATTAATTTTTTTCAGGAGATAGGCAACTCCTCCGATATGATCCTCGTGTCCGTGAGTGACAATCAGACCTCGTATTTTCTCCCTGTTTTCCTCCAGGTAAGTGATATCCGGGATGATCAAATCAATCCCCAGCAATGTCTCATCAGGAAATTTCCCCCCGGCGTCTATCACGATAATATCGTCATCATATTGAATCACATACATGTTTTTCCCAATTTCATTTATGCCGCCAAGAGAAAAGATGGATAACTGCTTCCCGTTTGACTCCATATGTGAATCCTCCCGTTAGTCTTTTTTCTTAGCATTCCCGAATGGGCGTGCATTATCATGGGATTGCACCTTACCGTGAAAAATAGTTTAGAAATTTAACCCTTTAAATCAGCAAATTAAGCATTGACATAAAATACAGAAGCATGCATAATAATTCTAATCTTATGAAAATATCAACAGCATTGACAGGGAATCAGTAAATAGAACTCAGGCAAGAAGAGAGCGGGATTCACCGGCTGAAAGATCCTGCAGCCTGCAAAGCTATTGAACCTAGCCCTTGAGCTGCCAGGCAAACCTGGCCGAATTTCCAGCGTTAAAGGATTTTTAAAGCGGGCACTTGCAGTGTGAAGTGCCAATGAAGGTGGTACCGCGAAAGACAAAGCTCTTCCGTCCTTTTTTAGGGATGGGAGGGCTTTTTTTTACATTCCGCTTCATGAAAGCGGGGAGAACACACTGTTAGGATGGTGTCTGATGTGAAGAAGGAACGGATTGTCGTGAAAATTGGAAGCAGTTCGCTGACTAATAACAATGGCGGATTGTGCATGGAAAAGCTGGAGGAACACGCAGCTGCCCTTTCCCGGGTGAAAGAGAAGGGGCATGAAGTTATTTTAATTTCATCCGGAGCCGTTGCTGCGGGATTTGCGGATCTTGGCTATCCTTCGCGCCCGGTGACAATTGCCGGAAAACAGGCCGCCGCCGCAGTGGGCCAGGGGTTATTAATGCAGGGATATACAGAAGAATTCAAAAAGCATGGCATCGTTGCGGCGCAATTGCTGCTGACAAGGCAAAACTTCCTGCATAAGGAGCAATACCAAAATGCACATGCCACATTGTCCGAACTATTGAAGCGGAATGTTCTTCCGATCATTAACGAAAATGATTCTGTATCGATTGAGGAGCTGGCCTTTGGTGATAACGATATGCTGTCAGCACTTGTCTGCGGGCTGGTACAGGCACACCGCCTGATCATCCTGACAGATGTGAATGGGATTTATGATGCCAATCCTCACAAAAACCATGATGCAAAAAAGTTCAATTTTATAACAGAAATAACCGAAGACTTGATGAATGCTGCCGCAGGGTCAGGCTCAAAGGTGGGAACCGGCGGAATGGTGACAAAGCTTGCGGCGGCAAGGACAGCATTGGCACTGGGTGTGCAGGTTTTCATAGGCGTGGGGCATGGCGCGGAAAAGCTGATTGAGATCCTTGAAGGCAAAGGGGATGGGACTTATATCGGCACCACGTCGCAGCCGAGTGTCAAAACCTCCAAGCAGTGGCTTGCGCTGCATTCTGTTCCGAATGGGAAAATTAAAGTGGATCAAGGAGCTGCAAATGCCATATTAACTCAGGGAAAAAGCCTTCTGCCTGCAGGTGTGACCAGCATAACAGGCCATTTTCATATTCAGGATGTCGTAGAAGTGATAGGTCCAAAAGGGGATTTGATCGGCAAGGGGCAGGTTAATTTCTCATCCGATGAGCTGCGGGCTATTAAAGGGCTATCCAGTGCGGAAGCCATGCAGATGGCCGGGAGCGACCGCCGGGTTGTCATTCACCGGGATCACTGGGTAAGCCAAAAAAGAAAGGAGAAAAGTTCATGGAATTAACTCGTAAAGGCCAAAAAGCGAAAGAAGCAGCAGCAGAGCTGGCAAAAAAGACGACACAGCAAAAAAATCGTGCGCTTGAACTCATCTCAGGTCAGCTGATGCAGGAGAAGAATTTTATTTTAACAGAAAATGAAAAGGACCTGGATGCAGGAAGGGAAAATGGAATGAGCGATGCTTTATTGGACCGTCTGCGGTTAAATGAAACCCGCCTTGAGGATATGGCGGACGCACTCATCCAGCTTGCCCGGCTGGAAGATCCAGTTGGGGAGATTATTTCCGAGTGGGAACGACCAAACGGGCTTGAGATAACACATGTTCGGGTTCCGCTTGGTGTTGTCGGCATGATCTATGAAGCGCGTCCAAATGTAACGGTCGATGCTTCAAGCTTATGCTTGAAGACAGGCAATGCTGTTATGCTGCGCGGAAGTTCAACTGCTATTCATTCCAATAAAGCGATTGTGAAGGTCATTCATCATGCTTTAGAAATGAGCGACTTGCCGCCTGATGCAGTTCAGCTTATCGAGGATACGAGCCGCGAAACTGCTTCAGCTATGTTTAAACTGAACGATTACCTGGATGTCCTGATTCCGCGGGGAGGAGCAAAGCTGATTCAGACAGTTGTTGAACAGTCTACAGTCCCGGTACTTGAAACAGGTGCCGGCAATTGCCATATCTACATTGATGAAAGTGCTGATAAGGAAATGGCGGTTAGCATAGCGGTTAATGCCAAAACACAGCGTCCGTCCGTTTGCAATGCCTGCGAAACGATCCTTGTTCATAGAGAATGGGAGTGGCTGCACGATCTTATGAATGCACTAAAGGAAAAAGGGGTTGTGATGCATGGCGGTGAAGGTGTCAACGGGGAAGGTATCATCCCGGCCGCGGAAGAGGATTGGGCCGCTGAATATTTAGGGTTGGAAGTCGCATTGAAAGTGACGGAAAGCGTGGAAGAGGCCATTACTCATATCAACCGCTTTGGCACAAAACATTCTGAAGCGATTATATCTTCAAACACAGACAATGTGGAAAAATTCCTGAATGAAGTCGATGCAGCAGCAGTTTACCATAATGCATCCACCCGTTTCACAGATGGCTTCGAGTTTGGCTTCGGCGCTGAAATCGGCATAAGCACCCAAAAGCTCCATGCCCGGGGTCCAATGGGGCTGCCGGCTCTGACATCGACGAAATATATTGTGAAAGGGAATGGGCAGGTGAAGAAGTAGCGGGATTTACGGGCATTATCGCAGTCTAACGGCAGTAAGACTCCCACTTCATGACTCAGAGGAATCAAAGGAGGATAAAAGGGGGTGTCAAACTGCCCAATCTAGTTGCGGCTCCTAGGGGCTCGAGGTCATAAACCAATCTGCTGATGGGAAGAAAAGCACTTCCCGCCATCTGCTCGTCTTATGCTTATCACCCCTGGGCAAGTCGCCCCGCTTTATAATGTAAATGCCCGAAAAGAAGAACAAAGACTAAGAACGCCACATCCTGATAAAGTAAATATTGATGAACATTAGACACATAAAGCGACATATTTAGAGTTAAGATCATAGATGAGATATCGTTAAATAAATTGAATTGGACAGCCCAAAAACCATGAAGACTATAGAGATAATCTGCGCTAGGCTTCTCCAATCCTTATTAGTAACCTTTATTGAAGAACTAAACATAAAGAACAAAATGTCCTTTCTGTTTTTTTGTTATTTTACTTGCTGATTAGCAGGCTATTTACTATATGATTTAGCTTGCTTTTTTCTTTGTTATTTGCAATTTTCTCCACGTTATCTGAACTACTTAATGTAAAATGCGCTGTCTTTTTTCCGCAGCAAAAGTGTCACTTGCATAGAATGTTATAATTATAGTAAATAAATTAAATACGGTGATTATAGTGTTATATTTCCTTTTGCTCGGCTTTCTTTTTATCGGGGCTGTTTTATTTATCTTAATTAAAAAAATTAATATCAATACGGCTGCCATGGCGGCTGTGATGGCATTTGGTATTGTGACACAGGGCGTTTTGCTCAATTTTTTCGGGATGCCTTTCTTTTTGGGAAGCTTCGGCAAGATTCTCAGCATAGCAGATTTAGCGTTATGGCTGGCATTCCTTGTATCCATTGGAATGACCATTCTTAAAGGAGAGTTCAAGAGGCTGCATTACGCTAATCCCATTAATCGTTTTGGCATCGGAACCTGGGTGGCCGGCACTTCGATTTGCGGCATTATGTTCTTCAGACAGTTTGGAGCAGGTGCGGAAGCCCAGGCGCTGGCAATCCTGAATGCGGGCTTATGGGTAATTTATATTTGGATTAGCTTAATAGGCTTCAAGGAGCTGGGAGCTGCACCTTTTGGACGGCAGGCACATGGTGTTCTGCTGCTGACTACGGTCAGCACACAGTCACTTGTGCTCCTTTTTAATACAGTCTTTAATGAGGTGCCTGGCTTTCTGAATACCGCTCTTATTATTACTGGGTTTCTCCTTTATTTTATCAGTTCCTGGTTTATTCTGAAGCGTTATGCTATACGCGGCTGGAATTTAGCGAAGGACTGGAATAATACCAATTGCATTTTTCACGGCGCGTTATCGATCAGCGGGCTTGCCATTTTCAAATCCGGTATCGCTTCAGGTTCGATTGTTTTGTGGTTTTGGCTGGCTGTTTTCCTGATCTTCATGATCGTAGAGTCTATTGAAATAATAAGACTTGCAGGGCGCATTCGAATGTATGGCTTAAAAGAAGGCATCTTCACCTACGATGTGACACAGTGGAGCCGGATCTTCACTTTTGCGATGTTCTTTACATTTACCTTTTTCATTGAAAGCCCTTTGCAGGCTGTTATCCTGAATACAGGCATCTGGATCATTTTATTGTTATTGGTCATTGAATTATATTTAAGTGCTGATGCATTAAGAAAGAAACACGTCCGGATTCCTGTCGCATTCCGAAAGGAAAGTTCGGCCTAAGTGCTGAACGCACATAAATAGGGCCATCCGCAAATAAATCTTTCTTATACGCAAATAAATAGGGCTATACGAAAGTAAATAGGTCTATACAAAAGTTAATTCAGGTTATGCGAAAATAAGTATAATCCGGGAAACGGAAAAGAGCCAGCCACATGCAATTCTGCAATGCGGCTGGCTCTTTTAGGCCTTTTGAACGGATTTTCAATTAGGCACTTTTCCTGAGTATAGGACAAGTTTGCTTCCGGGAAGGCTGAAGGTAAGGAGGCGATGTATAAATGGGTACCTTTGAAGTGTTGTCTTTGATGATCAGTTTCGGTATGTTTGTTATCGCCATGCTCCAGTTCACAGATAGAGACAGGAATTCATGAACACGCTCGCGAGCGTGTTTTATTTCGTCTTTATAAGCTCAAGCTGCTGCTCAGGCTGATCATTGCTGACGATGTACATATTGGCATCCAAATCTTCAAATTTATCCATATTCTGATGCAGTTGAGGGTTGTTCTAATGGATGAATTTGCTTCGCTGCACTTTATAAATGAGTTTATCGAGCTCCTCTGAGTACATGAGCGTTTCAGGGTGTGACAATCCTTTGTTTTTTCCAACAGAAATCATCTTTTTGCGCAGGACATCGATGTCATGGTGAAGTTTTTTTATAGCAGTCGAAGGTGCAGTCATTGATTCGGCTCCTATTCGGGATTAAATAATAAATAATATATTCTATTATCGACAAATTAAACGGCAAATAAACAGATTCGACAAAACTTATAAAAAGATTACAAGTTTCTACAATGGTAAATGAGTCCCGTTCAGAAAGGCTTGTATTAATATTTCTGTAATCTATTATTCTTCCAGATTTTACATAAAATTATAACAGGGTTAATATTTCGTCACTATTCTTAATGTGTAAACCATTATAGATAGGGGACGGAGACATTGAAGAAGAAAATGATTTCGGTTATTGGTGCGGCAGTTATTGGGCTAAATGCGTTTGGAGGAGGTGCGGCGCTGGCAAAAGACATGCATAAGGACATTGTAAATGTGTCACATCGCGGGGCTTCTGCTTATGCACCTGAGCATACAATCGCTGCATATGACATGGGCGAGAAAATGCATGGGGATTATATTGAAGTGGATTTGCAGATGACAAAGGATGGGCACCTTATTGCGATGCATGATGTGACGCTTGACCGGACGACAGATGGAACAGGATCTGTAAAGGATCATACTTTAAAAGAAATTAAGCAGCTTGATGCTGGCAGCTGGTTTAACGAAAAGTACCCTTATGCAGCAAAAGCGGAATACGAAGGATTAAAGGTGCCGACACTTGAAGAGGTTTTCAAGAAATTTGGAAAAAACAACAGCTACTACATTGAAACAAAATCACCGGATGTTTATCCTGGCATGGAAAAAGAACTGCTTCGTCTGGTTGAAAAGTATAATATTAAAAAAAATAAACTGCTGGTACAATCATTCAGCCCTCAAAGTCTTAAAGTGATGAATGAATTGGACCCCTCTATTAAACTCGTCCAATTAATCTCGTATAAAGCGAACGCAGAAATAACTGATGAAGAGATAATCGAAATAAAGCAGTACGCGATGGGCATTGGTCCTAATCATACGTATTTAAATGAGGATTATGTACAAAAGGTTGTGAACAGCGGACTTGAACTGCATCCGTATACTGTCAATGACAAGGAAAGAATGAAGCAGCTGATTAATTGGGGAGTAACCGGCATGTTCACAAACCATCCGGATTTGCTTCATGATGTGAAAAAAGGGCAATAATTAGAAGAACTCTGGGAATCTTTTCCGGAGTTCTTTTTGTATTTAAACCAACACCGCCATAGTGAAAAATTGCTAAAAAGGGCTTGAACATGTTATTTCAAAGTGATATGATTTTTAATAGTTCAAAAATCTGTCACATTTTGATTTGAGATAGCGAACCTGTCGTCGGTTAAAATGTCATCAGATTCTATGAAGATTAACAGTTGGTCCTTTAAGCAGCGAATCCTGCTTGATACTAACCGTCAATCCTGCTTCGGCATACCCGAGTTTGGGCATGCGGGAGAGATTGGCGGTTTTTTTATTTCAAGGAACAATCCTGTAACCGCTTTAAAAAGCAGTGTACGAGCATTATGAGGGGGAAAGATAGTGAAAAAGACAAAAAATCGGTGGCTGATTGCCGCCTCGGCCGTAGGGATTCATATCTCCATCGGTTCGGTTTACGCCTGGAGCAACTTTACCAATCCATTGATTGAGCAGTTTGGCTGGTCATCAAAGGAAGTACAGCTGACCTTCAGTTTGGCGATTCTATTTCTGGGATTGTCAGCAGCATTTCTTGGCCACTTTGTTGAGAAGCATGGCCCAAAAAAGGCTGGTCTTCTGGCAGCAGGATTCTTCGGGGCCGGCATGCTAGGAGCCGGATTAGCAGTAAATATGGGTTCATTGCCATTTTTGTACATAACCTATGGCGTTCTTGGGGGAATTGGATTAGGGGTAGGCTATATTGCACCGGTATCCACACTGGTAAAATGGTTCCCGGACCGCCGCGGATTTGCAACAGGCCTTGCCATCATGGGATTTGGCTTTGCTGCAGCGGTAGCAAGCCCGGTCATGGATGGACTGATTAAATCTGTCGGTACAGCTAACACGTTCTTTATTTTAGGTGCAGCATACTTGATCATTATGACATTATCATCTTTATATTTAGAAAAGCCGCCAGAAGGCTGGGCACCTGAAGGCATGAAGGAAAAAGCTGCAGCCGGAAAAATCAAAATTAAACAGGATTTGGCACAGTTAACGGCGAATGAAGCAGTAAAGACAACCCGATTCTATTATTTATGGTTCATGCTGTTCATTAATGTAACGTGCGGAATTGCGATTTTGTCAGCTGCAAAGCCGCTGGCACAGGAAAGCATAGGCATGACAACGGCAGAAGCAGCCACGCTTGTCGGAGTGCTTGGCATCTTTAATGGACTTGGCCGACTGGCGTGGGCATCCATTTCCGATTATATTGGCCGCCCTAACACGTATACGATTTTCTTCGTGTCACAGATCGCCCTATTCCTTTTGCTGCCGATCACAAAAGAAGCGATTCTTTTCCAGATTATGCTGGCCATTGTGTACACCATGTATGGCGGAGGATTCTCATCCATCCCGGCATTTATCGGCGACGTTTTTGGAACAAAGCAGCTTGGTGCCATTCACGGCTACATCCTTACAGCATGGGCAGCAGCTGGTCTTGCAGGCCCAATGTTTGCAGCATGGATGAAGGATTCAACAGGAAGCTATGCTTCAAGTCTGACTAGCTTTGCCGGTCTTTTTGTGGTGGCACTCATTGTGTCAATCTTAATCCGTTTTGATATGAAAAAATTGCGCAGGCAAAATGAAGCAAATGAGCGTATGGCAAGTTAAATTTTAATAAAACACAGCATGGAAAAGCATTGAGCCCCGCTTCCGCTTTTCTTATGGTATGGCACTTGGCAGCGACCCTGCTAAAGACTAACCGCCGCAGAAATCAGCATCTAGATGCAGAGGCTTTTTGCGGTGGTTTTTTTCGGGCAAATTTTTTCCATTTTGCCCATATACAATAATAAACGCTATTTGAACATTGGAAATTAAGAGATTCAAGATCTCTATTAAATAGAAGAAGGAGTGTTTCAGATGGGAAAAACAAAACATCCAGGACCTCAGAATAAAAAGGCCATGCCGGATCCAAAGCATTGGGTGAGTCCGATTCCGTTCGGGCTTGGCAAAATAAAGCCAAAACATATGAGGGATACAGCAAAAATCCTGTGGGAAAACAAAGATAATATTGGGTATGCCACAAATATTTTAACAAAAGGTGTCTGTGACGGCTGTGCGCTTGGCGTTTCCGGCCTTTATGACCAGACGCTTAAGGGTCCGCATGTTTGTACAACACGTTTAAATGTCCTTCGTTTAAACACAGCCGGTGCGATTAAACCGGACATTTTGCATGCTGATATTGATGAGCTGCGCAAATATGACAGCACGGAGCTTCGAAAGCTCGGCCGCATTCCATATCCGATGATCCGCAGAAAAGGCGAGCGCAAATTCTCCCGGATCACTTGGGATGATGCCATGAACATGATTGCTGAGAAAATGAAGGTGCTCGATCCGAAGCAGTATGCGTTCTACCTGACGAGCCGCGGAATTACGAATGAATCGTATTATGTGGCCGGCAAGGTTGCCCGCTTCCTGGGAACGAATCACATCGATAATGCGAGCCGCATTTGCCATTCGCCTTCTAAAACTGCGTTAAAGCGTTCCATTGGAGTAGGGGCTTCCACAGCCAACTACCTTGACTGGATCGGAACGGATGTCCTGTTATTCTGGGGAAGCGTGGCATCCAACAGCTCGCCAGTATCATCCAAATACATGCTTGAAGCGAAGAAGAACGGCACGAAAATTATCGTCGTCAATCCATATAAAGAGCCGGCTATGGACAAATACTGGATTCCGTCAAACCCGGAATCTGCTTTATTCGGCACCAAAATCGCAGATGATTTTTATCAGGTAAATATCGGCGGAGACATTGCCTTTATGCATGGCATCATGAAGCACTGGTTTGACATGGAGAAAGCGGAGCGGGGTTCTGCCATCAACCATAAATTTGTGAATGAGCATGTTAATGGCTACGAGGATTTGAAAAAGAAAGTGAAAGAGCAGTCATGGGAGGACATTATTAAATCTTCCGGTGTAACGAAAGAGCGGATTATTGAGCTTGCCGAACTGCTTGCAAAGAGTAAAAATGCTGTCTATGCCTGGGCTCTTGGTTTGACCATGCATTCCTTTGCGACAGACAATATCTCTCAGGTTGCGAACCTTGCGCTGCTTCGCGGCCATCTCGGCCGAAAGCATAATGGTTTGATGCCATTCCGCGGCCACTCATCAGTACAGGGAAGCGGTGAAATGGGTGCAGATCCATTCGTATTGCCTGGCGGAGACTTTTACGGCGACAACTTTACCCGCATTCAAAACCTTTGGGGCTTTGAGCTTCAAAAATGGCAGGGCGATATTGTCGGGGTGACACTTGAAAATATCCTGCTTCCTGAAGACCATGAACGGAAAATCAAGCTTTACTATCTATCAGGCGGTAACTTCCTTGAGACAATGCCGGATCCTGATTTTATCGAAAAAGCTCTTTCTGAACTGGATATCCGCGTTCACCAGGATATTATTTTAAATACATCTACCCTGGTTGATGCAAAAGAAGCGGTCATCGTGCTGCCTGCTAAAACAAGGTACGAGCAGGAGGGCGGCGGCACCTCCACTTCAACTGAAAGAATGGTGTACTTCAGTCCTGAAATTGAAGGAAATAAAAACAAAATTGAAGAGGCACGCGAAGAGTGGAAAATTTATATCGATCTGGCGAAACGCGTAAAGCCTGAAACTGCCCATCTTATTGATTTTAAAGATGCACAGGAAATCAGGGATGAAATTGCAGTGGCGAACCCGAATTATGATGGCATCCAGCACTTGAAAAAAGCTGGGGATGTCTTCCAATGGGGCGGAGCATGGCTATGCGAGGACGGCATCTGCCCGACTCCGGATGGAAAAGGCACACTTATTACCGTCGATATTCCCGACCTTGGCAAAAAAGAAGGCCAGTTCATCGTCACATCACGCCGCGGTAAGCAGTTCAATTCCATGGTCTACAAAGAAGTGGACCCGCTGAATGGTGCAGGGCGATACGATGTATTAATGAACGCAGAAGATGGAAAAGACTTAAGCATTGCAGAAGGTGAAGGCATCGTCTTGTACAACGGATTCGGAGTCTTCCAGGGAAGAGCCAAATTCGTCGACATCGCCCGCGGCAACGTCGAAATCCACTTCCCGGAAGGAAACTTCCTGCTGCCAAGAGGCCGCTACGAAAAATTCGCGGGTATCCCTGACTACAACATCACGGTTACCCTCGAAAAAGCGGACCGCTACAATGCCCGCAAAGACGTGGAATATAACGAAAAACACATCGCTGAAGATGAAATTGATGCACCAGCATTGTGAGATTCACTGAATAAGATAATGGGGAGGGAGGCGCCTGGAAGTTTACATCTTTCTATTACGTAATATGTAACATTTAATAGTTTACAAGAATACAAAAAAAAGACCGACAGCCAGTTAAGGCTATCGGTTGAATTGAATATTTTTATCCAGCATTTGCTGCATAAGGTCGAGCTCTTTTTCTTTGAGTCTGAGTTCTCTTTCTTTTAGTTGGAGCTCGTCGGCTTTCAGGCTATTGGCACGGTGCATCTCGATGCGCACCTCGTTAAGATTTTGGTTAAGTTCAGGTACGTCGCTTTCGAAGAATTTACGACCCATTACGGTTTGAAAGAATTCTGACATCATGATTCCTCCTTGAGCTTATTGTCATCGGTTTTACCGGGATGCACCTTGTGCAGCCTCATTTTCCGTGAACTCTTTGCCGCATGTCGTATGCAGCGCGTGCTTGAAGGCGTGTACACCCTATGCTATAATCGAGTCACAGTTGGCAGTAACGTAATACCATGTTCGCAGTTGGTACATCGTCGCATAGATCCTTGGTGTAGGTTCCCCGACGTGTTCCATGATGATGGAGTCCACTCTCTTATAAGAGTGGCTTTTTTTGTGCGCACGAAAAAAAGACCACTCTGATGAGTGGTCTTTAGATTAAAACGCGTTTTAACGCTTTTATTTGTCAAGAACGGTCACAACGGTGGTTCCTAGCAATGAATCATCTGCATACGTATTTAGCTTCCATTTCCCAGTTCGATTAGGGGTTATGTTTTTTTCAAACTTCACCACATTTTGTGAATCGGGTATAAAACTACTTTCTTCGCTGGATAATTCGGTTATCTCACTTTCGCCAAGAAGGATTTCTTCTCCTTTAGCTTTCTCGTTAATCCCTTTTATCGTTACCTGTTTTCCAATCATTTCGTCCTTTTTGCCAGGTTCAATCCACATATACCAAACATGGTGCCCCTCTTGATCTATCCTGAACGTATCTGGAATAACGCCATACTGTCCGACTTCACCATAGAAAGAGGTGGAGCCGTCGTTTGTTTGAATCGATTCTGGCGTTGTATCGGCCCAGGTTCTTAATTCTTCGGTCGTGTTGTGGCTGTCATTTTCTTCGGAAACGTCGTCCTCTTGTTGATTGGAGCAACCGGCCATAAAACACAGGAATAGAACGCTTAAAAACAATAGTTTTTTCATAGTATTCTCCTTAACTGTAAAATATTGAAAGTTCCTTAAAGTATAGCGAAAATAAATCTACCAGTAAATAGTAGTTCCAAAAACTGAGAAAATATTAAAATATTTGGAAAAAAATACAAAATATCTGGAGTTTTTTGGGATTGATGGTAATATTATGTTTGTGCGATCTATTAAATTTTAGAGGAGGAACATGAAATGAAGAAATTGGTAACAACTACTCTTGCGCTAGGACTGGCCTTTACGGCTTTAGGTTCGGCAAGCGCAGCAACACCCGCACCATTAGATGGCTCGGCTAACAGCAAAGAGGGCATTTCCATCATGAACGTCCAAAAACCTATGACGCAGTATAAATATTATTTAAAATCGGAATACAACTCAGGCGCTCTGCCTAAAAGCATTAGTTATAGCGATGGCTCTGGCTACTATGGCATATTAAAGCAGAAGAGTATTTCCACTTGGGGAACGTAAACCTGTGTCTCACTAAATCGGTGGCTATGGGCGGGCTTGTTCAGGATCAGACTTTAAAAACGATATTTTCTGAAAAGGAGGCACGGAATAAATGAATAATTTTTTGAAGAATTTAATGGGAATGGGAGGAATGTCTGATCAGGTAATTGCAACGGATTTTTTAATCTCCGCGAAAGCAGGCATCCGGAATATTGCATTTGCCCTTACAGAGAGTGGTTCACCAGAAGTAAGGGAACTTCTAAGGGAGCAGTTAAGAATTGCGGTAGAAACTCATGAAAAAATAATAAATTATATGATCAGCAGGGGAACCTATTATCCGCATAATTTGAAAAAACAGCTGGAAACGGATATGAAAATTACTGAAACCGCATTGAAGCTAAGTGAAAAGAGTTAATAGGTCTAGACAGGAAAAAACTTCTATTGAATCCTCGTGTTAATTATATTATTATAATAAAACAAGCTGCATTGTACGTAATCATACTAAAGTTTTAACCTTTAAGCTGAAATAGGGAGTTTAACATCGGAACAGGAATGACAAGCCTCTGTCTATAAGACAAGGAGGACAGGCAGGAATGTTTCTGCGAACACCCATTTTTGAGGAGTGGTGGTTTAAAACTTTCTTATCACAGTTACGGCAAAAGCGGCTACATACTTATGTTATCAAACCAGTTTCCAATCGGAGGCTGGTTTTTTTACATATTTCAATTATAATTACTCTGTAACTAAAGCATCAGGAGGAAAAATGAAAAAACTGCTTAAAATTATTTTATGGATCATCTTGCTATTAGGAATAGCTTTTTTGCTCTTTGAAGTAATTTAAGCTCTATCTCCCTTTTATCCCATAAAGAATGCAGCCAACCCCGCAAAGCACCCATAAGATCTTGCTTAGTGAAACTTTATCAGCCATTCCGGTCAATCCGATGACTGTTGTCAAGAGAAGCACAGGCGGTCCAATAAGGGCCAGTGAACTATTCACAATCAATGCTTTTTCGATATCATTCATTTTTAAGATTAATAGTGCAACAAAAATTTCAATGCTTCCGGAAATAAGGCGCAGAATGGCCATACCGAGAATCGCTTTATCAAGAAAAAGAAACATTATGTACCTCCTAAACCTTCTTGTCGTCATTATATGAGAGCTGACCGAAATGAAGGACAAGTTTTCGAAAGAAAATGGTTTATAAATATTACAAAAATTACAAGCAACAGTGTATTAATGTTGCTTGAATCTGGCAAAAACTTAGCATTTGAAAATCGAGTTGAGCAAATGCTTATTTCAGCGTGTCAAAAATCGAATCATACAACGGTTGAAATATTTGGATTTTTTATCAATCTATTTTTGTTCAACTTGCAAAAATCAAAGCCCAAATTATAATCCCCATCCACACATCTTTTCTTGACGTAAATAGCATTGTATCACCTTCATAATTTTCATACGAATTAACCTTGAATTGGTTTCAAAAAATTCAAGGTTAAGATATTTTATTTATTTGAAAACTATCACAATAATCTATCTAAAAACAACAATCTTTTAGAAAACAGCCTTTTTTAAAGTCCAAAGAATGCTGCGCTTACAAGTATTTTTCTTTGTTAAAAGACTTAAGTATTTCTTAGACTATCAAACTTTAAAATACCCCCTAGCAGGATTTCCGGATGGAAGAAAAATGAAAAATCAGCCATGCGCTTTTGTTTCAATAATCTTTTTTTAACGCAGCTGTAATCCTTTCCAATAAGGGTTTAAGTAAAATAAAAGTAAGGGGGAAGATTGCTATAGAGAAAGCTATTTTACATCATCATGCCTTATTGGAAATACTTGATGGATTGTTAAGAGAACCAAAATTATTCTGGGAAACTTTCTAAGAAGACCAGGACAAAGAGATTCCATTTTTTAAAGTGACAGGGCCTGATGAAAACCTGTCTGAGTACATTCAAAATGGCCTGCAGCCTGGGAAAGGTACTGGAAATTGGATGCGGCCCGGGAAGGAATTCCATTTTTTTGGCGGGGAATGGGGCACAAGTGGATGCCATCGATTTTTCCGAAAAGGCGATCGATATAAGGCCTGTCGTAAATAGAGTCCGAACTTGGTTCACCTTCGGACACAGAAAGGGGAAATCGCACTCTCAGAGTCCGAACTTGGTTCACCTTCGGACACAGAAAGGGGAAATCGTGTTCGCAGAGTCCAAACCCCGGTCATCTTCGGACACAGAAATGAGAAATCGCGTTCGCAGAGTCCAAACCCCGGTCATCTTCGGACACAGAATTGAGAAAACACACCCGCAGAGGCAGAACCCGCCACATCTTCAACCCGAAACAAGCCACTTACATAATAAAAAACCAGTGTCCGCCCCGGGACACTGGTTTTCAGTCAATTACTTCTTTATTTTCTTCATCTCATCTGCAACAAATTCAACATCTGTTCCAACAATGATCTGCAGATTCGTTTTGCTTAATTTCATGATTCCTTTAGCACCATGTGCCTTCAGTGCGCTTTCTTTCACTTTTTCCATATCCGCAATGTTTAAGCGCAGGCGTGTCGCACAGTTATCAATGGAAGTAATGTTGTCAGCACCGCCAATATCTTTAATAAAATGGCTGGCCATGACTTCATACTTGCTGCTGCCGGATGATACAGGTTCATCCTCATCTTCCACGATATCTTCGTCTTCTTCACGGCCAGGTGTTTTCAGGTCTAACGCTTTAATTAATGCATAGAAGATAACGAAGTACAGAATAGCGTAGATGACGCCAATTCCCAATAGCAGCAGCGGCTTTTCAGCGATATTAAAGTTCAGTGCAAAATCGAGTGCGCCAGCTGAGAATGTGAAGCCATCGCGGATGCCCAGTAAGGATGTTAACCACATGGAAACCCCGGTTAAGATGGCATGCACTCCATATAAAAGAGGTGCAATAAACATAAAGGAGAACTCGATCGGCTCTGTAATACCAGTCAGGAATGAAGTCAGCGCAAGACCGATGAACATTCCTGAGACCGCTTTTCTTTTTTCAGGCTTAGCAGTTGCAATAATCGCAAATGCTGCAGCCGGCAGACCGAACATCATAACAGGGAAGAATCCAGTCATGTAAGCTCCTGCTGACGGATCTCCGGCGAAGAAGCGGGCAATATCTCCATTAACTCCTTCAAATTCACCAAACTGGAACCAGAATAAGCTGTTCAATACATGATGCAGACCCAATGGAATTAACAGGCGGTTCATGAATCCGAATAATCCTGAACCTAAAGCGCCTAGACCAATAATCCAGTTGCCCAGTGCATCGATGGCGCCCTGGATTGGCGGCCAGGCAAACCCGGCGATGGCAGCCAGAATAATCATGGTAACAGATGTAATAATCGGCACGAAGCGGCGTCCGCTGAAGAATCCAAGCCAGTCCGGAAGCTTAATGTCATGGAAGCGGTTATATAATAATCCGGCAATAATACCGGCAATAATACCGCCAAGTACTCCCATATTAATATTTTCATCGATGGCAATTGCCCCTTCGGTTAATACAAGAAAACCGATGGCTCCTGAGAGGGCAGCTGCTCCATTATTGTCTTTCGCGAATCCCATCGCAACCCCAATGGCAAATATAAGTGCCAGGTTCGCGAAAATGGCGTTGCCGGCATTGGCGATGAACGGAATACCCAATAAATCATCCTGTCCAAAGCGGAGCAAAAGACCAGCGGCAGGAAGTACGGCAATCGGAAGCATTAATGCCTTACCAATTCTTTGCAGGAATCCTAACATATTGATCTCTCCTTAATAAAAATAATGAATAAGAAAGCGTTTTACTAAACTGTCGTAATCATACCAAAATATAAATATAGTTGTCTATACCATTTTTAAAAGAAAAAATTGATATACTTTTTAAAATTAGGTTTTATTAACGGTAAAATTGGTATAGACAACTATACTTTGTGGTGTTACGATATGAAGTATAAATGGGTTTATTTTTTCCAATATTTTGCCTTGATTAGTGCAAATATATACTTATTCAGCTTTTGCAGGGAGGAACTCATGATGGAGATCATTAAAGTAAACAACTATGAAGAAATGAGTAAAATCGCAGCAGATTACATCATCAGGAAGGTACGCCAATTTCCTGAAGCGACATTCGGATTGGCAACCGGGAGTACACCTGTGGGAACATATAAACGATTGATTGAAGATCACCGGGATAACGGAACATCATATAAAAAGGTGACAACCTTTAATTTGGATGAGTATATCGGCCTTTCAGGAGATAATCCGCAAAGCTACCGATATTTTATGGATTCCCAATTGTTTAACCATCTCGATATTCGTAAGGAAAATACGTTTGTCCCAAGCGGTACGGCCGAGGATTTGGAAGCAGAATGCCGAAATTATGAGAGTAAGCTTAAAAACTATGGCGGCATTGATCTGCAAATTTTAGGCATCGGCAATAATGGGCACATTGGCTTTAATGAGCCAGGCACGTCTTTTTCATCTAAAACCCATATTGTTGATCTAGCAGACTCTACTATTAAAGCCAATGCCAGATTTTTTAATACGATCGAAGAGGTGCCGACCCAAGCCATTACAATGGGAATCGCTACGATCATGCAAAGCAGGGAGATTCTCCTTCTGGCTTCAGGTGAAGCAAAAGCCGATGCCATTCAAAAGCTTCTTGGAAATGGTGTTAATGAACTTTTCCCGGCATCCATCTTAAAAAATCATCCAAACGTTAAAGTGATTGCCGACGAAGCGGCTCTAAGCGCATCAAAAGTCTCGGTATAAATGGGGTAGTAGCAATGCTTGCGAAATATCTGAATGAAGTAAAAGATTTATTGGCTCTTTTGCAAAAAGAAGAGAGTCAAAAAATCAAACGGCAAATAAGCTATATTTCAGTAAACAAAAAACCGCTCTGGCCAGAAACCTGAGCGGTTTTTCCGTCCTATAGTGCATCTTTTATCACTTTTTTCGAATAAATCACAGACAGTATTCCAAAAATCGAATATAGCACCGTGTAAAGCACCATTACCAGGATCATCGGCATCCAAAGCTCGCTTCCGAAGAAGAACCAGCCGGATTTTACGGCAAAGTAGCTGTGCAGAAGACCGACGATAAGCGGAATTCCAAAGTTGAAGGCCATTTTGGATCGAATCCCGCGCAGCAGGTCTCCCTGTGTGAAGCCAAGTTTCCGCAGGATCGTATAGTTTGGTTTTTCATCCTCACTCTGATCCATTTGTTTGAAATATAGAATGCAGCCTGAAGTGACCAGAAAGGTCAAGCCGAGAAAGCCGACAATAAACATCACCAGTCCCATGTTCATTTTTTGCCTTGTGCTCATCTCTTGCTGGGAATCGGCTCTGCCGCTGAACTCCATCTTTTTGAAAAGTGTATTGGCTTTTTCAATATCGCTGTCATTCTTCATATCCACTCCGATGAAAAGCGAATCCTCCAGCTGGATCTCAGGATTAAGGTCAGCTTTCAGCTCTTCATACACCTGCTCATCCACAATGGCCACCGGCAGCCCGCCTGCTGTAAAATAAAACGGGATGACAAAGTCTTTATTTAGCCCTATATAATTTTGTTTAATGGCAGTTGTTTTTCCCTTGAACTCAAGCTTTCCTGATTCCTTCATCGTCATGAACTTCTGCAGGGCATCATTATATCCAGTCAGCACGGTTTCATTAGGGGAAAGTTCCATGCCAGCTATGGACTTTTCGCTTACAACCGGCAAAAGCATGGTTGGCGAATCAAAATTCATTTCTTCCAGATTGACATCCAGGATGTCCTCCATATCAGCATCCACCTGCAATACCTCAATACTTTGTTCCTTATACTCTAATCCCTCTTTATGAAGGCTCCCTGTAAACTTCCCTGCATCTTCCTTGTCAGTGAACGAAAAGTGGGAGGGGAGGCTATCCTGGGCTGATTTTTCCGCTGAGTAGTAAGAAATATAGCTTAATGACAGGAGCCCGATCGCAAGGGCGGACACAGTTGTAATGATCGTTAAAAGCAGGGCACTCGACTTCATGCGGAACATGATGGAGGACAATGAAAGAACTTCATTAACATTCAGGTATCCATCTTTCCTTTTGCGGATCAGGCTCGCGATAAAGCTTACCGATCCTTTGTAGAAAAGATAGGTTCCAATGATAACGGAAGCAAGAATGACGACCATCGCGAAGAACAGCTCGTTCATGGATGTGAAATCACCGCCAAATAATAGGGAAGAGATGTAATAGCCGGCAATGATCAAGGCTAAACCAAGCACCCCCATGATCATTTCCCAAATGGACAGCTTTTTTACTTTTCCCTCGGCAACCGAAACCACCCTGAATAAAGATAGAATGGTTTGCCTCTTGATAAAAACAAAATTCATCAGCATGATGAACACATAAATAACCGTAAAGACAATGACAGTCTGCAATAGCGCCTCACTTGAAAAATGCAATGAAGCAATTCCCTCAACACCGGTTAATTTAAATAGAATCATAAGTATTAACTTCGAAACCGAAAAGCCGATAAAGATCCCAATGATCAGCGACCCAAAATACAGCAGGAGATTTTCCAGGCTAAGCAGCCTGAAAATTTCATTTTTTGTCATTCCTATCAGCTGAAAAAGCCCGATTTCTTTGCTGCGCCTTTTGATAAAAATAGTGTTGGCGTACAGAAGAAAGATGGAAACAATCGCCACGAGCAGGATAGAGGCTGTTTTGATTGCTGCTGCACCTTTAATCGATCCTTTTGCTTCAGACATCGATGGATCATATTGAAGGGTAACAAAGGCGAAATAGAGCGCGACACTGAAAATAAGCGCGAAAACATAGAGATAATAATGTTTCAGGTTCTTTTTCAGATTGCGGAGGATGATGGTATTAATGCTCATGCTGCACACCGCCTAAAACGCCTTGTGTCTTCATAATATCATTGAAAAAAGCCTGTCTTGATTGATCACCTTTATTCAGCTGCGTATAAACCTGGCCATCCTTGATGAAAATAACCCGGCTGCAGAAGCTTGCTGCTACAGGATCATGGGTGACCATGATAATCGTTGCTTTCCTTTTCTGATTTAAATCACTTAGCTTATTTAACAAGTCTGAGGCTGACTTTGAATCCAGCGCACCTGTCGGCTCATCAGCGAAAATAATGCTTGGCTCATGAATAAACGCACGAGCAGCGGAAGTCCGCTGCTTTTGCCCGCCGGAAATTTCGTTCGGATATTTATCCTTTAAATCTAAAATGCCTAGCTCACCCGCAACCGCTGCAAACTTTTCATCTGCTTCTTTTTTTGGTGTTTTGCTGACGGAAAGGGGGAGAAGGATATTTTCCTTCACTGTCAATGTATCCAGGAGATTATATTCCTGAAAAATAAACCCGAGATGCTTCTTGCGGAACTGGGCGAGCTGCTTTTCCTTCAGTCTTGTCATTTCCTTTTCTTCAATCTTGATTTCTCCGCCGCTTACACTGTCAATAGACGAAAGCACATTGAGAAGAGTGGTCTTCCCTGAACCGGAAGCGCCCATAATGCTTACAAATTCACCCGTTTCAATTTTCAAATCAATTCCTTTTAATACTTCCTGCCTATTAAATTTATTGCCGTAGCTTTTATGAATTTTTTTGGCTTCAAGTACAAACATGTGTAACCATCCTTTCTTTTATAGCCTTATTATAAAAGGGTACGTCTATGTAATTCCTTCGATTGTACGAACAAACAGCAAAAGCATGTGACATTTTTGTCACATGCCTGTTATGCTGACGAAATCATTGCGCGTAGGGAAGACTAGTGTCATGATGGTGCCTTTGCCTAAACAAGACTCCACAAGGATTTTTATTTTTAGCTGGTCTGCGGCCTTTTTGGCTAAATATAACCCCATGCCTGTTGCTGCGTTTTCATGGTGATTTGCAGTGGATGTGAACCCCTTCTCAAAGATTCGCGGCAAATCCCTCTGATCAATGCCTCTGCCAAAATCCTGAATCCTCAAGGATATTTTACTGTCTTGAAGGAAACTCGAAATCAAAATATCTGATTCCTCACTATACTTCACCGCGTTGGTTAAAAGCTGGCGAATGATAAAACTGAACCATTTTGCGTCGCTCAGAGCTTCTGTTACTTCCATTTCCATTTCAAAGCCAATGCCTTTTTGCATGCACCAGGACTGCAGAGATTTGATTTCCCTGAATAGGATGTCTTCGAGATGAATCATTTCAATATATATGTCATTTTCCATCGAAGGAATCCGCTTTTGATGCAGCTGCTGATCCAGAAGAAGGTGGATGCGCAGCCATTCATACGTCAGGGCGGATTTAAGATTCTGATCTCCAATCCGGTCAATCATGAGATGCATGGCAGTCAAGGGTGTTTTTACTTCATGAATCCAGGACAGCAGTTCATCTTTTTCCTTCTCGAGAAGTGTCCAATTCCGAGTATACTCCTGTTTAAACCGCTCGGTTTGGCTCACCAGGCCAGACTCTATTATTTTTTCAAAGGGACTTTCAGACTCCGGTATGCTCGACAGATCTAAACCTTCTTCCCGCTCGGCTACTTCTCTGTAAAATCGTGTTTCTTTTTGATAACGGAGAAAGATGAACCCAGTGAAAATGATGGCAGATAAAAAGGTGTAATAAAGGAATGGCTTAAGGGATATGGCCGAATCGATATATACTACAAAGGCGGCAAGCACCTGAAGGAAACCGAACAGCAGGATCCAGCTTAACCTTTCTCTGATATATTTCCTAAACATGCGAGGCATCCTCTTCAATTGCCATATATCCCTGGCCGACCTTTGTTTCGATCCTGGCGCCAAGCCCGATGTCCTCAAGCTTCTTCCTTAGTCTATTAATATTGACCGTAAGAGTATTGTCACTTATGAACCGTTTGTCATCCCATAGGCTGTGAATGATATCATCCCTGCTGACAATTTGATTTTTTCTTTCTATCAATAGCTTTAATATGTAAATTTCATTTTTCGTTAATTCTATGCAGCCGCTCTCATTTGTAACGGTATTCTTTTCGAAATCAACTGCCGCATTGCACCAGGTCTTGAGATTATTCTGAACGGCACTATAGTTATAGACGCGTCTGAGTATTGCCTGTATTTTGGCAATCAGGACTTCGAAGTGGAAGGGCTTTTGGATAAAATCATCCGCGCCAAGCTGCATGGACATGACCATGTCAGTAGGATGATCCCGGGATGACAGGAAAATAATCGGCACATTCGAATGTGAACGAATCATCCGGCACCAATGAAACCCGTCGAACTTCGGAAGCTGAATATCGATAATGACCAAATCAGGCTGAATGCCGGCAAACTCCTTCATGACTCCACTGAAGTCCTGAATTCCATGGACTTCATAAGACCACTGGGAGAGGCGGTCTCTGATTTCAGAAAAAAGGGAGGCATCATCCTCAATTAAAAGCACTTTAAACAATTAACTCACCACACTTTTGCATATTCCTTCCATAATTGTATAGGAAAAGCTCAAGGTCTGCCAGAATGTTTCCGGACTGTGTTAAAATAAGGTAAAAAGCAGGTTTTGTGCATGGAAATCTTTATCTACATCCTTATTATTTTAATTGCATCCATTTTACAGACAAGCACTGGATTTGGCTTCTCAATCCTGGCCACACCGTTTTTGCTGCTTCTTTTTGAACCTAAAGAAGCCATTCAAATCAATTTGATTTTATCTTTAATTATTTCTGCTGCCTTATTTTCAAAAATCAAGAAGGATACAAACTTTGGAGTTCTGAAAAGGTTCGCAATTGGCAGTGCAGCCGGGCTGCCCATCGGTATTGCCATTTTTTTATTCTTGGACATTTCCCGGCTGAAATTAGCTGTCAGTTTCATTATTTTGCTTTTAACACTCCTTTTGATGGCGAATTTCCGTGTGAAAGAAACAAGCCGGAGGGATTATTCAGTAGGTGGATTGTCAGGAATCATGACAACCAGCATTGGCATGCCCGGTCCGCCGCTTCTTTTATATTTTTCAGGAACGGACACTGAAAAAGAGAGGCTTAGGGGAACTACTTTGGCTTTCTACTTGTTTATCTACTCAGCCAGTCTGGTGTTTCAGATCATCTTTGCAGGGACTAGTAAGACGATTTGGCTTTCAAGCTTGTATGCTTTGCCGCTGGTGCTGCTGGGGCTATACCTGGGACAAATTCTATTTGTTAATATCAATCAGCGTTTTTTTAAGATTTTTACATATATTATATTGATTTTCACTGGAGTTTACCTGCTGATTTAATGACTGAAACAATTCCTTTAAAAATCACGAAAAGGGTGTACGCGTTGAGTAAAAAACAGGTCTATTGGAGCTTAAGCTTCCTATTTTCATTTTTTGGTTTTTACCTAATTGAACATCTTTTCACGGTAAAGCCCAATGTGATTTCCGGCAATGGAAATTTAGGCATCCTCATCATATTTCTTTGTACACCTGTCTTTATTTCCAGTTGGGTTTATACTGTTAAACTGGCAAAAGCATCACTATTGAAAAATAACAAAATATAGACTTATGGACAAGACTATAATACTCTCAATCTTAACAATCATTCCGAAAGGACCAATCTTGTAGGGGTAGTACCAGCGAAACTGTCACACACCACCCGCAAGACTTTTTTACCGTTTTGTGAAATATTGGAATCTACTACTCTTATAAATCAATTCTTGTGTTATGATGTATTTGTAAGAAAAAACCAAAAAAGGGAGAATTGTCAGAATGAAATTAAAACAAGTTTCACTAGCCGTTGCTGCATCCTTTTTGTTAGTAACTCCTTCAAGTTTTGCCCAAGGAAACCCAGAATCTGAAGTGAAAATTAGCGTTCAGGACAAAGTTGACACCCTAAAACCTTACATCGAGGTTTACGATAAAGAAGGAAAGCTAGTTAAAAAGTATTCAGATGCAGAAATCCAATTGCTAATTGAAAAGGCGAAACAATCTAATAAGGTACTTGAAGCAGCAGAAGCTCCTGCCGATTCACCCTATGTACATATCACTGATGAGAATAACCTTTTAACTGATTCTTCAGTTGAGGGTGCTGTTGAAGAACAGCAAGCTGCTTTATCTGATATTGGAATAATGAGCACTACTTATAATTATTCTGGAGCCACTATTTCAAGTAGCCTCTATGTTAGAAGCGGATATTATTTCCCTAACCCGACAACTATCACATTCAATACTAGCACGAAATTTGAAGGGTTAAACATTAGACTTTGGAAGTCTGGTTCAACCATTCCTTCAGGAAGTGTGAAGATTGGTGGTTTCTTAGGCGGTGTTGCTGTCCCACTCAGCAATGTATATAGCTATGACGGAAGCTACAAGATTCAGCTGATTAACGCCAATACAAACGGTGCGACCATTAAACTTAATGCTGGAACATTTTATTATAACTAATTAAGGAAAGAGGGTTATTGCCCTCTTTTTTTATGTTTTTCTTTAATCTCGAATATGTCAAGACGGAATTAATAAGCGTGAAAGAGTAATAATTAGAATTTTTTGAGATTTAGAGGATGTGTATTTACAATTTACCCCTACAACCACCCACGAAAAAGCATTTAATTTTGCGTGTGACCTCTGTAGCAACACGACAAATTGCTAAAAGGTGCGACCCTTCAGCTAAATTCCTCATGTCCAGAATTAGCCTGGGAGCTTTCGCCGTTTTGCTATGGGCCTTTGTGTAGCCCAAAAGATTTTCAACCTCCATGCTCGTACA
Organism: Cytobacillus firmus NBRC 15306; assembly: GCF_001591465.1. Taxonomy (GTDB): domain Bacteria; phylum Bacillota; class Bacilli; order Bacillales; family Cytobacillaceae; genus Cytobacillus; species Cytobacillus firmus. The sequence goes on from NZ_BCUY01000046.1 coordinate 26,427, forward strand.
ATGCTTCAAAACCCCTTCGATCATGGAGGCTACTTCTGAAGAAGAGCATGATTTTAATTGGGAATAGATGCAGGTTGAATGTTTAGCCACATGCCAGTAAATCATTACACCTCTGCCTCTATATCGAATATGCCATTCAGTCATTATGCACCAAATTTCTTAGAATCAGAAGCACAGGAAGTTGTTCCTTCTCCCCAAATATCTGTCATTTTATTTCGTAAAATGGCATTTACAATCTCAGCAATAGCATTACGCAGATTATCTTTATCAATGTATTTTCGCCGTATATATAACAAATCATTATATTTTTCTCCTTGTTCTCCGTTTGAAACTCGCTTTAGCCCTGCATTTGTACCCAAACCATAAACATAAGATAAGTCTCTTTTGCAGAATTTCTGTATTAATTGCCTCTCTTGAAGCAGCTGTTTTAAAAAGTTCTGTAAAGTTTACACGCAAATCAGCTTCTTGTGTATATTAACACTCTCTTGATTCAATCCGTTTTATCGGAAGAGAAGTGGTTGGATATGATGACACCTGAAGATTTGAGGGCGTTAAGTCCGCTTATCTATAGCCATGTAAATCCTTATGGCATTTTTAAATTGGATATGATGGAACGAATTCCAATCGAAGTAAGGCAATCAGAAATAGAGAACTCTTTACATTTCTAAATTTCTTCCTTATTACGGGTAGTGACAGCTTCGCTGGTACTACCCGTTGTAGGAGGATGTAATTTACGCTATGATATATTTAATAAAATAAACTATAAAATGGGAATTCCCCAAGAGGACACAGTGATCACCTGACTGTGTCTCTTGGGTTTTTTTTGTTTGGTGGGAAGTCATGAAAAGGTTAGCAACATTATCAGCTGCCCTTGTTATAGGAGTAGGCAGTCTCCCGGGTCCTGTCCTTGCCGAAACAAACAGTACTGTTTCCAGGATTGAGGGACAAATTGAAGGTATACAGCAGCAAATAGTGAAAATGGATAGCACCCTTAATCAATTTAAGATTGAGAAGGCCGTTTTAAAGAATCATATCGAAAGATTAAAAACGGCCATATTAGATAACCGCGCGAAGATAAAAGGAGCTAGAGAGGAGAACTTTCGACTAGAAACTGAAATTCAAGAGCTGAAACTAAATATCAAGCCCCTGCAAGACAGAGTTTCTATAATTCCAACTTATGATTCAACACTTTTGCCAACTCACCAAAGGATCCAACCGATTCCTTCAGCATTGGAAACGACCAAACAGATTATAACAAACTGAAACACTTAATCTGTTAATAGAGAAAGAAGAAGCAATTACATCTAAATTAAAAAAGCAACAAAGCCTGGAACTCGAACTAAAGGGTATGGCTGAACTTTTAAGCGAGCAAATAGCTGAAAAAGATAAGCTTCTTTCGGAATTAAAAATTAAGGAAAATCAACATCATAAAGCTAAAGAAACCTGGGAAAAAGAAAGCGAAATACTCTCTAAACAAAAAACAAGTATTGAAAAGGCGATTGAAAATGAAAAAGCACGGAAGAATGAGAATTTAGGAGATTTACAAGTGGATAAACCTAGCACATCAATTTTTGTTCCAGCGTCTGCTAAAGGCCAGGTTCCTCCTGAATACATGAAGTACTACCTTCATGCTGAACATGAATATGGGATCCCTTGGTACTACTTGGCCTCCCTACACGCAATAGAAACTGATTTTTCTAGACACCCAACAATGATTTCATCAGTAGGAGCAGTCGGTCACATGCAGTTCATGCCGGCAACTTGGGTAGGTCATAAATATGAAACAAGCGGCGGGTTAGTAGCCCCAGACATTGATATAACGGATATAACCCTAATTAAAGCGGAATCTGGGTACGGAGTAGATGCAGATAATGACGGTATAGCAAGCCCTTGGAGCATCGCTGATAGCGTGGCCTCTGCCGCTAAATATCTTGGCTATTGGATTCAAAAAAGATGTGAGAAAGGCGATATGGCACTATAACCACGCTGATTGGTATGTAGATAAGGTCATTGCACAAGCAGAAGTATACAAAAACAGCATGAATGTTAATAAAGATGGTGAAATAAATATTACTCCTGGTGCAGACAATGATGTAACCACTATAGGTAACCGGTGGATAAATAACTCAGTATATGTCTTTGGGGGTGGAAGAAACCAAAACGATATTAAAATGGGAAGATTCGATTGTTCCAGCTTTGTCCATTGGGCATTTTCTCAGGTCGGTGTTAAATTAGGGGAGTTAACATCTGTCAGCACTGAAACACTTAAACACTTAGGTACAGCCATTAAGGTGGAGGATATGCAGCCGGGTGATCTCGTATTCTTTGACACATACAAAAAGGATGGCCACGTGGGTATCTATTTAGGTGATGGGAACTTTATAGGGGCTCAAAGTTTTACTGGAGTAGCGATTGCAAATATGAATGATGGCTACTGGAAAGAAAAATTTAATCATAGGGTAAAACGCATTGATTACGTCAAAAAATAGTTGTTAGAAAGCAGGAGGAGCATTTAAAAGCTTCACCTGTTTTTTTAGTTGAAAAATGAAGAGGTGCCTCTGACGGGATTCGAACCCGCACTCCTTTCGTAAGCATAGGCTAGGGGAGAACACGCTTCCCTACGGACTTTCACCGGCTAGGAATTTCACCTGCCTCAGCTAATTTGCTTTTCGGTGCTTCTGAAACCCTTGCCTTGCGACCCGGTTTCTACAATGTTTTCCGGCGCTCTTCCCTTCTAGAGCTACAGAGGCATTTTTGTATTATATTCTTTAACTTTATGGAGTATCAATAAATTTTTCTTTTATTAAATTTAGTTTCCTATGAGTAAAAAAAATACAATTATCAAGCCTAATAGCGGAGTACCATATCTTTTCTTGATTTTACGATTAGTTCCAGGAATCAATGTAATTAAGTAGTAAAGGGGCATTATAATTAACAGGGGAAGCAGGGACTTTGCAAAGAATGGGAGATTTTCAATGCTTAAAAAGAACCTACCAATAATCAAAAGAGGGATTACAGTTATTAAATAGGACAGTGACACCATCTCACACCTTTAATTTTCCTAAATTGTACCAAACAACTATTTGAATCACAAGGTATATTAGATATCTTAGCAGGTAATGAAAGTCGGGGAGCTAGTACACTTAGACGACATCTTTAATATGAAATTTATGTTGACCTTGGTAAAGTACTTAGCGTTTAAATTGTTTAATGGAATCTCTAGAGCTTACGCTGGTATTAGGCTATTTAGGGCCAAATGATAATCAATGCATTTGCAAACAACCGCGTAAACTGGAAAGTGTTTATTAAAGGTGAAGCCGGAAAAATCGTTGATACTTTTAATGTCGAAAATGAACATGAAATTCATTTAAAGTGGACTCCGGACGCAGATTTGCCGAACGGGACTTACACCATTAGTGCGGATGTAGCAAATAAACAGGGCTTTAACGTGAGCACAAGTCCTAAAACAGTTACAGTATTTCAGAATTAAACGATTAAAAGCCATGGGCGGCAAGGCTCCATGGCTTTTAATTATTTTGATTTAAGCTGAAACAGATGTGTTTATTTTCTTTAAAGCTGCAGCTTCCTTCTTCCCATGCAGGAAATAATATAAAATAGCTGACAATAATACAAACACGGCCATCATTCCGTAGAGTTTGCCATAGCCTGTAACCGGAATAATGAACCCAAGCAAATAGGGCCCAAATCCCAGGCCTGCATCAAGAAAAATGAAGAACGTTGACGTTGCCAATCCCATTCTATGTGCCGGTGTCAGCTTGACGGCCACTGCCTGGGTGCAGGACTGCATGTTCCCGAAGCCAATCCCAATTAGCGCTCCTGCCAAAAGCAGGGTGAAACTGCTGTTTGCTGTGCTGAGGACAAACATGCCTGCCGCAAATAAGATAAAAGCAGGGTACATCACATAATTTGCTCCTTTAGAATCCATCAGCCGACCGGTAAATGGACGTGAAACAAGGACAGCGGCCGAGTAAATCAGAAAGAAAAAGCTCGCAGCCTGAACTAAATCGACTTCTAACGCATAAAAGTTGATAAAAGAAAGGACGCCGGAATAAGCAAATGCAATCGCCAGCGTGATTAATGCGATCTTAATCGCTTTTGGCTCGATAAAGCTGGAAAGCTGAAAACCGGGTTTCTTCAGATCTGAGGTTTCAACGGCTGGAACATATAAAAAGAAGGGTGTAATAAGGGCAATGATACCGATGGCCAGACAGAAGGCAAAAATCACTTGGAAAGAAACTTTTTGCATCATCAATAAGCCAATAAATGGCCCAACAGCTGTTGCCAGTGTTGTACTCATGCTGAAGTAGCCAATTCCTTCCCCCTTGCGTGCTGCAGGAATAATTTGTGCCGCGATGGTTCCAGTCGCTGTGCTTGCCACTCCTAAAGCAATGCCGTGGATAAACCTGGTAATCAGCAGGAAAGCAATTCCAATGTTTACGAAATACAAAAGGGTCGTCATCGTAAAAAAGATCAAACCGATAAAAAGTGTTTTCTTGCGTCCAATTTTATCAATGGCCCGCCCGATATATAGCCTGCCGATGAGTGTCCCAATGATGAAAATGCCTGTCACAAGCCCGGCCTGGCTAGTTGTGGCACTATAGTAATCCACTGCAAAAACAGCGATGGTCACCAATAGCAGATAGAAAATCAATGTTAAGAAAAAATTAACCGATGAAACAATAATAAAATGCTTTGTCCAAAGCTTCGAATTCAATTTAAAACTCTCCCTGCATTAAATTTTTGCGGATCAGGCTCATCAGACGAATTCCTTCCAGCTGTTCCTCCTCTGAAATTCCTTCTAAAATTTCCTGTTCGAATTCATCGATTGTGGCGCGGACTTCCTGATAAACCTTTCTGCCTGCACTAGTCAACTGCATTCTTTTTTCCCGTTTGTCTTTAGTTGGAACCGGTTCTAAATAGCCCATTTCTTCCAATTTTGCAATCGTCCTTGTGACCGTTGGTTTTTCAACGCCAAGGTAATGGGAAAGCTCTACCAATGTAACGGAACCATCATTATACATGTAATACATGATGGACCACTGAGCCCGGTATAATTGATGCTTGCTTAACTCAGTATTCAGCCTATTTTCAAATGGGCGATACAATAGAACGAGCTGATGAAAAAAACGCTGGAATGTTTCGATATTAATAACCTCCAATTTGGTTACCTTAAGTAATAGTTATCAAGAGTAACTAATTATGTATTATACAGCTCAAAGTGATGACATGTAAATAGGCTGAGATTTGTTTCTAAAAGAGCTATCCATTAATTCAAAAGAAGGCAAATTTGTGACATTGTGTCATAACTAGTTGACGTGTGACACGATGTCATATACAATTCAATTGTAAGGATGACACAGTGTCACATAGAGGTGAAAGCAATGTCTAACTTTCATTTGCTAGTTTCTAAATTGAGGGAACAGGGAGTAAATGCAACAATCTGCAAAAAACCATCAAATTATAGACCATCCAAAAATAAGGCTAAACTTCAAAGGAGTCCATATGGCCACAAATACGCCTGGGCAAATTACACTAGAATCCATTCAGCAAAATATTCGGGATATTGCTGGCGTTCGCATTACATGTTCGTTTGTGTCCGATATCTATAAAATCAAAGCCATGCTTGAAAGCCAGAAAGATATAGCCGTGCTCGAATGCAAGGATTATATACAGCATCCAAAGCCAAATGGCTATCAGAGCCTGCATCTAATTGTCCAGATTCCCATTTTTATGTCTGACAGGGAAGAGCTGGTTCCAGTTGAGATTCAAATCAGGACGATCGCCATGGACTTCTGGGCGAGTCTGGAGCACAAGAGTTACTACAAGTACAATAAAGAAATTCCGCAAAGAATTCTTAAAGGA
>NZ_BCUY01000047.1 GCF_001591465.1 Cytobacillus firmus NBRC 15306
AGAAACTTTTCTAACGGCTGTCTCCAAGAGGAACAGGCTATTTTACTGTAAATGCAGATACCGAATGTTGAAGCGAGGAGCTGAGTCGATACTTTGTGAAGACTTTGTGAACCGTTATTCTTGCCAGACCACCATTAGGAGGAAAGAACCCTTGATATTACAGTGTTTTAGCTAAAATTGCCCCCCCTTTTGACTTTGAGGAAATATGAAGAAAGTGTGATTCATTTCACTTTTATGAAAACCCTTCTCAACTATGATGTAGGTAACAAAGTTAAGGAGCTGATGGAAGGTGAAAACACGAAAAGTGGACCAGAGCAGTTCAAAGGAACATAACTCTCTAAAGGGTACGTTCTTTTCAGTTACAGTAGTAGGGCTTGGGATCTTTGTTACTTATTTAATCTTGTACGGCCTGTATATGGCCAGAATATAGGGGGGATAAACAATGATGCATCGTTCTGAAAAGGTATGGCTTATTTTAAGCTTTGGAATGATTATTGGATTCATGTTAATCGCGGGCTACCAGGCATTCGCTTTTGAAATGGGGCCGCCAAGCTATGGAGAGCGAATTGATCCTCAGAAAGTGGATGAAACAGCACCGTTCGATAAGCCAGGAATTAAGAAAATTGGCGAGAATGAGTATGAAGTAGTTATGACTCTGCAAGTGTTCAGTTTTACCCCGAGTGAGATAGAAGTGCCTGCAGGATCAACAGTTCATTTTACATTGACGTCAAAAGATGTCGTTCACGGGTTCCAGGTTGCCGAAACTAACTTAAATGCTATGGTTGTGCCTGGTTATGTACAAAAAATCACTCAGAAATTTGATAAGCCAGGCGAATATTTGGTTCTTTGCAATGAGTACTGCGGTGCGGGTCATCAAATGATGAGCACAACCATTACAGTGAAATAAAGGGGGGATAGACAGTGGAAACAGTTATTAAGCAATCAGGAAAAACACAAGTTTTTAAGGATAAAGCAAATAAAATTATGGGGATTAGCCTAGAGGATGCAAAATTAACGAAATCATATTTATCTGTTGCTTTCCTAGCCATCCTTCTGGGCGGAATACTTGGACTGCTGCAAGGCCTGAACCGGGCTGGCATGCTCGAATTGCCGGCATGGCTGAACTATTATCAGGTTCTTACAGCTCATGGTCTTCTGCTGGTAGTCGTACTTTCGGCGTTCTTCACAATAGGATACTTCTATGCTGGATTATCCCATACATTGGGCGGCCTGCTTCCTAAGGTCAGAAAGATGGCATGGGTTGGTTTCTGGATGAAGATTTTCGGATTTGTCCTAGCGGTGATCCCGATTTTAATGAATGAAGCATCTGTTATGTATACTTTCTATCCGCCAATGGCTGCTTCACCCATTTTCTATATCGGCTTAGTATTTATCGTATTGGGTGTATGGATGTGCGCCTTCGGTGCCTTTATCAATGTAGCCAGCTGGAGAAAGAGAAATCCCGGCCAGCACATCCCGATTCTATCTTTCTTTGCAACAGGCGTTTTTGTTCTCTTGTTCTTCGGAAGCATACCTGTAGCTATCGAGGTTTTTACTATAATTCCTTGGGCTTTTGGATGGGTGGAGACAATAAATGTTATGGTTGCACGCACGCTGTTCTGGGCGTTCGGCCATACGCTGGTTAACATCTGGTATTTAACAGCTGTATCTGCCTGGTATGTCATTGTACCGAAAGTTATTGGCGGCCGAAGATGGAATGACCTCTTAACAAGGATTGTGGTTATTGCTCTAGTAATTATGAATATTACCGGCGGCTTCCACCATCAAATTATTGACCCGGGTATTTCTGAACCAGTGAAATATATGCACGTGTTTATGAGTTTGGCCATTGGCTTCCCTTCATTAATGACTGCTTATGCAATGTTTGCAGTCTTTGAACGCACTGCTAGAAGGAAAGGCGGAAAAGGCATTGTTGGCTGGTACAAGAAGCTTCCATGGGGAGACGTCAGATTCCTTGCACCATTTATCGCAATGGCTGCTTTTATCCCTGCAGGGGCAGGCGGCATTGCTCAAACTACAAACCAATTGAATCAGGTAGTTCATAACACAATGTGGGTCGTTGGCCATTTCCACTTAACACTTGGCATGTCAGTAGTTATGACGTTCTTTGGCCTAAGCTATTGGCTCATTCCTTATGTATCTAAAAGAGTTCTGACACCGCAGATCAATAAACTTGGAGTTATTCAAACGATTATATGGACGCTAGGTATGATTATCATGTCAGGTGCGATGCACTGGGTGGGTCTGCTGGGATCTCCGAGAAGAACTTCCTATTCAACATATTTTGATAATGCAACTGCTTTAAGCTGGGATCCTTATCTATTCTTCCTGGCAATCGGTGGCACGCTTCTAATGATCGGTGTCCTTATGCAGGTATACGCAGTTTTCTACCTCATGTTCTTTGCACCAAAAGGAAACACAGAGTTCCCTATTGCGGAAGTGGAAGAGGATGAAGCGCCTACACCTAGATGGACAGAACGCTGGGGATTGTGGGTTGTGTGTATGATTGTTCTTGTCGGCATGGCATATGTCATTCCATTGGTCGATTTCATTGTCAATGCGCCTCCAGGTTCACCTCCATTTAAAACCTGGTAAGGTATGAGAGATAGCTCGGCTGCTGGGCTGTCTCTTTCTTTTAAAAGGAAGTGATGAATCATGTTTCCAAAAAATAGAACAGCTTTATCAAGCTTGCTTGTACTGATGTTTGGCATAGTCCTTTTTTACATTGGCACAGATGGGTTTAAGGCTTTTACTGCTGAAACAGCCAGGGTTAATCAGTTAATGGATGAAAAGCCTCAGTTCCCAGATGTAACGCTTGAAGACAATAATGGTAAGAGCTACTCTTTCTCGGAATTTGAAGGGAAGTATGTTTTTATTACTTTCTTATATACATCATGCGGTACGGTTTGCCCTGAGCTTGAGGTTAATATGTCTGAAGTATATAAACGGATTCCGGAAGAGTATATTGGCCACGACATTCAATTCCTTAGTATCAGCTTTGATCCGGAAAGGGATGATCCGAAAACATTGGATACTTACCGTAAAGCTTTCGGCAGTGACGGAGAAACGTGGAGAATGGCGAGGATTCCGGAACAGCAGGAGCTTGACTCTGTGCTGGATCGGTTTGGCGTCATTGTCATACCGGATGAATACGGCAACTTTGCCCATAACTCGGCTTTTTATCTGGTGAACCCAAAAGGACAGTTAATCGAAGTCATGGACTACACCTTGATTGAAGAAGCGGCTGATCGGGTAACGGAGATTCTGCACAGCGGGAGGGAAGAATAATGAAGTCACCAGTTTACGGATTGCTTCTGCTTCTTGCGTTGATGCTCCCGCCCATATCTAATCTGCTGGAGTCCATTATGATCACCCATATGCATATGCAAATGCCTCTGCTTGTGGTATCTGGATTATTCATGGCTAAGTTCTTTCAGAATCGCTTTCCGGAGTTTTTCTCAAAATGGAATGAAAACGGAGTCCCGGGCCTATTGCTGTTTTCAATCATTATGATGTATTGGTCTCTGCCAAGGACGATGGATGAAGCTTTGACACTTACAAGTGTAGAAGTCTTTAAATTTATCTCACTGCCATTTTTGGCCGGGGTGCCATTGCGGGACAGCTGGCCAAAGCTAAATTCATTTTGGAAGCATGCTCTCATTATTTTCTTTACTATTCTTTTTTTAGCTCTGGGATGGCTTTATATATGGTCCCCTGTACAGCTTTGCAATAACTATTTGGTTATCGAGCAGATTACACTCGGCTGGGGTTTCATCTCAACTGCGTTTGCGATGGTTGTTTACTTGATTTATAGCTATTTTATGGATTTCTCAAAATATGAGTAAAAGAAGGACTGCTGCCGTCTTGGGAGCAGTTCTTAAATTTCAGCTGCTTGTAAGGTAATGATTAGTGAGCGAACTAAATGGAATAATGACAGAAAATCATAAATATATATGAAAAGGAGTGAGTAATTAGGGAGGGGAAGAAATGGCGGATCCAATTGTCGCTAGATCGCTGGACGAAATTAAATTTTGGTCCCGGATTATGAAAGAACATGCCTTATTTTTAAGTTTGGGTTTTACATATGAACAGAAACAACTAATTGCCGAGGCACAGCAATTTATAGCTATATTTGAAAGAATCGAAGAGAAACTGGCGAGATTTGGTGTGAACTCTGAACTTGGCCAGGTGCAAGCATTTAATAACGAGGTTTATCAGGCAGCTGCTGCTATTTGGAGCTATAAGAGAAAAGTATTGGGTTTGACATTAAGATGCGAAATCCGTTCAAATAATTATCCTTTATTGATTGACCATATCAGCAGGGAAGCTGCTTATTTTGCTAATCGATTAAAAGAACTTAACTCAGGGGTACTTGCTCCAAAGCCGGAAGCTATAATAGAGGAGAATGTATTTTTCCTAAAAATCATGGCTGATCATGCTAAATTTATCGGCCATTTATTAGACCCTTCCGAAAGAAAGCTGGTTGAACAGGCCAGAGAGTTCAGCCATGATTTCGATCAATTGCTATTCCAGGCCGTGGACCTGGAATCTATGCAGCCGCAATCAGAAACAAAACCAATTCTGAGCCAATTCTTAAACCAGAATAAAGTATCAGTTGCTTCATTAAGGGATTTTAAGAAAACTGCCAGAGAATTAATAGAGGCATGCCGGATCAAGAGCAATATTCATCCTCTTCTGGCTGACCATACATTTAGGGAAGCAGAGAGGTTTTTAGAAATAATCGATATGTTTGAGGCGAGTCTTAAGAGGGGTTAGATTTAAATGGAAGGCTGCTCAAATTCTGTTTCCTTCTTTAACATATTAAGATGATACAATTAAAGCCATCCTTTTACGGGCTGGCTTTAATTTTCATTGGTGCAACTTAATTGCACTTTACTTATTTATTTAATAATAGACAAAAAGGTTGCTCTAGACCCACCCGAATGCCGCTTGGTAATATAAGCAAGGGTAATGTAGGAGGCTAGGGCATGGAAGAAGAAAAATATCTAAACCTTAAATTAGGTGAACGGGCTGCGTTTATTAGCATCGCAGCTTATATATGTCTTTCAGTATTAAAGTTAACAATTGGATATATGAGTGATTCTGCGGCTTTGAAAGCGGATGGATTGAATAATACGACGGATATTATTGCTTCAATTGCAGTGCTTATAGGTCTTAGGATTTCCCAGCGGCCACCCGATAAGAATCATGGGTATGGCCATTGGAAGAGTGAAACCATTGCTTCTATGGTAGCTTCCTTTATTATGGCTGCTGTAGGTCTTCAGGTCCTGCTGAATGCTGTTTCATCCATGTTTGAAGGTGTTAATGAATCACCTGATGTTTTTGCGGCATATACGGGAGTTTTTTCTGGAGCGGCAATGTACTTTGTGTACCGCTACAACAAAAAATTAGCCATTAAAATCAACAGTAAGGCCGTAATGGCAGCCGCAAAGGACAATATTTCAGACGCCTGGGTGAGTATAGGCACAGCCATCGGGATATTTGGGTCACAGCTGAACATGCCATGGCTTGATCCGTTAACAGCCATTATTGTCGGGCTTTTAATATGCAAAACGGCTTGGGATATTTTTGTACAAGCTTCCCATGAGCTGTCAGATGGATTTGATGAAAAAAAGATTAAAGAATATCAGGATGTCATCAAAAAAGTAAACGGGGTTAAAGGAATAAAAGATATTAAAGGAAGAAGCTACGGCAATAATGAAGTGATCGATGTGGTCATTTTGGTTAATTCCACGCTTGATATTAAGGAAGCCCATGATATTGCGACACATGTGGAAAAAGTGATGATGCAGGATTATGGTGTCTATGATGTCCATGTCCATGTTGAACCAAATTGAAAAGAAATGCGTCTCGTGAGGAGGCGCATTTCTATTTTTCAGCTGAACACTTTATCCAGTTCCCTAAACATATCATAGGCATTGACCAGATGTTCAGGTACTATCTCTCTCCCATAATCCCAGGAGTTTTTTTCTATTTCATTCATGAGCTGTTCTTTCTCGTCATCTTCTCCGTACATAAGCGTTCTGATGTCATGTTTGTTTTTTTGAAATCAAGGTAATAGCCGATTTCATGGTAAAGCATTAATTTTACCAGGTTCTCATCTGTCTCTTTTATTTTGAAATTGATTTTGGCTATGTAGCCGTTCACCTTCAGGTAGTTAAATTTGATTGTATTCGTTGAGACATTGCAGCTCATGGGTGAAGCGAGTGTATTGCTGAACTCGTAATTTATATTGAGACGCTGTTCATTTAATGTATGTAAAATGATTTTTTCAATATCCCAGATATACAGCACTTTCCCTATCACAGTCCTTTCACAGTTTTCTTGCCTTGATTATACAAGTCTATCAGTGACGGTAACAGTGTTTTCAGTTACTTTAGGTCCATTTGGGCAGAAACTGTAAATTATGAAAAAATGAGACTGAGGCAAAAGAAGGAGAAATGAATGACGAGATGGAAAAAATCTGAAACTTCGCTGTTGCATGATCCGTAGGTATGGGTATTGACCAATTCTGATGGGGTGAAAAAATTGGAAAATAAAAAAGCAACAGTTGTTTCTATTTCAATGATGAAACTGCAGATTTATTTATTCTTTTCAACATTGGCGCTTATATTTGGGGTCCTCTTTTTACATGCTGTGATTTATGGCGGTGGCGAAATGTCTTTTGACCTCACAGGTATGCTAATGTTTTTTACTGGTATGGTCCTTATTGTTATTATCCATGAAGCCATCCATTTGGCGGGTTTTCGCTATATTGGCAATGTTCCCTGGAAGGAAATGTCCTGGGGAGTTAATTTGAAAATGGGTGTGGCTTACGCTCATGCCAAACAGCCAGTGACGGTTCAGCAGATGAAAAAAGTTTTGCTGCTGCCATTCATTCCGACTGGCTTATTGCCTCTTGTTCTTGGAGTTGTATTGAATATGCCCGGATTATCAATATTAGGGGCGATATTGGCTGTTGGGTGTTTAGGAGATATTGTTTTGTATAAAAAGCTCTTAAAGTTTCCAAATGATGCTCTTGTCATTGACCATCCGACTAAACCGCAATTTACGGTATACGAATAGCGATTAAACTAGCTTCTATATTTGCTGTCCCAGCTTATAAATAGCTGCGTGAAAAAGAAAGCAGCGAAGGCTGCCAGTGCTGATATAAGGAGGTTTCTCATGGAATCAAGTCCATAAAGCCTGATTCCGATTAATTTAGAAGCAGTGGTGCACAATCTCCAGTTTTCATAAACAATGGCTGTCTTATGAAAAAATGGAAAGAATACGCCGAACAGCATGAGAAAATAAATATATTTTTTCATTATCCTATTCCTTTCTTTTTGATCCTACTGGAAAGATATGAGTCAGATTCTGCTATTAGTATCAAATAGACAAGAAAAAAGGACAGCCGCCGGGATTGTCCTTTTTAGTCTATTCTCTTTATGCGTCCATCAATTGCCGAACTAAATGGCTGCGGGAGCTGCTTGATATATTTCTCCAGTGCATCAATATCCATTGGTCCAGTCACTCTATTTTTCCCATTTCGAAAAGCAGTAAAATTGTCTCCGCCATCTGCGAGATAGGTATTTACAGTGACTGAATAGGTTTTATCCGGATCAAGCTTTGTTCCGTTGGACAAATAGATTTCTTGTATTTTACTGCCCGCAGGCTGTCGGTCATCCCAGCTGTAAGTGAAGCCCGAGATCTGAAGGATTCTGGCAGTATCAGGCTGCCATTGCTGATTGAGAATTTCACGGATCTGGCTTCCTGTCAGGTTCAATTTAACCAATTGATTGCTGAATGGAAGGACGACATATAAGTTACCCCATGTAACACGGCCTGGGTCAATATCTGCCCGGATGCCCCCAGGATTGATAAAAGCGAAATCTGTATTCATCGCTGCCCGCTCGGAAATTGCAATAAGATTGCCCAGGGCGGATTCGCCGCTTCTGTTTCGTGCAGCTGTGATGGGAATGGCAGCAGTGCCAATATATCTGTTCACAGCAGGTTCTACTTTTCTTTCATAGTTATTGATCATTCTGGTTATGTCTCTGGCGGGCTGGATGTTCTCTTGAAAAACATTCACAATTTCCGCGTGCTTGCGGACAATATCCTTGGTCCCGAGATCTATTTCAATATCCACATCAGAAAAGGCAGTGCCATATGAATAGGCTTGCACCAGGAGCTTCCCATCCGCCACACTGTTCAGATAAGCATGACTGAAGGGAGATAAGTACCTTCATCAATCAACCTCCTGTAATTGTGGCAGAGATAGTATTTGCAGATATTGGGGATTTAATCGTAATGGTTTTTTGGTGACAAGAAAATGAAAAATCCTGCTAATTTGAACGTGTGTTTATCCAATTTGAAAAAGGGTAAGTTCATACTAAGAAACATAATACTGCCAAAGGAGATGACAACATATGAAATATAAGAAGCTATTGCTTTCAGTCCCATTGGGTGCAGGATTATTGTTGGCAGGGTGCGGAACAGATGAACAGGAGCCGCCGCCGGAAACGGAAGATGTGGAATTGGAAGATAATCAAATGGAAGAAAACAATAATGAAGATAGTGAAATGCAGGATCCCGGCACATCAGAAGAATCTGACGGGAACTAACCTGGATTAAATTACTTAAAACGGCTGCCGATGGCAGGCGTTTTTGATGTTCATTCACAAGTTAAAAGCCTGATTTAAGGAAAACAGTTTAGGAACAGAATAAAGGCAAAATTTTTCATCTGACAGAATTCTGAAAAAATTCCTTTCCTTTGTTACCTCAATTCTGTATACTTAAATTGAATTTAATAGCAATAACTAGGGGTGCCCAATAGCTTGGGCTGAGAAAGAAACGCGCTAAGGTTTCTTGACTCTTTGGACCTGATCTGGATCATACCAGCGTGGGGAAGTTAGAATGTGCAAAAGTTTCTTTGTGCAAAGACATCTGCGGTTAAGCCGGTCCATCTTTATGTGGACCGGCTTTTTTACATATATGGCACTTCCTTGGTTCCAGGTCTCGTCCTTACATTTTTAATAAGGGAGAGATGATCAATGACTGCAAGTTCTTTAAATCATGAGAGTATTTCTATTATGTCGAGCTTTACTGGCAGCAAAAAAGTATATGTGAAGGGATCCAGGACTGATATAAAGGTTCCGGTGCGAGAGATAGAATTAAGCCCTACTGCCGGAACGTTTGGTGAAGAAGTCAATGAGCCGGTTCGTGTATATGATACGAGCGGACCATATACGGATCCTCAATATACGGCAGATCTAAAGAAAGGGCTTCCCGCTCTGAGAAGCCGGTGGATTCAGGAACGAGCGGATGTAGAAGAATATGATGGGCGGAAAGTAAAGCCCGAGGACAATGGCTACCTCAATGAAGGTGATCCGCGTGCCAATCATAAAGTCTTTCCTGGCTTAAACCGCAAGCCATTGAGAGCGAAAAAAGGGAAGAATGTCACCCAGCTTCACTATGCAAAAAAGGGGATCATTACCCCGGAGATGGAGTTTATAGCCATTCGGGAAAATATGGAACCGGAATTTGTGCGGTCTGAAGTAGCAAGAGGGCGGGCGATAATTCCTTCCAATATCAATCACCCTGAGACAGAGCCAATGATTATCGGAAGGAATTTTCATGTGAAAATTAATGCGAACATTGGAAACTCGGCTGTTTCATCCTCTATTGAAGAAGAGGTAGAGAAAATGACCTGGGCTACCCGATGGGGAGCAGATACAATTATGGATCTGTCTACAGGTAAAAATATTCATACTACACGCGAATGGATTATCAGAAACTCCGCTGTTCCGGTCGGTACTGTTCCCATTTATCAGGCACTTGAAAAGGTTAATGGCATTGCCGAGGATCTTACGTGGGAAGTATACAGGGATACCTTAATCGAACAAGCAGAGCAGGGGGTTGACTATTTTACCATTCATGCAGGTGTCCTTTTGAGGTATGTACCGCTGTCAGCAAAACGCTTGACCGGAATTGTGTCGAGAGGCGGATCCATTATGGCCCAATGGTGCCTGCATCATCATAAAGAGAACTTTTTATATACACACTTTGAAGAAATCTGCGAGATCATGAAAGCTTATGATGTGGCCTTCTCCCTGGGGGATGGACTGCGGCCGGGATCGATTGCAGATGCAAATGACGAGGCTCAATTTGCGGAGCTTGAAACCCTTGGGGAGCTGACGAAAATTGCCTGGGAACATGATGTACAGGTAATGGTCGAGGGACCTGGCCATGTTCCAATGCATTTAATCAAAGAGAATATGGATAAACAATTGGAAATCTGCAAAGAAGCTCCATTCTACACACTAGGGCCCCTTACGACCGATATAGCTCCGGGATATGACCATATTACCTCTGCAATCGGGGCTGCCATGATTGGCTGGTATGGGACCGCGATGCTTTGCTATGTTACCCCTAAAGAACATTTGGGTTTGCCAAATAGAGACGATGTCCGCGAGGGTGTCATCACGTATAAAATTGCCGCTCATGCTGCAGATCTGGCAAAGGGACATCCAGGAGCACAAAAAAGGGATGACGCCCTGTCAAAAGCCCGTTTTGAATTCCGCTGGAGAGATCAATTCAATCTTTCTCTGGATCCTGAGCGCGCTTTGGAATTCCATGATGAAACATTGCCGGCTGAAGGGGCAAAAACAGCTCATTTTTGTTCCATGTGCGGGCCAAAATTTTGCAGTATGAGAATTTCTCAGGATATCCGGAATTATGCAAAAGAGCATCAGCTTGAAACCGACGAAGCGATACAGAAAGGGCTGGAAGAAAAAGCTGAGGAATTTAGTAAGGCCGGAGGAAATATTTATCAGTAATTTTTTTATAGTTTAATAGAAAAATTATATCCGCTGGGGGTGCCTGTTTGCAGGCTGAGATTAAAGCAAAAGCTTAAGACCCTTGGAACCTGATCTGGCATGAATTCCAGCGTAGGGAAGTGGAGTATCGGGTCTATATTCCAGGGCCTCATACCCCGCTTTCTATTTAGAAGGTGGTTTTTTATTTGCACAAAATTAAAAATAGCATGGGAGCATCCGCTATGAAAAAAAGTCTGCATGTTATATCAGATGGAAAGCATTCTCTAGAGGCCTTTGCTGAAATAGCAGGTGAAGTAGAACCCTTTGCAGACAAGTTCCACTTGAGGGAAAAACATCGAACCTCAAGGGAGCTATATGAAGGGGTTGGGCTGCTTTGTAATGGGGGAATCCCCATTCATAAAATTGTTATAAATGATCGGGTGGATGTTGCCTGGACATATAAAACAGGAGTACATCTTGCTTTTCACAGCCTTCCGGTCCATGTTGTCAAAACGCTTTTCCCAGATATGCCCATCGGATGTTCCGTACATTCTCTTGAAGAAGCAAAAGAGGCTGCAAAACAAGGGGCTGATTATATCCTGTTTGGGCACATATTTGAAACCGATTCCAAAAAGGGAGTCCCGCCAAGGGGCACTGGGTCACTGGAGGCACTTAAAAAGGCAGTAGAAATTCCTGTATTGGCAATTGGAGGCATTAAACCGGAGAAAGTCCCTGAGGTCTTGGAGGCGGGGGCAGACGGCATTGCTGTAATGTCAGGGATTTTGCAGGCAAAAGACCCTGCAGAGGCAGCGAAGCTCTTTTCAAAAAAGTTAAATGGGGAGGGGGAATAATGAGGAAAATGTATGACGCCGTTATAGTTGGGGGCGGCATTAACGGAAGCTCCATTGCTTTTCAACTGGCTAAAAGAGGGTATAAAGTGGCCGTTTTGGATAAGGGAAAAATAGCCGGCAAGGCTTCCGGAGCGGCAGCTGGAATTTTAGGAGCCCAAACGGAACTGGCAGAAGACGGCCCGTTATTTCAGCTGGCATGCAAAAGCCGCTCCATGTACCGGAGCCTGATTCCTGAACTGGAAGATTTATCACAAGTTCATATTGGCTATCAAAATAAGGGTGTATATAAAGTGGCGGCTAATAAAGAAGAGGAGCAGGCAATAAAAAGATTAATAGAAAGCCAGCAAACAGCGGGTGAGCAGGCCGAATGGTTTTCAATTGATGACCTGATCCATCGTGAACCATTCGTATCAAACAAATTGAAGGGGGCCATGTATATACCGAATGATGGACAGGTACAGGCATATGAATTGTCCCTTGCCTTTGCAAAAGCTTCAATAGCCATCGGCGCAGAAATTTATGAGTATACACATGTAATAGATTTTATTTTAAAAGATGAAAAGGTTTATGGGGTCAGAACCAGCCAGGGGGAATTTCTGGCAGATTCCGTTATTGTTGCTTCGGGGGCCTGGAGCAGGGAGATTCTTGAAAGAACGGGTCTTTCGCTGTCCATTATTCCGGTAAAAGGCGAGTGCTTCTCGGTCAAGGTTGAAAAACCTCTTGTACAGGGGACGATCTTTTCACACGGATGCTATATCGTTCCAAAGCAATCTGGCAGGCTGGTAGTTGGCGCGACGGTTAAGGTAAACTCATTTGATGAAAAGGTGACCTTTGAAGGGATATCCATGCTGATGGAAAAGGCTCAAAACCTTGTCCCGGATATTGCAAATACAGAATGGGAAGGGGCCTGGACAGGTATTCGTCCGCAATCAGCTGATGGGCAGCCTTTTTTGGGACAACATCCGGCCTATGAAGGGTTATACATTGCAGCGGGGCATTTTCGGAATGGGATCCTCCTTGCCCCGGCAACAGGAGAGCTGATGGCAGACATTCTCGAAGGCAAAAAAGAGCAGTTTAATCCGTTTAAGCTGTCCCGCCTGGACTGTTTAGCCCATTCGTCTAAAGGGGTGCTCTTATGAATGTTTTCATTAACGGAGATGCTATGGTGCTGCCGGAAACTATTAATTCTGTTTCACTTCTGCTCGAGCATTTCCATTTGGAGCAAAAAGTAGTCATTGTCGAACTGAACCAGCATATTTTGGATAAGTCCATGCATGCTGAAACCATACTGACAGATGGGGATCGAATCGAAATAGTACACTTTGTAGGAGGCGGATGATTTGTTGAAAATTGGACCATATGAATTTAACTCACGGCTGCTGCTCGGAACAGGAAAATATCCAAACTTTGATGTGCAAAGGGAAGCTGTAGAAGCTTCGGAAACAGAGGTGCTTACCTTTGCTGTACGCCGTATGAACATTTTTGAAGCGAACCAGCCCAACTTTTTGGAAAAGCTGGATTTAAAGAAATATAAATTACTCCCTAATACGGCAGGAGCGAGTACAGCTGAGGAGGCTGTCCGAATAGCAAGGCTATCCAAAGCTTCCGGTCTCTGCGACATGATTAAGGTAGAGGTTATTGGATGCAGCAAAACGCTTCTTCCCGATCCAATAGAAACAATAAAAGCAGCGGAAATCCTATTAGACGAGGGATTTATTGTTCTTCCTTATACTTCTGATGATGTCGTGCTTGCCCGAAAACTAGAAGAACTAGGCTGCCATGCTGTCATGCCATGTGCTTCGCCAATTGGTTCAGGGCAGGGAATCATTAATCCTATTAATCTTCAATTTATTACAGAACAGGCTGATGTGCCGGTTATTGTTGATGCTGGAATTGGGGGCCCGGCAGATGCAGCATTGGCAATGGAGCTGGGAGCAGATGGAGTGTTATTAAATACGGCAGTTTCCTCTGCCGCTGATCCTGTTAAAATGGCAAAAGCAATGAAACTCGCCATTGAAGCAGGGAGGCTGGGCTATGAAGCAGGCCGGATACCCCAAAAACGTTATGCATCAGCAAGCAGCCCGGCGGAAGGAATGGTTTTTAGTTGAGTGAGCGATACTCCCGCCAGATGTTATTTCCTCCGATTGGCAAAGAAGGACAGAAAAAGCTGAGGGAAAAACACGCTTTGATTATAGGGGCTGGTGCATTAGGGGCTGCAAATGCAGAAACTCTCACAAGGGCAGGCGTCGGCAAATTAACCATTGCCGATCGGGATTATGTAGAGTGGAGCAACCTGCAGCGTCAGCAGCTTTATTGTGAAGAAGATGCTGTACGAAAAGTGCCAAAAGCGATAGCTGCGGCTAAACGCCTAAAAGCCATCAATTCAGAGGTGCAAATTTTCCCGCGTATTATGGATGTAGGTGTACAGGAAATGGAAGAGCTGATTGAGGATGTTGATTTAATCATCGATTCAACGGATAATTTTGACATTCGCTTTCTGATCAATGATATTTCTCAAAAGCACCGGATTCCCTGGATATATGGAGGCTGTGTGGGGAGCTATGGTTTAAGCTATACCATCTTGCCCGGGGTGACACCGTGCCTGAATTGCCTGATGGACAAATTGCCATTGGGAGGAGCCACCTGCGATACAGCTGGTGTTATTCAGCCGGCTATTCAAATGGTTGCGGCTCATCAGTCTGCTGAAGCATTAAAGATATTGGCAGAAAACTTGGAATCCTTACGCGCGACACTTATTTCTTTTGATGTATGGAAAAATCAATTTAGTTCTGTGAATGTTTCTTCCTTAAGAAATCCGCAGTGCTTATCGTGCGGGACTAAACCAATATATCCCTTCCTGGACTACAGAATTCAGACAAAGACATCGCTGCTTTGCGGGAGGGATACCGTACAAATCAGGCCTTCAGCTCTTCAGGATATGGATGTTGCCTATCTCGAAAAATCCCTGGTCTCTCAAGGAATCAATGTAGAGAGCAATCCTTATTTGCTCTCTTTTTCGATCAATGATGCCAGAGTAGTTGTATTTAAAGATGGAAGAGTGCTGGTGCATGGTGTAAGAGACATTCTACAGGCAAAGAACCTGTATCATCGTTTCCTTGGATAATGAGTTTTATCTATCCGCTAAGCATTTGAAGGCTAAATGAAAATAGACCTGTCCATTCTTCATTTGAAGGGCAGGTCTTTTTTAATTACTTATCTTCTCTCAATAAGTAGTTATTCCCATCCTGGTCTTTAAACGTAAACATAGTTCCAAAAGGCATCTTTAACATATCTTCAACTTCTATGCCATTTTGTTTCATTTGTTCATAGGCAGCTTCAATATCAGTGGTGCTGAAAAGGATGGAAGGGTGGGCAAGGATTGATTCGCTTGAATTCACTTCAGATTGGAGATAATTACTGTAAACATTGAGAGGAGAGAAACATGAACATTGATTCCATAAGGTTCACCGATCCTCCTGTCCATCATCAATTTCCGTCATTGTATGAGAACCTGGGGCTTCCTGAGGTATCTTCCTTCATCGAGCAGAAATATGAATTTGATTTTACAATAGGAAAAACAAAAAGGAAGGGACATGGAACCATTCGAAAGTATAAGGGAAGTGGGCAGTATAAGGTGCAGCTTACCGGAAAAATGACCGGATTCGGACCGAAAAGGCTTGAAAAGCTGGAGCGGCTGCTGATTGAGAAGGTTAAGGAACGGTTTATAAGTAATGTAGAAACAGAAACTAAAGCACGAAAAGTATATCACATGCATTTCGGACGAAACGACAGGGATAAATAGGGACAGTTTAACTGTCCCATATGGCTTACTTGGTGTTGTCTCTTTGGGCTTTTAAAGCGATTCTTTCAAGGCCGTTTTCTCTGTCACCCGCATATTCTGTTTCCTTTGGAAGTGCATTATTTCTATGATCTGATTGGCTTTTTTTCTTATTATTCTCTGTCATGATTTTCACCCCCTTTAAGCTGTTAGCATTGTGTTTAGTTTGCATTTTTTTAATGAGGATATGCCTTAAGTTTATAAACCCAAAAATTCAATCAAACGTTTGATTGATAAGTGGCAGCTCTTTTTCCGCTGGCGAAGTGCAAGTGAAATAGTTTTTTCAAAAAAATGAAACCTCCATGATTATCTTCCGTAATTAACAAGTACAAGATATTCATGGAGGTTTTCTATTTGAAGATGGTTTGGATCATTACTGGTGTAATTTTAATTATTTCAGCTGTTTTAGCAGTCTTCATGTATCTTAAGAGTAAGAGCAGCGGGGATCCTGAGTCCGTAATTAATTATGTGCAAGAACATAGGGAAACAGAAAATATGGCTATGGTTATTCGCCATCTTTGGCCAACCCGACAGTCGATGTGGTCCAGGTTGAAGACGTACAAATTGCCCAAGTAGAATAGCAGGAAGTATTTGTTAGAATCGGGAACTTATAAGATGATGTTCAAAAGCAGAATCGTAAAGATACATTAAAGGGTGGAGAGTATGGCGCGAATCTTATACATAGAAGATGAAAGCGATATTGGCAGCTGGCTGAAAAACGATTTAGGGGAAAGAGGCCATGAGGTGATCTGGCTGCAGTCCGGAGAAGGGATGGAAGGGTATTTTTCCGAAGCGGATATTGCGATTTTGGATGTGATGCTTCCCGGGCTTGACGGGTTTTCTCTTGGGAAGCGGATTAAGAAAGTAAAGAATGACATGCCGGTATTAATGCTTTCGGCAAGAACGGCGGTTGAGGATAAACTGGAGGGCCTGAGCTTTGCGGATGATTATCTGACAAAGCCTTTCCAGCCGGATGAGCTTGCTGCAAGGATCGAAGTGCTGTTGAGGCGATTTCAAAAGAATGATCAGGTGCTCGACCTTCACCACTTGCAGGTACACACAAAGGATCTGCGGATTATCGACCGGGAGGCAGACAATGAAATTCAATTGACAGGCAAGCAGTATCAGCTCTTTCAGTTCTTCATTCGCCATCTAAATCAGATTCTGACAAAAGAGCAGCTCTATGAAGGTGTCTGGGGAGAACAATACATGGAGGGCGACAAAACCCTGATGGTTCATATCCGCTATCTTCGTGAAAAGCTCGAAAAGAATCCCTCACGTCCTGAAATTATTGAGACCATTCGCGGAATCGGCTACAGGGTGAAGATATGAAAAGATTTTTTCAATCGCTGCAGGCGAGGTATATGGCAATTATTCTGGTTGCCTTATTTCTGTTTCAGGCTGCTTATTTACTCGTGGCTATGCTGGCTATGGGTCTTCAGGAAGACATTTCAGGGGAACAGAACCAAAATGAAACGGATCCTAAGCAGATTGAAGAAAAATGGCATGCAGATTCAAAAGCACTGAAAAATAGCTCAAGAGAATCCATAAGCAGTCTGTTTGCTGAATGGAAAAGGACGTATCCTGCTGCTTCGATGTTTTGGGTAGATGAAATGGGAAATCTGATGGAGCAGCGGGATGTGAAGGGGAATCTGCCTGCTCAGTGGACGCCTGCCTATACAGCGAAGTTTATTAAGGAGAGGTATGGCGGAGATCCTTTTACAGTCATTAGCTTTATTGGCGGTGATGAAAAAAATGGTTTTATCGTTCTGGAAATACCGCGGAATTTGTTTCTTCCGCCGCTGGTGAAGGCAGCAGAAAAATACGGAATCTTCTTAGGGGCGGGTCTGCTTTTGATCATTACCCTGTTTATCATCGTCTCCTTTTTATTTTTCCGGGGCATCCGCAAAAGGCTGCTTCATCTCCAGGAGGCAATGGAAAGACGGGATATGGACAGCCTGCCGATCGGCATTGATGTGCAAAAGAATGATGAAATTGGCCAGCTGGAGAAGACCTTTAATGAGATGGTCGATGAGCTTAAAGAAAGCAAGCAGCGTGAACAGGAGGAAGAGCAGCTGAGGAGGGAGCTGATTGCTAATCTGTCACATGATCTGCGTACGCCTTTGACGAAAATCAATGCGCACACCTACTCAATCGGAAAGGAGGATATTTCTCCTGAAGGGAAACAGGCTGTCAAAGCACTGAAAACCTCCATCGTCAATATTGATAGACTGATAGAAAATTTAATGAGCTACACGCTTTTAATGGCGAGCAAGCATAAGCAGGAGCTGATCGAGCTGGATGAGGTCCGGTTTGTTCGTGAAAATATGGCGTCCTGGTATCCTGTCTTTGAGAAGGAAGGCTTTGAAGTGAACATCGAGTTAGAGCCGCTTGAGAAGAAATGGAAGGCCGATCCAATGTGGCTGGGCCGTATTTTTGATAACATTCTGCAAAATGTGCTGCGGCATGCAAAGGATGGGCTTTATCTTGAAGTGGCGACATTATCCTCCGAAGAGTGGGATGCCATTGTGTTTATCGATCATGGTAAAGGGCTGAAAAACAGTTCCAATGAAAGAGGAGCGGGGATTGGCTTATCGATAGTGGATATGATGGTAAAGGGTATGAATCTTGAGTGGGATATCGAGTCCGGTGACAGTGGTACAGTAATCAAAATCATTAGAAAACATTAGGAGCATCCTCAGGAGGTGCTCCTTTTTTGCTTCATTTTCCATAAGATAAACACTTGATAGATGCCAAAAAGAACAGCCAGTATAACTAGGACAACCCAGCCATAAGTGTGCGGAATAAGGAAATATACGAGTAAGCAGGCAAGAAGGAATACCGCATACCCAATGTTAAACAGTTTATTAAACGTTATTATGTTTACTCCTCTCTGCTGTATTAGACGCATAGCAGAGGGAAAAAGTGTCATTTTTAAACAAATTTTAAACTTCCCTCCACCTTTGTTTTAACCTTCGCCGGATAAGATGGGAAGTGAGGTGAGAGGAATGGAGTATATCGTAAGAACAGAAAATTTATCAAAGCATTTTGGTCAGGAGAAAGCTGTATCAGGACTGGAAATGAAAATACCTAAAGGTGAGATTTACGGATTTCTGGGGCCGAATGGTGCAGGGAAAACGACTACAATCCGGATGCTGTTAGGACTCATGAAGCCTACTTCCGGCAGAATTGAAATTTTTCAAAATGATTTAAAGAAAGAAAGGTTAAATATTTTGAAACGTGTGGGCTCGCTTGTGGAGTCACCATCCTATTATCCGCATTTAACGGCAAAAGAAAATCTGGAAGCCATGAGAAAAATAGTGGGTATGCCGAAACAGAGAATCAATGAAGTGCTCGAAATTGTCCGTCTGACAGCTGCCGGGGATAAAAAAGTAAAGGGCTTCTCACTTGGGATGAAGCAGAGGCTTGGGATTGCTGCTTCGCTGTTAAATAACCCGGAACTGCTGATTTTGGATGAGCCGACAAACGGTTTGGATCCTTCAGGAATTATTGAGATTCGCAATTTAATTAAAAGCCTGCCATCGGAATGCGGAATGACCGTGCTGATCTCAAGCCATCTATTATCGGAGATTGACCAGATGGCGACAACAGTAGGCATTGTGACAAAAGGGAAAATGATATTTCAGGATTCTATTGAAGCGATGCGCATGTTTGCACAGCAATCTGTTCTATTAAAGGTCAGCGAGAGCGATAAAGCCTGGCGTGCCCTGCTTGGAAGAGGAATGAAGGCTGGTTTGGATAATGGGATCATTTCGCTGCCCCAGCAGTCAGATGAAAATGTGGCTGAAGCTGTACGCGGACTTGTGGAAGATGGGTTTTCCGTGTATAGGGTGGAAGAAGAAAAACGGTCATTGGAAGACATATTCCTGCAAATGACAAGAGAGGAGCAGGCCGGATGATGGGAAAACTGCTGTCAGCCGAATTTATGAAAATCAAGCGGAAAGGAATCTGGTTCCTGACCGTCCTGGGTCCAATTGGGGTAGTAGCCATGCAGATGGTCAATTACGGGGTGAGAAAGGAGTATTTGTTCCGCCAGAATGATGACCGTTGGGGGTATTATTTGGACAATATCCATTCGTTCACACCGCTGGCGATTGTGCTGGGCATCGTCATCCTGACGTCTTTTATGTCGAGCATTGAAAATGAAACGAATGCCTGGAAACAACTGATGGCACTGCCGGTTTCTAAAATGGGAGTGTATTTATCGAAATTCACGGTGCTGTCAGTTCTGCTTTTGATATCTTCTGTGCTTTTGCTGCTGTTCACGCTTGCTTTTGGAATCTCTCTGGATTTGGGCGGTGAGATTCCGTATGCCGGACTCCTGAAATATAGTTTTTACCCTTTTTTTGCGGCATTGCCTGTTTTGGCGCTGCAGCTTTGGGCAGCGGCCGTGAGTGTAAACCAGGGTGTGCCAATCACTCTGGGCATTCTGGGTGTTATTTTGACCTATGCCGGCTACGCTTTACCGGATTGGCTGATCTGGAAATGGCCGCTTCTTATGAATGACTGGGAGGAGCCTCTCATCAACGTCCTGCTTGGTGGCGGGGCTGGCTTAATATTATACGCAGCAGGAATGATTGATTTTGTGAGAAGGGATGTGAAATAGATGCTTACTATTTTGAAATCGGAATGGTTTAAACTGCGCAAATCAAACATTATCGGCATCCTTTTGGCAGGGCCGCTGATAGGGTTAGGTGCAGGGATTGGAGCAGATACAGCTGAAGCAGCGGGGATGATGAATGAATGGTATATGATTTTGATTTATATGAATCTGCCTTATGCAGTTCTCTTTTTGCCTTTAATCACGGGAGTCCTGGCAAGCTTTGTCTGCAGGTATGAGCATCAGGCCGGGGGCTGGAAGCAGCTGCTGGCACTGCCAGTCACAAGGGGGAAAGTGTTTGCGGCTAAATATGTTCTGATCCTTTTATTGGTATTGTTCATCCAGTTATTTTATTTAGCCGCTATAGCAGGAGCAGGATTATACAAAGGCATAGCTGATCCATTTCCGGCGGCGATTGTTTGGAAGAGCATACTGGGAGGCTGGATCGCAGCGTTTCCATTAGTTGCGCTGCAGCTGTGGATGTCCGTCTGGTTCAAAAGCTTTGCTGCACCTTTTGCGGTCAATGTCGTTTTTACGCTGCCATCCATTCTTGCGATGAATTCCGAGAAAGTGGGTCCCTATTATCCGTGGGCACAGCCATTTGCCATGATGTACCCAGCGACAGAGAATGGTGACATTTTCTTTATTCCATGGGAGCAGCTTATAACTGTGATTGGGGGATTCTTTTTACTGTTTTATCTGGGCGGCTATTTTTATTTTCAGCGGAAGGCTGTGTAGGTATGATGTTTTTAGGCTGAAAATGTAATTTTTTGAAACCTTTTCTATATATGTCCGTAAAGCATAGTGGAATTATTTTTAACTAGAATAGGAGTGTTCAATATGGAACAAGAAGTAAAAACGAGCAGTGCAAAACCGAGTTTGCTAGGGATGATATGGAGTCCAGGGGAGCAGTTTGACCGGATCCGCCAGAATCCGAGGATTTGGGTGCCGCTCATTTTAGTGAGTATTATTTATTCGATCGGCATGTTTTTAATGGCAATGTCGATGGATGCTTCTTATCTGGGCCTCGAAGGGATGAGCGACGCGGAAGCCGAAATGGTGATGATGTTTGCCAGGGGAGGGGTTGCCATTACCGGTATTTTCACTCCGGTATTTGTGGCACTGATTTCAAGTGCTATCTATATGATTTTCACGAAGATTGCTGGATCTGAAGCGACGTTTAAACAGCTATTTTCTATGAATGTCCATATTATTGTGATTGGCGGTTTTGGTCTTATCGTTAACATGGCACTGAGAGCCGCGATCGGCGGAAATCCGGAAATTTTTATTACCAGCTTAGCAGGTTTGATGAATAGTGAGAAGCCGGGAGTCTTAGGTTCTATTGAATTATTCAGCATTTGGCAGTCGGTTATCACAGCGTTAGGGCTGCAGCGGGTTGCAGGATTATCAAAAGGCTGGGCTTGGGGAATTGCGATTGCGTTCTTCATTATTGGCATTCTGTTCGCGTTACTCAGCAATACCGTCTCAGGAATGACTGGTGTTTAAATGAAAAAGAAAGTTTGGATTGCCATCGGAGTGACGGCTGTGGTTTTGCTGATGGCTGGCGTGAGCATCTACAGACAGGCGTTCGCGAAAGGGCCTGAAGTAAAAACCGCCCATCCGGTGCAGGAGGAAATAACAGAACAGATAATGATTCCCGGAACAGTGAAGCTGGTGAATGAACAGAAGATATATGCTTCTCCTGAAAATGGCGAAATAAAGGAATTTCTGGTGGATGAAGGGGATTCCGTCAAAAAAGGAGAGGTTCTGGCCAGGTTTGATGAACAGGCTCTAGCACTTGAATTGGATAAGGTTAAACTCCAGGCTGAATCAGGTTATTTAAAGATCAATCAGCTGGAAAAACAGGAAAATGAGCTTGGTGATAAGGAAAAAGAACTGCGCAAACAGGCTGGAAAAAAAGAAGCTGAAAAACAAATACAGCCTGAAAGGGATCAGCTAAAGCTGGAAAAGCGTTTGGCGAATCTGGAATTAAGCCAGGTGCTGCTGCAGAAAAAGGATATTGAAAAACGCCTGGAAGAATTAGAGATTAAGAGCACGATGGATGGAGTGGTGCTCCAGGTGAACAAAGAAACGCCATCCGATCCATCATCAGCAGGAAAGCCAGTCATTTATATAGGAGATCTGAAAGCGATTGGAGCATCGGGCCTGCTTTCAGAATTCGATTCATTGAAGGTCAGTGAGGGGCAAAAAGTGACCCTCCGTTCCGATGCGATTCCTGACAAGGAATGGAAAGGTGAAGTCAGCGAAGTGGCTGACATGCCAGAAGAGAACCAGGGAATAAACCCTGCGGAAAATAGTGCGCCGCAGTATCGGGTGGAGATTTCTGTGAAGGAGATGTCTCTGAAACCGGGTTTTCAGCTCATAATGGAAATCGAAACGGATAAAAAGAAGGCGCTCACTGTTCCTGCTAACGCAGTCGTCACGGGTGACAGCAGTGTATATGTTTTCGTGGTCAGGGACCAGAAAAGCTATCAACAGGAAGTGGAGACTGGTGTTGCTTCCGGGAATAAAATCGAGATAACAGGCGGACTTAAAGAGAAGGATTTGATCATTACGAATCCAACAGATCAGCTGAAAGACGGCGTGGAAGTGGATGCAAAATGATCAATCTCAGTGGCATAACCAAGTCCTATCAGGCGGGAAAAGATAGCATTGAAGTATTAAAAGGAATTAACCTGAGCATTGAACAGGGCGATTCTGTAGCCATTATGGGGCCATCCGGATCAGGCAAATCAACACTTATGAATATTATTGGATGCCTCGATCTGCCGACAGAAGGAACTTATGAACTGGATG
Organism: Cytobacillus firmus NBRC 15306; assembly: GCF_001591465.1. Classification (GTDB taxonomy): domain Bacteria; phylum Bacillota; class Bacilli; order Bacillales; family Cytobacillaceae; genus Cytobacillus; species Cytobacillus firmus. Next base: position 22,966 of record NZ_BCUY01000047.1, read on the forward strand.
GAGAGAATATATCCCATTACTCGGAAGCAGAGCTGGCCAAGGTCAGAAATCAGTCGATCGGGTTTGTGTTTCAGCAGTTTCATCTGCTTCCGAGGCTGACGGCTATTCAAAATGTTGAGCTGCCGATGATTTATAGCGGCCTTGCCAAAAAGGAACGATTGGAACGGGCGGAAGCAGCGCTGGTTAAAGTGGGCCTGAGCGATCGGATGGAGCATCTGCCAAATGCCTTATCAGGGGGGCAGAAGCAACGGGTTGCCATCGCCCGGGCGATTGTGAATGAGCCAAAAATCATCTTGGCGGATGAACCGACAGGTGCACTAGATACGAAAACAAGTGCCTCCATTATGGAGCTGTTCAGTGAGCTGAACCATGAAGGATCAACAATTGTAATGGTGACACATGAACCTGAGATAGCAGAATATGCTCATCACACGATTATGGTGAGGGACGGGCTGATTGTCAACGCTGAACCTTCACGGAGGGGGGCGCCTGTATGAGTTTTTTAGAAAATGTCAAAATGGCACTCAGCTCATTGAAGGCGCATAAAATGAGATCGATTTTAACCATGATCGGAATCATTATTGGTGTTGGGGCGGTTATCATTGTAGTTGCCATTGGCCAGGGCGGAGAAGCGATGCTGAAAACGCAGCTGACAGGTCCGGGCAATACAGTGGAATTATTTTATCAGCCTTCTGAGGAGGAAATTCAGGCAAACCCGAACATATTTAATGAGGCTCCTTTTGATGGGGAAGATATCAACGCACTGGAGCAGATTCCCGAGATTAAACGGGTGGTTGCATCAAGCTCACAGTTTTCACAGGCTTCATATGGCGAACAGACTGCAGAGACTTCAACAACAGGGGTTGGTCCTGCTTATTTTGAGCTGAATAATGTAGACCTGGAAAAAGGGCGATCCTTCACGGCTGCCGATTTCCTTGGCGGACGCAGGGTGGGACTTGTCAGCTTTTCCATGCAGGAGGAGCTCTTTGACGGCAAGTCGCCGGTTGGCGAAGTGATCCGGATTGGGAACCAGCCGATTGAGATTATTGGCGTCATGGAAAAGCCGACAGGGCTCTTTTCATTCGGTGTTCTGGAGATCTATGTGCCTACGAAAACATGGCAGACTATTTATGGGAAGAGTGACTTTACCCAGGTGACGCTTCAGGCAGAATCCGCTGATCAGCTTCAGACGGCTGGAAAGAAGGCTGCGAGCTTACTTAACAAGATGCATAATACAGAAGAATCTTATATGGTCATCAACATGGAAGAAATGGCAGAAGGAATCGGCCAAATTACAAAGGTCATGACATTAATTATCGGCAGTATCGCCGGCATCTCGCTGTTTGTCGGCGGAATTGGCGTCATGAATATCATGCTCGTCTCTGTAACGGAACGAACGAGGGAAATCGGCATCCGTAAAGCACTCGGAGCGACCAGGGGACAAATCATGGGACAGTTTTTAATCGAATCTGTCACCCTTACCTTGATCGGCGGAGTGCTGGGGATCCTGCTGGGCTGGGGTTCAGCATCTCTTATTTCATTCTTTGCGGGCTGGCCATCGCTCATTTCGTGGCAGGTCGTCGCCGGAGCCCTATTCTTTTCAATGGCGATCGGAATTATCTTCGGCCTGCTTCCGGCCAATAAAGCTTCAAGGCTGAGTCCGATTGAATCTTTGCGGTATGAGTGATTAGTAAAGAGGCTATCTTCGGCTGAGGCTGAGGGTAGTCTTTTGTTTGAGGTGAACATAATGATTCAATTAAATATTTTTGTTATGTTTTTGTTCACTTTGCTAGCGCGATATATGATATGTGGCGCATTTGAATCTGCTCTGGGATAAGGGATACCAGATTTTTTAGGGATATCTGTTTGGAAAACCTGCGCCAATTGCAGAAATGGATAGAAAAGTCCTGTCTCCGTGATGAATTTTATTTGTAGGAATAGACCACTTTTCTTCGGAATAAAGGTGCCTCGGGCAATTTCTGTGCGGATAGCTGAGAAATATATGCTCATAAGATTTTTTTGTGCGTACAGCATTTTAAAAGGAAATCTGGCTGATATCAGCGAACATACATTAGGATGAAAACAGCTGAATAGAGGCTAAAAAATGGAGCTTAAAACAGAGAGGCTAATAATCCGTAAGTTTAAATCAGAAGACTGGCAGGCAGTTTATGAGTATACATCAAATTCGGAAGTGATGAGATACATTCCGGAAGGTGTATTTACAGAAGAAGCGGCAAAAGAGTTTATCCGCAGGAATATAGAGAAAGCCGAACATTTCCCTGTTTTTATAGATGGGAAGGTTCTGATCGGCCATATTGGGTTTCATAAATATTTTGGCGATCATACCTTTGAGATTGGCTGGGTGTTTAATCCGAGGTTTTATAATAAAGGCTACGCATCAGAATCAGCATATGCTGTTCTGAAATATGGCTTCGAAAAGCTGGGCCTGCACAGGATCATTGCAACCTGCCAGCCCGAGAACCCGCCGTCTTACCATGTAATGGAGAAAATCGGCATGAGGCGGGAAGGCTTTTTCAAAAAGTGCATTCCACATGGGGATGAGTGGTGGGATGAATATTATTATGCGATTTTGAAGGAAGAATTTTGAATTCAGGTAAATAAAGGGCCCATGTATATCACCATCCTGATTTGAAGAAAATATGGCCAGGAGGTGATATACATGGCTAAAGATGTTCTTTGTGAAGTAAATAACTGCACTTATTGGGAACAGGGAAATAAGTGCGCTGCAGAAGCTATTTATGTTGTCAGCCACACAGGCAAGCAGGCTTCCAACAGCAAAGAGACAGACTGTAAAACGTTTGAGCCGGAAATGTAAGCCAAAAGGGTAACCGATCTGGTTACCTCCCTGCTATTTATTATTGATAATAATTATCAGTTTCATTCAAAAAAATTTACCAGGCTGATTCTTTTGTTTTTCGAAGCGGAGTCAGTTTTTTCATATTCTTTAAGATCTTATAATGGGCAGTAGCTACTTTTTCTTCTACATAATCCAATGAATAATCACCCGATGGATCAGAAAGTTCCCCAATCGCACGTGATAGATCATCAATCACTGTTCTGTATGATTCATTTTTCTTATGATCTTCCTTTGTATTCATTTCTACCATAATGTCGTGAGCAAGGCTTTGAATTCTCCGTAAACGAATTTGTTTCGATTGCATATGATCGCATCCTCCCCTTTTTTTGCTGAATCATTATATTATATATGGCCTTTCCATAGAAAAAATAACTGTAATCCGATGTGCGCATTAACTGGAATAATATAGTATAATGAGTGGGTCTTGTTTTTTTCTGACAATTTAGTAAAAGGAGGCGTTCAATATGCTAAATAAAACTTTAGTTATTATGGATCAAAATAAGGGGAGAACGCCTAATTAAAAACAGCGTTTCCCCAAAAATGTGAAAAGGGGAAATTTATTTTGAATACTGGCAAAGTGAAAATTGAAGAAGTAACAGCAGACAATTGGTTTGACTGCTGTTTATTGGAGCTTTCAGAGGAACAAAGAGCTTATATGGAGCCAAATGCTGTTTCCATTGCGCAATCTAAATTTGAAACAGCGCTTAGACCGTATGTGATTTACTTAGAAGATAAAGCTGTCGGCTTCTTAATGTTTAATACATGTTTAGAAGAAATGGATGCATACTGGATTTACCGGATTATGGTTGATAAGGAACACCAAGGCAGGGGAATAGGCAAAAAAGCGACAGAACTGATGATTGCTGAGATGGCGAAACTGCCGAATGCTAAAAAACTTGCAGTAGGCTACCATCCGGAAAACCTTGGGGCACACCATCTTTATGCAAGTTTGGGATTTGCAGATCATGGCCAAAGATTTGGGAAGGAAATGGCGGTTGTTAAAGATTTAGACTGAGTAATAGAGGGGAGATGCAGAATGAAAGTGGGAATGACCCTGTTTTTCGGAGGGCTGATTTTACTTATGTCCGGCATCTTTCTGTCTGCTTATTGGGCAATCGCCGGCAGTTTCGTGGGGATCTTCGGAGGGATGATGATGGGAAGCTCTTCTTATTTCCTGGCGAAAACAGGGAAGAAGGCAGGTTAAGAGTTATGGAATTTATGATTTTTTTATTTGTTTTCTTTATCTTTCTGGCAATCAGTTCCGTAATGAATGTGTTATTCAAGATGACGGAAAAGAAGCATTGGGGCATGTCGCTGCTGCTGAGCCTGGTGTTAGCTGTCATAACAATTGCTATTTTGGGGATTAAATAGGAAGAAGGAAGTCCGGGGAAGATTTCCGGGCTTTTTATGTGTATAAAAATGCTTGGTAAACACAAACTTTAGGTATCTTACAACGGAAAGGTGATTAAAAATGGATAAAGAATATCAATTTGCAAATTTGTCCGACGGGGATCTGCAGCAGGTGCATAATCTGGAAAAACGCTTAAGTGAGGAAAAAGGAGAAGAAGTCATTCTCATTGCTTATCATGATCAGAATGAGGATAAAAGGCAATAAAGACGAAAAAACGCTTGGGCATCTCCTATCCCAAGCGTCTTTTTGTCTATAATTTATTTTTTATCTACAGGCTGCGCATCATATACTTTCACCTGAGGAGGTACAGCAAAATATTTAGGAGCTTTTGCCGTAAAGGATGTAAAGTGTTCAGTCTGGTTGTGGAACTTCACAGCGTCCATATCCTTCCACAATTCCACCATAGTATAGGCACCCGCTTTTTCTGTATCTTTTACAAGGTCATAAGAGATATTGCCTTTTTCTGCTCTGGAAGCCTCGATCAGCGGACGGATTTCAGCAAGAAATTAAGTTTCTTTTTCAGTTTGTACTTGGAATCCGGCATGAATAATGATCATGTTTGATTTCTCCTTAATGAGTTATTTCCACTCCGTGATATCTTCAACAGGCAGGCGGACCGTTTTGTAGCCTTGATCAGCAGCTTTCCCGATGGAAATTAGCATGACAGGATAGTAGCGTTCCTTGTCCAAATCAAAAGCTTCGGCAATGCGGTCTTTTTCATAACCGCCAATTGGATTTGTATCATAGCCATGAGCACGTGCTGCAAGCATTAGCTGCATGGATACAAGACCGGCATCAATCAGGTTCATTTCTTTCTTTTGCTCGAATGTCATGTTTTCCACTAAGCCTTTGATGGATGGCACCTGCTTGTCCCTAACATCAGCAGGCATGTATCCTTTTTCAACAGCTGTGTCATAAATTTTCTCAATGAATGCTTCGCTCTTCATATCAACAAAGACGGCAACGACAGCTGCTGATGTCTCTACTTGCCTTTGATTGAATTTTGCAAGTGGTGCCAGTGTTTCTTTGCCTTCTTTTGAATCGATTACCACAAATCGCCATGGCTGCAGGTTTACAGATGAAGGAGCTAAAGAGGCTTCCTCCAGGATTTCAGCCATTTCTTCTCTGCTGATTTTCACTGTTGGGTCATAATTACGGATGGAACGGCGGCCTGTAACGATTTCTTTAAAGTCATTGATAATGGTTTTATTCATAGTGAACTCTCCTTTATGTTTTTCTGGATGAAAAAATTAAAGATTATCTACATTTTCCTGGATGCGAGTGAGCATATTTAATAGTGTGCTTCGCTCAAGCTCCGAAAAGCCGTCCAGGATTTTGGAAATAAACCGCTGCTTTTCTTCACAATAAGCAGCAATCTTCGTTTTGCCTTCCTCTGTCAGGCTGACATAAGTAAAACGGTTATCTGCAGGATTTTTCCTGCGTATCACCATGCCTTTTTCTTCAAGCTGTTTTAGATGTCTCGTGACAGCAGCATGATCGATATTTACTTTTTTCTGAAGCTCCCGCTGTGTAATTTCTTCCGCTTCAAAAAGCTCCCGGAGAATCTCAAGCCGTGACTGGCTGATGCCTGTACAGCGTTCAAACTTCGGCATTGTCTGCTTATTGAGCTCAAACAGCCGGGCAGCAATTAATTCTTCTTGCTTAGAACATTTGAACACAGCATTCCCGCCTTTTGGATAATTGATAGGTCAATTATTGATGCATCAATTACTATAATATAAAATATTTTAGAAATCAAACTGGATGCTTAAGGCATGAAAATCCTGCTGAAAAACTTATGAGTCAGCAGGGTTTTCAGTCATGAGCTTCATTTTCTTAAAGTTTCACTGCGTCTATAGCCATATTGAAGGCGCAGGGCCGCATCGAACCGAGGGAATTGGAATGGAGTTTTTGCCACTGTATGTGGAACAGGCTTATTTGACGCCATTCATACAATTTCAGATAAAGATGCCTTCAAACTAGTAAAGGGGCTGGCATTGTTTCAAGGATACTTAGTTTGAAGTTCTCCAGGAGCAGTTTTCGAAGCATTACTGAGAGAAGCAGAATATGCTCCGCATGGCAGGAATATCCTCACCATTTTTCCTGACAGGATTTGCATCAGCGCTATAAGGAAAAGCCCCATTTAGTTCACATTCTAAATGGGGCTTGCTTATTTTTTATATGAAATGCTTAACTTCTTAACGCTCTTTTGACTTTCCTTGCAAAATTGATTGGATGATCAACATCCTGGATATTCACGTAAATGAGGCTGGGCTGATCAAATAGCCACTCATTGTGTACGGATGAAACAGTTATTCCCTGTTTAATAATAGCACCAGCAAATCCATCTACTTCCTTTTGCAAGAGGGCCACCCTGCCCAGACACAATGCCCGTCCTGACCTGGCATCCATCGATTCAAATGAGAAAGAAGTTGTTACGCTAAATGGTTTCCCCATAATGGTGACTTCCAGGTCATCCCGATTAATCGTTGCTACACACTTCCCGCCGGCAAATCCTTCCTGGCCGCCGAATGTTCTTGCAAACTGCTGACACAGCGCTTCTTCATTGATTGCCATCCATTTATACCTCCCCGTCACTTTTTATTAGTGACCTGCCCTAACAACTTTTGCTCTAATGTATGATGTTGGGCTCTCGAGTATTCGGTTAACGGTATCAAAACACAAAATGAACTATATGAATATTTTTCATTATATGGTAATATAAGGAAGTAAAGGAGGGGTGATGGATATTCAGCATGCCCATGAAAAAGGTTTAATACCTAAGTTATTCAGCCTAAGTCTGATTTACATTTTAAGTGTAATACCCATTAGCATCATTTGTGTTAACTTCCTTCATAAATTCTACTTTCATCCTCAATACTTCTTAGCATTTAGCACCTATAAACAATCATATGTGATTTTTAGTGCAGGATTTTTTCTTTTGTTCGCTATGGCTGGGCTTTTTCTGTATTCCAGTGAAGTGGAGTCCTCAAGATGGCTGACTTTAACAGCTGTCTTCTTGTTTGGCCTGTCTCTTTTCATATTTTATTTGTCTCTTGATTTGTATACCTATGTGGATGAAAAAGGGATACATATAAATAGCGCACCAAATATAAGGGCTGTTGATAGTTATCCGTGGGAAGAGGTGGTGTCAGTCACTCAGCTGAACAAAGGAGGTGCTCCGGCCCAGCTTGAGGTTAGATTAGCAGGAGACAAAAAAATTGTGCTGAATTTGCATGCAGACTGGTATGCAAAGAGAAGTGCGTTTTACGAGATGCTTCGGGAATATGAGATTCCGTTTGATACAAGGGAAAAATAAGTGCCTGTCATCTTTAACAGGCACTTTGTATATTCTTCAATATGAAAGATCTGTAGTTATTTATTGATCAATCTTAGCTGATCTGCGCTCTTGCTCTGCCAGAATTTCGGCATCTTCAGCATTATCCCGTGTCACTTTTTGAGTCAGAATGGATCCAACTGCAACCAGGAGCATAACCGCAATATAATAACCTTTCTCATTGAGTTGCATTTCGGCATTATAGAGGCCGATTAGAAACAAACCAACACCGGCAATTAATGTAAAGTAGGCTAAAAAAGTAAAAGCTGGCGTGTTTCTCCTTCTATACTTTTGCATAGTTTCAATCCCCTTTTTCATAGCGTTCTTTCTCTTTTTCTCTTTGCACAGATGTAACATTTTATTCTTAATGAATTAAAATTATCCTTTTTTGTGAAAAAATGCAACAAATATCCATAAGTGATTTTTACTATTTTACAATTACATGTTTAGATAAAGAGAGATTACTAAATTTATATTTTTCTAAGGA
>NZ_BCUY01000048.1 GCF_001591465.1 Cytobacillus firmus NBRC 15306
TTCCTTCATGGCTCACCATTTATATTTTTTTATGGCCCCTTGGTCAAGCGGTTAAGACACCGCCCTTTCACGGCGGTAACACGGGTTCGAATCCCGTAGGGGTCATGGCGAATAACCGTCAGCAAACGGCTGGCAAGCCCGGCTTACTTGCTGGCGGTTATTATTTGGTCCGGTAGTTCAGTTGGTTAGAATGCCTGCCTGTCACGCAGGAGGTCGCGGGTTCGAGTCCCGTCCGGACCGCCATTTACATAATCTGCACTAAGCCCAGATAACTTAATAAGGCTCAGCAGCTCAGTCGGTAGAGCACGACCGAATAAGCTACCATGAATCACTTCAGCGTACCGATTGCCAAATCGGGACGAAGGACAAAGCCAAACAATGTTTAGGCAAAAATAACTTAATAAGGCTCAGTAGCTCAGTCGGTAGAGCAAAGGACTGAAAATCCTTGTGTCGGCGGTTCGATTCCGTCCTGAGCCATCCCAAGAAGGAGTATGTAACCAAGCATGCTCCTTTTTGTTATATTTCTGTAATATAAGCGCTTTTCTGCAAAAAGCCTGTGTAATTTAGACGCACGCTCACCCTCATTTTTCGCAGCCCTAATAAACCCTTGCTATTAGGGATTATTTCCTATCCTCCATTCGACAAAAACCATCCTATGCTTTGCCATTTATAGTCATAAAATGTCAGCTATTATACATTTTTATTACATTCCTGAGTCTCGTAATCTATTTGCTTTGCTGTATGGTAAAGTAAATATTGTGAAAAAAACAGACTCACAAATTCGTAGTTACATAGCACTATATGAAAGTGTTCTTTGTTACCGTAGTCTAGGGGGATGTAACCATGTTTAAATGGATGAAAAAAGGTACCTCAACATCAGAATTTACAGCGAAAAGCTTTAAGAAAACTATAAATAGAACGATTGCGGCCGGCTTTGCAGCGGCGGCTTTAACATTCGCAGGCGGCATTTCCGCTTCTGCCAATGATGATAAGCTTGTGACAGTTTATTATGTCTATATGGGTGACGAATATATTGGAACGGTGTCGGATAAAAAAGTCATCGAAGATTTGGCCGATAAAAAGATCAGTGAGGCTGAAGGTTCCCATAAGGGATTAAAGCTGGCGCTGGCATCGGAGCTTTCCTTCATTCCCGAGCAGGCTTTTGAATCCAGCTCACAAGTGAATGAATCAGAAGCTGTCAATGGCCTGAAAAACAAGATGGAAGTTCATGCCGAAGCAGCTGCCTTAGTGATTGGCGGCAAGGAAATCGCTTATTTGGAAAATGAGGAGCAGGCAAAAGCGGCCCTCCAGAAAATCAAGACGTCTTATGTATCAGAAAAAGACTTAAAGGCACTCGAAGATAGAAAAGCATCTTCTGCGACTCCTTTACCACAGCTGAAGGAAGATGAAACACGTCTATTAGATGTCCGCTTTACTGAAGATGTATCCATTTCTGAAGCAACCGTAAAACCGGACCAGATCATCAGTGCAGATGAGGCTGTGAAGCTTCTGCAAAAGGGAACCCTTGAAGAAAAGAAGTATGTGGTTAAAGAGGGTGATGCACTAAGCAATATCGCCAGTGCCCATGACCTCGATATGAAGCAGCTGATCGGACTGAACAGCGGCCTTAAGAAGGATTCTGTCATTAAGGCAGGACAGGAATTAAATGTGACTGTCTACAAGCCGTATGTAAAGGTAATAGCAGATAAGGAAGTTTTCAAGAAAGAAAAAATCGATTTTGAAAAAGAAGTAATCGAAGACAGCAGCATGCCTAAAGGCGAAACGAAAGTGAAGCAGGAAGGCAAGGAAGGCGTTCGCGCTGCAACTTATCTGATTACGGAAGAAAACGGCCAAACGGTCAAAAAAGAAGTAAAAGAAGAAAAGGTTCTTGAAGAGCCTGTGAAGCAAATTGTCATAAAGGGAACAAAGGTGATTCCTTCCCGCGGTGAAGGCAGCTTTGCCTATCCGGCAGTCGGCGGCTATATCTCAAGTAAAATGGGATACCGCTGGGGGAAAATGCATAAAGGAATTGACATTGCAAGACCGAGCGACCGCACGATCAAAGCGGCTGACAATGGAACGGTTGTATCTGCAGGCATGGACGGCGGCTATGGAAATAAAATCGTCATCGACCATAACAATGGCTTCCGCACGATTTATGCCCATCTGGATTCCATCAGTGTCAGCGTTGGCCAAACCGTCTCAAAAGGCTCAAAAATCGGCATAATGGGAACCACTGGTGATTCAACCGGTGTCCACCTGCACTTCGAATTATACAAAAACGGTAAAATGCAGGATCCGCTGAAATATATTAATAAGTAATACACGCACAAAAGTCTCTAGTTTTCATGCTAGAGACTTTTGTGGTTAAGAATAAGAATTAAAACATCCAGCTTCTTGAGGTGTGTCGGAGGCAGGCTTGGCGCTCCCGCTTTTCGTAATAGGTGAATTCTCACTGTTAACATGGTAAAGTAAAGTAGATAACATATGCATGAAACTGACTTCTACTGCTCCAAAAAATAAATAAATGAGCAAGAAAAAGGAGATAGGTATGGATAAAAAAATTCTGGTTGTAGACGATGAGAAACCAATTGCAGACATTCTGCAGTTCAATTTAAAAAAAGAAGGCTATGAAGTGGTGTGTGCCTATGACGGTAATGACGCCCTGGAAAAGGTAGAAGAAATCAAGCCGGATTTGATTTTACTTGATATCATGCTTCCACAGAGGGATGGCATTGAGGTTTGCCGCGAAGTGCGCAAGAAGTACGATATGCCGATCATAATGCTGACAGCAAAGGATTCAGAAATCGATAAAGTTCTGGGTCTTGAGCTGGGTGCAGATGATTATGTTACAAAGCCGTTCAGCACAAGGGAATTGATTGCCCGTGTGAAGGCTAATATGAGGCGCCATCAGCAGGTTGCCAAGGCAGAGGAAGAAGATGAATCCAACGAAATCGAAGTGGGTTCATTGATTATCCATCCGGATGCCTATGTGGTTTCCAAGCGCGGTGAGACGATTGAATTAACACACCGCGAGTTTGAGCTTCTTCACTATTTGGCCAAACATATTGGACAAGTCATGACGAGGGAGCATCTCCTTCAAACCGTATGGGGCTATGATTATTATGGTGATGTCCGTACAGTTGATGTAACCGTCAGGAGACTGCGGGAGAAAATCGAGGATAATCCAAGCCACCCGACATGGATCGTGACAAGAAGAGGAGTCGGTTATTACTTGCGGAATCCTGAACAGGAGTAAAAGGGTACATGGAAAAGGTGGGTTTTTTTCGGTCCATTCATTTGAAGTTTGTGATCATTTATGTTCTTCTCATCCTGGTAGCCATGCAGATTATCGGAGTCTACTTTGTCAGGCAGCTGGAATCGACCTTACAGGAAAATTTCAAAGATGCCATTCAGGAGAGGGTCAATCTTCTTAGCTATTATGTGGAGGAACAGATGACCAAAGTAAGGCTTCCCGATGAGGAGGCCCCGTCCCAGGAGGAAGATATCAGAAGGCTATTAAGTGATTACAATTCGGCGGATATATCCGAAGTCCGTGTCGTTGATGAATCACTGACAATTCTTGGCACCTCCGATCCCGATAATCAGGGGGTTGTCGGGGGGAGGTCTACTGATAATCTGATCAAGATGGCCATAGCCACTAAACAGCCGGTAACGGAGGATCTGGTTGACCAGGGACAGCGGATATGGGTTCTCGTCACCCCTATTAAAAATAATAATGGGGAAGTCAATGGGGCCATCTATCTGGTTGCTAAAATAGAAAACATCTATGAACAGATGAGGGAGATCAATAATATTTTTACCTCCGGCATCGCTATCGCGTTAGCCATCACAGCGATCCTGGGAATACTCCTTGCCCAGACGGTAACACGCCCGATTTCTGATATGCGGAAACAGGCGCTGGCCATGGCAAAAGGGAACTTCTCCCGCAAGGTAAAGGTGTACGGTTATGACGAAATTGGCCAGCTTGCCATTACGTTTAACAGCTTAACAAAGAAACTTCAGGAAGCTCACGCCACAACGGAAGGTGAACGGCGAAAATTATCCTCTGTTCTTTCCTATATGACGGATGGAGTCATCGCAACCGACCGAAAAGGGCGTGTCATTCTCATTAATGAGCCTGCAGCAAAAATGCTGAATGTTTCACGTGAAACGGTCCTGTCTTCACCAATTGTATCCCTTTTAGGCCTTGAAGAGGATTATACCTTTGAAGAGCTGTTAGACGAGCAGGATTCAGTCATCCTGGATTACAGCAGCAAAACGAAAACGCTGATTCTCCGTGCGAATTTCTCGGTTATCCAAAAAGAAACCGGATTTGTGAACGGCTTAATCACCGTTTTGCATGATATCACCGAACAGGAGAAAATTGATATGGAACGCCGTGAATTTGTGGCAAATGTATCTCATGAACTCAGAACCCCGCTCACGACGATGAGAAGCTATCTGGAGGCTCTGGCGGATGGCGCCTGGAAAGATGAGGAGATTGCCCCGAACTTCCTGGATGTCACCCAAAATGAAACAGAGCGGATGATCCGCCTGGTTAATGATCTGCTGCAGCTTTCTAAAATGGACAGCAAAGATTACCGTTTAAGCAAGGACTGGATTGATTTTATTTTCTTCTATAATAGAATTATAGACCGTTTTGAAATGACGAAGCAGCAGAATGTTACGTTTGAAAGAAAGCTTCCGGACCATTCAGCTTTTGTGGAAATAGATGAGGACAAGCTCACCCAGGTGCTGGATAACATCATCTCTAATGCACTGAAATACTCTCCGGAAGGCGGAAAGGTGACGTTCAGCATTGAGGAAAAAGATGAATTTATTATCGTCAGCGTTTCAGACCAGGGTGTGGGGGTACCAAAAGAAAATATTGATCAGATTTTTGAACGTTTTTACCGGGTGGATAAGGCCCGAACAAGAAAGCTTGGCGGAACAGGCCTCGGATTGGCCATTGCGAAAGAAATGGTGGAGGCGCATGGCGGGAAAATTTGGGCAGCGAGTACAGAAGGGAAAGGGACAACGATTTCATTCAGCCTTCCATATGTCCGCTCGGAAGAGGATGATTGGGAATGAGTTATGAAAATATAAAATCCATCATATTGACCATTCTAGTCGTGACAAGTGTCCTCCTTACTTGGAATCTCTGGACTTACCAGCCAAACTTTGAACGGATTGAAAAAGAAGCAAATACCGTTCAGGAAGTAACAATCGCGGAGAAAAAAGAAGTAAATCAGATTGTAAGACCGGACACCCTTTTATTCCATCTCGGGGAAAAACAGACCTTTGGGACAGTCAGCCCTGATGAGATTGATAAAGTTATAACAGAAATCAGCGATTGGAATTTTGCTGACTTTGAAGATATTACAGAGGAAGCAGGCATCCTTCCTTCGTTTGTTCATAATGAAGGAAAAGCGGTTCTGGCGTTTCCGGATTCTGTTCCGATTGACTTATACAAATCCGTCATCAAAATTGGCGATAAAAATCTCGCTGATTTTCAATTTGATCACATTGTCATTGATACCAGGCAAACGGGAAAAAAAGAAGGAATTGTTGATTTTGTCTCATTGGATAACTGGCAGATTTATCGAAGCCATGTGCCTGTTTCCTTTATTCAGAATTTCAAGAGCCAATACTTCAATCTGTCGGAGTATAACCCGGAATACAAAGCCTATCTTGCTTATAAGCCATCAGATAAAAGAACCATCTACCTGCCCGCACAGGATACCAAAATGCCAAGATATCAGTATCTCGAGAAAAAATTGGACTCTGAGCAATACAAAAATGCCTTGTTCAGTGATCCGAGTGTCGTGCAGAAAAGCTTTCAGCAATCAGAGGATGAATATAATGATACCTTAAGCTTACTGAGGGTGAATTCTGATAAAAATACCCTTCGTTATATCAAACCGGCTGCCGGGGATAATCCGGTTTTTCCGTCGGGCGACCTCCTGAAAAGGAGCATTGATTACATTAACGGACATTCGGGATGGACAGATAATTACCAATTTGCCGAAATAGATGAAGTGAACCATAAGGTTGTATTCCGGATGTATGAATCTTCAGGTTATCCTATTTTCAGCGATGATCCGAAAATATCCGAGATCCGCCAGATTTGGGGGCAAAATGAAATTTATGAGTATGTTCGAAGCAGCTTCCAGCTTGGCCTGAGTACGGAACCGCCAACAGATGTATCTCTAAGTTCCGGGAAACGCGTCATGGAGTACCTGTTAGGCCTGGACGGACTTGATCCGGAATTGCTGGAGGATGTAAGACTGGGGTATCAGATGATGCTGGTCAAAGAAGCGCAGACCACTTTCATCCGTATGGAGCCTTCCTGGTTTTACCGTTATGAAGGAACATGGAAAAGCATTTCGCTTGATGAGACAGGGGGGATGAATAATGGATTGGAGTAAGATCAAAACAATCTTTATTTTAACCTTCCTGGTGCTGGATATTTACTTGATGTACGAGTTTTTCAAATTAAAGGAAGCCAGTGAATTTGAACCGGTCGCCCAGGCATCCCTGGAAAAGCAGCTTAAGAGTGCCGAGATCACATTTGAGTCGCCCCTTCCGAAAAGCAACCCGAAAGACCGTTACCTGAGGGCTAAGCCGGTGGCATTTGATATTGAAAATCTTGAGGGTGTGAAAGAAACGAAGCTTGAAGGCCAGGAGATTACGATTTCAGAAGGAACCACCTTGAATTCCATTCTGGATGAGCCGATCAAGATCAGTGACAAATTCAGTCCATCCGAATTATCCGCTTTTATCAAAAACAGGGTGTTATTCGGGGATCAGTACCGCTTCTGGGACAAGCCTCGTGACAGCAATAAAATCACGTATTATCAGGAATTTGAAGACAAGATGTTTTATATGAATTTAAATGGCGAACTCACATTTTATTTGAATGATGAAAATGAAATTGTCTCTTACAAGCAGACGCTCCTCGAAAAAATTGAGTCGAAGGAAGAAAGCGAAAAAGTCATTCAGCCGATAAAGGCTGTTGAGACCCTTTACAAGAATGGCTCGCTTCTGCCTAAGTCAAAAATTACAAATGTGGAGCTGGGTTATTTTACTTTCGTGCATTTGAGCTCATCACAATTATTGACGCCTGCCTGGCGATTTGTCATTAATGGCGAGGAGAATTTATTTGTGGATGCCTTTGAGGGCAAAATTATTCAGCTGAACAACGAAGAGAAAAAAATAGTGGAGTGAGGAGAACATGTCTTTACAATTCAGCGTTCTCGCGAGCGGCAGTACTGGGAATGCGATCTTTGTCGAGACGGAGGAACATTCCTTTCTGGTGGATGCCGGTTTAAGCGGGAAGCAAATGGAAGGATTATTTCAGCATATCGGCCGGGACATCGGCAAGCTTTCAGGCATACTGGTGACCCATGAGCATAGCGACCATATCAAAGGTGTCGGGATTCTTGCCCGCAAGTATAACCTCCCGATCTATGCCAATGAAAAAACATGGCTGGCCATGGACGGACTGATTGGGCAAGTCCCGGTTGACCAGAAGTTTCATTTTGATATGGAAGCCGTAAAAACATTCGGATCCCTGGATATCCAATCCTTCGGGGTTTCCCATGATGCAGCCGACCCGATGTTTTATGTGTTCCATCATAACGGAAAAAAGCTTGTCCTGATTACCGATACAGGCTACGTCAGCGACCGCATGAAAGGTCTGATTTCCAATGCAGAGGCTTACGTATTTGAAAGCAATCATGATGTCCAGATGCTTCGCATGGGCCGCTACCCTTGGAATATAAAGAGAAGGATCTTAAGCGATGTCGGCCATGTATCCAATGAGGATGCGGCGCTGGCGATGAGTGAAGTGGCCGGCGACCGGACGAAGAGCTTTTATCTGGCCCACTTAAGCCAGGATAACAATATTAAGGATCTGGCAAGAATGTCTGTTGCCCAGACACTTGAAAGCCGAGGAATCATCGTCGGCGAACAATTCGACCTTTTTGATACCGATCCGAAGGTGCCGACGATTTTAACAGCCGTTTAAACTTAAATCAGAAGAGGAATACACAGAGAGACAGCCGTTTTTCGTGTGTTCTTCTTTTTCCTTTTTGAGGGAATTTTAATAAAGTATGAAGAAAGTCGTAAGATTGCTGCAGCGGGTGCGTTTTTGTTAGATTTCTAAAAACAGAAGAGTATAATATTGGGTATAAAGGAAGACTAAGTTTTAGCATTCATATTAAAAGCAGCTGTTTTTTTGCAAAAGAAAGAAAGGATGGGTGCAGTTTGGGCTATTATGATCAAGATCATCAGAACCGTTATAAAGGGCAAAAAGGCAACAAGGGCGGATACTTTCTGGCCAGCCTTGTTGGCATCATACTAGGGGCCATTCTGGTCGTGGTTGCAGTCCCGAAGCTGGCTGACTACGATGTGCTCCCTTATACGGTTGAACCGAATGAAAAGTTGCAGGATGAAACAACCGGGGATAACAATAATGCCAGGACTCAGAATGTCTCAGTTGATGTGACAACCGATGTAACTAAGGCGGTCGACAAAGCTGGGGATGCGGTCGTAAGCATTACGAACATCCAAACAGCCGGTTTTTGGTCGAATGAAGGGAACGGCAGTGCTGGCCAGCCCGCCGGAACAGGTTCCGGAGTTATTTATAAGAAGGAAGGAAATACAGCCTTCATCGTCACAAACCACCATGTGGTCGAGGGTGCTCAGGAATTGGAAGTAAGCCTGGAGGATGGCACCAAGCTGCCGGCAAGACTGGTAGGCAGCGATATTTGGACGGATCTAGCCGTGCTTGAAGTAGAAGGAAAGGAAATTAAAACAGTTGCCGAATTCGGCGATTCAGACAAACTGAAGCCAGGCGAGCCGGTCATTGCCATCGGAAACCCTCTTGGCCAGTTCTCCGGCTCTGTCACACAGGGAATCATCTCTGGACTGGAGCGTGCCATACCGGTTGATATTGACCAGAATGGAACAGTAGACTGGCAGGCAGAGGTTCTGCAGACAGATGCCGCGATCAACCCGGGTAACAGCGGCGGAGCGCTGGTGAATATCAGCGGGCAGCTTATCGGCATCAACTCCATGAAAATTGCTGAGAGCGCCGTAGAAGGAATCGGATTGGCAATCCCGATTAACTATGCACGCCCAGTTATTGATGACCTCGAAAAGTTCGGAGAAGTAAAACGTCCGTATATGGGCGTTCAGCTGGCATCTGTTAATGAGATTCCTGGATACTACCAGCAGGAAGCACTGAAACTGCCGAAGGATGTAAAATCAGGTGTGGCCATCACATCTGTAGAACCGAACTCTCCAGCCGCACAGGCAGGACTGAAGGAAATGGATGTCATCGTCGAGATGGATGGAGAAGAAATCAAAGACATTATCGAACTGCGCCAGCATCTCTATACGAAAAAATCAGTTGGCGACCAAATGAAAATTAAGTTTTACCGCGACGGCAAAACACAGGAAGTAACGATGAAGCTGAGCGGCGAGACATTTTAATGAAATGGGAAAGCGATAATCGCTTTCCTGTTTTTTATTGTTTTGTTAGTATGAGATGTGGATAACTTAAATGAATAACCGGAAATAAAAATTATCCACAATACGGATAAAAAAACAGGCTGCCCGCCTAAAAAGGAGTATGCTGAAAATGATTTACTGCTGTGACGAACACGTTGATCTGGCAATAGATATAGTGGTGGATGAGTACGAAACATTCCCGCAATTAACAAAACTTGAAGAGGATAAAAAGTTATCAACAACCTGTGAATATTGTCAAAATACCGCAATATATGTTGTAGCGAACGAATGATCCCATACAACATGTGGATGAAAAATGTGGACATGTGGATAACTTCTGTGGATATCTTGTTTGTAAAGTGAGGACATGCTGTGAATATCTCAATTATTACGGTTGGAAAGCTAAAAGAAAAATACCTGAAGCAGGGAATTGACGAATACCTGAAAAGACTGTCGGCCTACGCCAAAATGGACATCATCGAAGTCCCTGACGAAAAAGCCCCCGAAGAACTAAGAGAAACAGAAATGATGCAGGTCAAGCAAAAAGAGGGTGAGCGGATCCTGGCGAAGATCCATCCGGATGCCCATGTCATTGCATTGGCTATTGAAGGGAAGATGAAATCTTCAGAAGAGCTTGCAGATAATCTTGATAAACTGGCTACTTACGGGAAGAGCAAGATTGCGTTTGTCATTGGCGGGTCTCTTGGTTTGAGCCAGGAGGTATTGCAGCGGGCAGATGATAAGCTGTCTTTTTCGAAGATGACGTTTCCGCATCAGTTGATGAAGCTGATCTTGCTGGAGCAGGTTTATCGGGCTTTTCGGATTAATCGGGGTGAACCGTATCATAAGTAAATGAGGTTTTTTCATTTTAAATCAATATCTTTCGAAGTTTTAAAAGAGAGCGGTTATTCACTTGTTTCATCGTGAAAGCACTCTCTTTTTAATAGCTAAAGTTTCAATTGGTCCAGTTCCTCTGCATAATTGACTCATTTATATAACCCAAATAAATATGATAAAATATTTTAATAATTATTTTTTTAGGAGGTTAGGTCAAGATGAAAAGGGTAGTTTTAACTGGAAATGGACTTTCGGTAGCCTTAAATAAAGATTTCGGCTTAGAATCTATTACAAAACGTTTTTTTGGAAGGTTAAATGACGAGCATAAATCTTTTATTAAACACCATATGAAGGATAATTATAATCAAAGAGATTTTGAAGAAGCAATTGCCAGCATTGAACTTTCTTACGAAACTTTAAAGCATTATAGTAACTTTTTAAATCTCGAAAATGGGAAACATTTTATGAACTCATATAGTTTGAGCAATGAAAACTTCAAAGAGCATTTAGAGGCGATTCAAAACATAATTTATGAATATACGGCTTCAATTCTTGAGTTGATTGACGGAAATGTAAAGAAAGATGAAATAGATAATAAATTAGATGAGTTTGTAAAATGGCTTGTTGATGTGATTGAAGACTCTACTGAAATTGACCTTTTTACTTTAAACTTTGATTTATTGCTAGAAACAATCCTCCTAACTTACTTTAATAGTAAAGATTTCGCCGATTTCCATTACCGAGGGAACAAATGGACACCTATTAATGATGAATATCGTTATTTTTTTGGACCTGACCGAAGTAAACAAATTCACCCTGAAAACTATAAAAAAAATGTAAGATTACACCACTTACATGGCTCACTATCCTCATTTAAAGATTTGTCAGATGGTAAATTATTCAAGGTAACTACTGGAAGTTTAAGATTTAGTGATTTATATAAGAAAATTTTTGATTTAAATGTTATTCCATCCATTGTTACTGGAGGTGGGAAAAGTCTAAAGGTACAGCAAGAACCGTTTAACTTTTATTACAATGAATTCAAAAAGAAAATGATAGTCGATGAGCAAATGTGTGAGGAACTTTATATTATTGGATATAGTTTTAGAGATGCTCATATTAATAAGGCTATTGCAGAAAGATTAGCTGAGACTAGGAAGAAGGAAAATCCTAAGCCTCTAAAAATATTAATTGTGGATTATGCATCAAATGAAGATGCTAAAAAGAAATTTGTTGATAGAGTAAATATAGAATTAAAAATACCAAAAAAGCAGGCATTTTCTATTAATGATGAAAGAATACTGTTTGGTGGTGCAAATAGCATTTCATTATTAAAAGTTTGATTTGGAAAATATACCAATTTTATGGTATAATCTTAATTGCCTCATAGAAATTGTTGTGGGGGAAACTGGTGAACAGTTGTCAAGCTTTATCCCGACCTTTCTTGCATTAACAATCCAGCAGGAGATTAACAAGGACATTGCGAAGCAACAACTCTGCATATGTGAATTAATACCTCCATTTGTAGTAATCAACCATTCTACTATATACTCTATAGTATAGCTAATAAGTGATTAAGTAGCCTTGTTGTGCGAGGGAAATTGAACACAATGAAGATGGTCCTTTTGAAGTCTAGAAATAGGATTTAATTGAGACCAAAAGTATGCTGGTGAGGGGTGACTGAATATGGTTCAGAGTAATAGGCTACGATTACATACCCTTACTAGCTCTGCGAAAATAGACATTAGCAAATACAAAATAAAAAAATATAAACATTTTGACAATAGAGTCTCAATAAATAAGGTAATAGATGACATAACAAATCCAAGCTGGGTAGTACAGCATGGATTTTTTCCGTTTATTCATTTTAAAATAGAGTTCTATAAATATAGTAGGATTGAAAAAAGGAGAAAACCTAAAACACGTGATATATATTATGCTTCACACCTTGATAGTTACATATATAAATATTATGGTGATATGTTAAACAATAAGTACAATGAAGTGGTTAAGAAGCTTGAAATTAATGAAGTTGCAACTGCCTATAGAAACAATCTTGACGGAAAAAGTAATATCCATTTTGCTAAGGAAGTAATAGATTTTATAAAAAAATCTGAGCGTTCATTTATATATGTTGCCGACTTTACTAGTTTTTTTGATACGTTAGACCATAAATACTTGAAAAAGCAGCTTCAAGTGGTTCTTGATACTGACAAATTACCTGATGATTATTTTACTATCTATAAGAACATAACTAAGTTTAGTTGGGCAGAAAAAGAAAAAATAGAAGAAGTTTTAAAAAAGCAATATAAAAACAAAGAAAAGAGAAAGAAGTTAACTAGACTTTTTGATGAAAAGGATTTTAGGAAATTTAGAAAATCAAATAAAGAAAACATTCAATTCAACAAAAATGATTACGGAATACCACAAGGAGCAGGTTTAAGCTCAGTGTGTTCCAATATTTATCTAATTGATTTTGATAAAAAGATAAATGATTATGTAAAGGCTAACAATGGGCTTTACAGAAGATATTGTGATGATTTAATTATTGTAATACCTTTTGATGAAGATATTCAAAATTATGATTACAATAAACATATGAAATTTATAGAAAAGACTAGGGATGAGATACCAAGATTAGTTATTCAGGATGAAAAAACTAATAAGTTCATCTATTCTAATAACGTGATTTATGATGAAAGTTTAAATCCAGGTATATTGGACTATTTAGGTTTTGCCTTTGATGGTAACAGTGTCAAGCTAAGAGAAAAAAGCTTGTTTAAATATTATTGCAGAGCTTACAAAAAAGTTCGTTTAAGTAATTGGAAATCTGAAAAAAGTGGAAGAAAAAAGCATAGAAAAAGCCTTTACATAAATTACACCCATCTTGGCATACGAAGAAAGGGACATGGTAATTTCTTAAATTATGCTTTAAGAGCACAACAGATTTTTGATGATAGTCCATCAACAATAAACCTTATGGAATCTCAAGTGAAAAATCACTGGCGGAAGATAAATAAACGGTTAAAAAAATAAATTATTTATACAGCAGATAAAAAAGACCAGACAATTGAAATATGTAATTGTCTGGTCCCTTATTTAATACCTAGCATAATGACTGGCTATCTATAGTCAAATTTGAAAAGATTATATTAAAACTAATGAGCTATTTTTTTTAATCACATTTAAGTTTTTTTTTGCCCAAAATGCTAAAGGCATTGCCATAGCCTTTGCTAACATAACTGGAACAGCATTCCCTATTTGTTTATATTGTTTGTCTAGCCTATTGTTTTTTTGCACATCCATGTTTCCCCCATCAGAAAATATAAACCAATCAGGGAAAGTCTGAATACGGGCTATTTCTTTTACAGATAAACGGCGATGTAGAGATTCATCTCCGGGAAGTGTCCACTTATCCGCCTCTATTTTTATCATTTCAGGACCGCTAGGATGTAAAGGTGCTTGTCTACCAGAAGCCTGAATTGTAAAACTTTGTTCATTCCACTTTTTCTTTCTGTTTCGAGATAAGTAAATTGGTGAAAATCCTCCCTCAAACCAATCTCCGGGATTTGATTCAAGGTCTCCAATTGCATCTTTTAATGTTACATAAGGTAATTTACCATTACCATGAGTAGGTTCTGGGTGGTTATATTCAAAATCCAAATCTTCACGGATACCAACAATGAAAACCCTTTCCCTTAGTTGTGGTACCCCGTAGTCTCGTGCATTGACCAATTTGAATTTAACATTATATCCCGCAGAAGCAAAATCCTGTACAATTTGATTAATTACTTCTCCCTTACCTAACGTTAACATACCTTTTACATTTTCTGCAATAAATGCAAATGGTTTTGCCTGAAGAAGGCAGCGTATAAAATGTATATATAGAAAATTTCGCTTATCGTCTATTAATCGTGGACCAGCTTCACTGAATCCGGGACACGGGAATCCGCCAAGGACAAAATCTGCTTTTGGAAATTCTTTAACTTTTCGAATATCTAGTTGTTGTTGAAATACTGGAGGGAAGTTTAATTTGTATGATTCATTTGCTTCTTTAAAAAGGTCATTTGTATAAATTGTATGGAAGATACTTTCTTCTCTAACTGCGTTAAACCAATCCTTATCTTTAAAAGCTTTAAGAGCCTCTTCTTCCCCAATAGCTGCAGCAAGCCCCGCCAATTCAAGTCCTAAGTCTAAACCGCCACATCCTGAGAATAAGCTAATTACATTTATTTTATCTTCTCGATAATCCAAATTAGGCTGTTCGTAATCATCTTTTATATTTTGAATTGTTTCTTGTTCTTCTTTAATTTTTTCTAGAAGGAGTTGCTTTACCTCATTTGAGTCGTAATCTTTTAAAGGTCGGTATTTAGCTCGTCCTCTTTCTTCAACTTTCACTTCTACATACCTCCCTTAAGATGATAAGCTATTCTTATTTTAACATCTACAACGTGAGAAGGCCAGTTTTTTCTTTAACAAAGCATTCATAAACAGTACAATTTAATTAAGTTATAATATTGGGGAGGTAAGATTTGTGAAAAAGAATCCCAGGCTTATTGGGGATGAACATGTAAAAAATGTTTATCAAGCTCTGCTACAATACATAAAGAATGAACCCATTGATTACTATCCAAAAACAGTTACTAAAACTGTACTATATATTACAAATCTTTATCCCTATATAGAGTCCGTTCAGTCCAAATTTAACACAAATAATCCTGACAAGGAAAAGGATTTGACCTTGTATCTCGATAACAACCAAATAATATCAGTTAATCTTTTTCTTGTTAGAAAAGGCGGTAGAATTCAACCAAAAAACCCTGGGGCAAAAAGCTTCTTTTCAAAATATTTTTTATCTGAAAGCTTGCAATTGATGTTTAATCGACTATTCGAAGTAAAATACCAAAATTTCCTAAGTAAACTCGTAGAATTAAAATTAGGTGAGCATTATGTAAAAGATATAAAGGAATTAAAAAAACTAGTATCAGGGTACTTTCCGAAATTTACAGATGAGATTAACCCATATAGAGATATATTTTTATACAATTTGAGAGAATTATGCTTTTCTTTACTGAAGGATTTCTACAACGATAAAAATGAAGGCTTTTTTCATGCGTATAATGTTTTTTTCATGACAGAAGACGTTAATATTGTAACGAGTTATGGGAAAACTCAAAATGATGTTAATGTAGAACAGTTTAATCCAGGTACACCTCAATTTAGCGATATTCAAATATATAAATCTGGAAAAAATACAGTTGGAATAAAGTATGGAGAAGTAGCCTTAACATTAAGGTTTAAATTTGAAAGTAGCCCAACTTCTTCAATAAAGCTTGCTGCAAGCTATGACAAATTCCTAGATGAATCTGAAAAGGAAAAAATAAATTTCGATACAATAAAGAAAATGCAGTATTTGTTAAATACCCACCAATATTCACAAAACTCAAACAGTAGTAATGCAATTGGAAAATGCCACGAAGCTATTACATATTTCTACTTCTTAAAAGAGTTTCCTAATGTTTCACAGGTAGAACCTGATGAATGTGTCCAGTTAATGGGTAAATACTATTCTCTCGTGAAACCTGAAGTGTTAGAAAAGTTATATAATTCAACTTCGACCCTCGTTCCTGTTGTTAGAGAAAAATTGCACCAGAAATATAGTACTTTCCAAATAAAAAGTATTGAGTTAGTTCCCGAAAGTTACATTAATGACAGGCTTGATACTGGTGACCTGCAGCTAATTTTGATAGTCAATAAAGAGTATATTGTTGAAAGTATTTCACTAAAAGCCCTTGCTAAAAAGAATAGTAAAATTACTACCAAGAACCCAGGGATTGGAACCATACTTGGTCCAACCTATTTTAATATAGGTAGTATGGAATCAGTAGTTAACGAAGTAAAATCAAAATTCCAAATAGGTGAGTTAAATCACAAAGAGAGCTTAGAAGTTATAGCTGCGGACCTGGGGCTAAAACTAAAAGATGCAACACAGGTACAATTAAAAAGGGGCGTAGAAAACCTCCTTGGCAAGGCTATGATGGCAGTTACATGCTATGAAGAAAATATCAGTATTTGTAAGGAGCATTCAAAAATTGATGGTAATATAACTGTCTATATAAAAACACCAACGGCAATTCAAAATACACTAGCTTGGCATAACAACTTAGAAGCAATTAACCTTCGTGTAAAGTTTAGCCGTGGGCAAAGCCATGGATGGTCTACAATAAAGTTGACTTCTGAATATCAGCTAAGATAAACTGGTTTTTGGATAAAATATTATAAAATTCAAATAACTGTATTAAAAATATTTTCATATATATATAATAGTTTAGAATATAATACATTCAACAAAAAATAGCTCTAATTCCTTATTTAGGAATTAGGGCTATTTATTTTTAAGGAGGAAGAGAAAATGGGTTTACATTATTACAAAGAGCAGTTTAAATCGCCAATTTTTAATGTTGTAAAAGAAGAAAAGAAGACCTCTGCAAAAAGAATTAATATTGTTTCATTAAAATTAGTAAAGGAATCAAGCTTACTTTACAGGGAACGGTCAGTAAGGTCACCAGAAGATGGATATCAACTAATGAAGTTGTTTCTTGCGGACAAGGATAGGGAGCATTTCATTGTTGCCTCACTAGACACTAAGAACCAACCTGTATCAATTAATGTTTGTCATATTGGCAGTCTGAATGCCAGTATAGTTCATCCTAGGGAGGTAATGAAATCTGCTATTCTATCTAATGCTGCTTCAATAATCGTTGGACATAATCATCCATCAGGGAAGGCAGAACCGAGTAAAGAAGATATAGAGGTGACTAAAAGGCTAGTTGAAGCAGGTAAAATTATTGGCATTGATGTAATCGACCATATTATCGTTGGAGATGAAACTTATACTTCCTTAAAGGAAAAAGGTCATATCTGAAAGGAGTAAAAATTAGTGAAAATAACAAAATGCACGATAAAAACAGAAGTCACTTATGATGACGAAATGAAAAACAAGTATCTTATTAGGAAAGAGTGGGACAAGAACAAGAAAAAAGCACTTGTCATCATGAAAAACGCAGGTCAAGCAGATGAAATTTTGCAAGACCAAACAACGATGTACGTCATTAATAACCTTTCTAAATTGGAATACGGTGTTGTAGAGATTGTGAATTTATTTCCATCTATTGAAGGAGAAGAAACGAAAGAGTCTGATATTGATAATTTGGATTCATCATCACTTTTTGTGATTTAACGTAAAAAAAGAAAACATTTTAGAATTCCTGGCAATAATGTTAGCACCACACAAACATTAATAGGAGGTTCCAAAATGTTTTCCGTGTTACTAGAATTGCCAGAATTTGAAGTTGTTAAACAAGAAATCTACCCTACTCATTATTTAGTACACGTTAAGAAAAATTCTGATCAGGAACGTTGTACTTATTGTGGTTTTCACTCATCCATTGTCCATGACAGGAGGACAAGGAAAGTACGGGATTTATCAGTTCTCAATAAGCCTTTATATTTAATGGTTCATATCAAAAGATATCAATGCCAGAACTGCGGTGAAGTATTTTCAACTCATTTTGAATCAATCGCTTCCCATCAACATTTTACGAATCGTTTTCGTGAATTTATTTACGAACAAGTCCTAGGTACCACTATTCAAGAGATAAGTAGGAAATACAAAATAGCCTACTCTACTGTTGAACGTATTTTCTATTCTGTTGCTGATCAAAAGGCAAATGAACAGAAGCTTTTGATCCAAGAGATTCAAGAAGATCAAGAGATCACTTTAAGTCTCGATGAAGTTGCTGTTCGTAAGGGACATAAATACGAGACTGTTCTATATGATGCTAACTTAGGTGCTGTAATGGGCATGTATAAAGATCGGGATTATGAGTCAACTCTAGAACTTTTATCGCTTAAAGTATTGCATCCAGAACAGGTTAAAAATGTTGTATTAGACATGTGGGATCCCTTTCACAAAGCCATTCGAAAGGCTTTTCCGAAGGCACATATTATCGTCGATAAATACCATGTTGTTCAAAAAGTAACTCAAGCGTTGGACAAAGTCCGTAAGAAAATACCCGGTTTAAAGAGGTCAAGATTTCACCTTCTGAAAAGCTATGAAAATGTAAAGGAAAAACACAGACCAAAATTAAATGAAATGTTAGAAACGCATGATGATCTAGCCTACGCCTACTTTCTGAAAGAACTGTTTAGAGACTTTTATAAGTCAACAGATTATGTAAAGGCAGATCTTTTATTAACAGAGTGGATTCAACTAGCTTGGGCTAGCCCATTTCCATCATTTCATGAAGTTGTTAGAACAATTGAAAACTGGCGACATCAAATCCTGCAATACTTTAAAACACCCTATACAAATGGTCGTTCCGAAGGAACAAACCATAAGATTAAAAACATTAAACGTAGGGCTTATGGTTATAGAAATCTTCATCGATTTAGAACACGTGTATTTTTGGAGTGTACAGGAAAAACTTATAAACAACAGCTGCTCTAGCCCCTCCTTCTTCAGCATTATGGTGGATGATAGTTGGTAGATAAGGAGTCGTCAAGGAAAGCACTTGACCACTCCTTATCTACCAACTGGCCGGTCTGTAAGCTGAAGAAGGAGAGATTGTGAGTGGCACAAGTCTAGCTAACTCATTGCCGAAATTTTACTTATATCACAAACAATGATGAAGAGACATAATTTGAAATGTATTCAGGAAGCAATTGCAAGAGTAGATGATGTTATTATTGCGGTTGGAAAAGGAGTAGAAACAAATAAGAAAGCTGTTGAACGGTTAAATATGATTTTAGCCATTTTGCTAGACAGGAAGGCAAACATTCTTCAAATAGAAGCGAATTTTGGTCGGAAAGGTTTCCATCCTCTCTATCCAGCACTGAAACATAAGTGGAAATTAGTATCGTATGACGATAGCTATAAGGTGAGCTAATAATATTATATATGAAAGGAGCAAGCCATGTTTGGTATCGAGCAATTGATAAATTTTATGGAAGAGAAATTCGATGTAGCAGTTGAATTAAATGAGATAGGTGAGGAAACGGTACTTCTATATCATGAGGAACTAGACGAGGAACTCATTTCAGAGGATGTATTGCAAATATTACCGAATCCGGTTTCATTTCACACATATTTATACAATGGAGAATCAGAGTGGATTATTGGAATTGCCTTAGAAGCAAGGACCAATAATCCACTCTTTTTAGTTTGTTTGAAAGATGAAGAAAAAGTGTATGAAAATGTATTGATTGGACAGGGAGAGAAGGATGAAATTTGACTAACAATTCACGCTATATGACAAAGGCAATCAGTGAAGAATTAGATATTGAATTACAAGTGGTCTTGTGGCAATTTTACGATGAAATCAATGAACAACGAAAGGAGCAAATGGATTATCTGCAAGTTTTTGAAATTAGTGTATGTGAAGAAACTTTAACAATAACGAATAGGCAAGAAGTACCTTCACTACAAACAAAGGTTATCATCAATAACAAAGTCAAAGGAGCTAAAAATACTACTGTTTGGATTATAGATGACGAAAGATACCAAACAATGTTGTTCCCCAAGGATTATTGATTGGAGGGATGAATAAGGAATGGCTTTAATAGCCACCCTCATTCATCCTCTCCTTCAAAAACCTCCAGAAATTCATCCGTCGCTTCATCCCCATCTGCAAAAACCAAAACACTGTCTAAATCAATGATTGTTTTTAAGACGATGTCATTAAATGCCTGTTCAAGATGAAAGGCAATTTGCTGTGCTTTTCCTTTTTCAGTTTTGATGAAATAGGTCTGGACATTGCTAGATGTACTTGAATCACTGCTTATTAGTAGGTCATAAAGGATATCAAGATGAAATTTTTTTTGTACATCATGTGATGGTTTAAAGTACCCATCATTGTTTTTCTTGATACCAAGATGCTCTAAATCACGATGTACGGTAGATTGGCTTGTTTTAATCCCTTGTTTCTGCAATTCAAGAACAATGTCCTCGTGAGTTCGTAAATCCATTTCCCCTAACAAAAGGTGAATAGCTTGATGACGTTTTTTCTTTTCCAATAAGCGTTCATTGTTATTTGAATGAATATTAGCTTCCATGATATTCCCCCCTAAAAGTCGGTTGTTCGCAAATTTGTCACATTTACGGTAATTGTGCATTTTTTATTAGTCTCCTATTGCTTTTGAATGAATAAAGCTCCATACGATAGATGACTAATGGTATTTGTCTGAAATATAGCTTGTTTCACTACAATTATGAATAAAAATATGAATAATTATATTTTATATGAATAATTAGGCGTAATCAACTCCGTTTAATTCAACATTTTTACCTTCACAAGTATGAATAAAGTGGGTTATATTCATTTTGCAAGCGAAATTGATTGGAGGAATGAAAAATGCTTCGTTATAAAGATAACTTTCAAATTGCTAATGCTGGTTTAACTGATGCTCGAAGTGACCACTATGATGGAATCAATGCCATTTACCGTTTACCAGCGTTTGTAAGAATTCCCGAAGGAACTTGCGAGGATGGGTTAGAACGACTGCTACAAAAACTTGTGAAAGACCTATCTGATTTGAGTGTACGTCCTAACCGTATCTTTATTCATGATGACATGATTGAAATCGACTGGTATACGAAAGGTTATCAGATGGTCATGAACCGAGGGCAATATGTAGGATTGCTACTTGAATTTGCTGAGTTTCTGAACAAAGCACCAATACATGGTCTATTAATTCAAGATGGATACTTTGGAGATGACCCAGAGGATTCAGTTAGAAGTGTCAGCAATGATATGGTCAACTTTTTCCCAGAGTTCAATTCAAGCTGCTTTGGCTTAAAAGATAACGAATCTATTGAAATTATCAATTGTAACTAGATGAATATAGGGAGGTTACAGAATGGCTCTCAAAAAGGTAAGACGACCAGTAATAAATAAACCAAGTGAAGATAACAAAATAGTGCAAGAACAAGAACAGCCTGAACAAGAAGCAAACCAAAGTGGAAAGGAAGAATCTTCTATGAACAAACATAATACAGTTAATAACGAAAATCCGACCGAAGAAATCTCTGAAACACTTTCAAACACTATCCAAGGTAGTCCTGCTATGGAAAGAATCATCTCATTTGGTGATGATTCTGTTTCAATGCAGCGGACAGCAAAAGTTCCTGAAGGCATATATGATTACAACATTGATGAAATTGACGTTCGTGAAAATGTACAAACTCAATACGGTTTGAAAGACCAGTATGTGATTACATTTTCCCTTTATAGTGAAGTTACCGAACAAGTTACAAAGTTGTCACTACCTTATAATATCTCATCCAATCAACAATCTGCTCTCATGATGTTTCTAGGGGCTTTCAAACAAGTATTCAAAGGTCAAAGAATAACGATGGGGCATTTGATTGGTTTAACTGGACAAGCTAGAGTCCATCATGTGACTTCGGAAGCCGGTAATATCTTTGAAAAAATTGAAGTTTTGACCGTTGAAAACCCAAATACATAAAAAATACAGAAGGGATACCCCCTTCTGTTGTAAAGGAGAAAGCGCTAATGAAACAGACAAAGGAAGTTTTAACAAAAGAAGTATCGCCATACCTTTCACGTTACAAGGTTCGCAAAGTAAAGTTGCTTGAAAGAAGTGAAAGAATAAGAAAACTGCTTGAAGGAATTCATATGAAAGAAAATCTTTCGATGTTGGTAACGGCTTTGTATAAGATTGTCGGCTCAGAAAGCCTTCAATATTTTAAGGCATTGCTTTTTGGTTTTAGCCGTTTTCCAAACTATGAATCTACAAAGATGTTTGAATCAGCGGATAAAACTCCGGAGGCTTTGGTTTCTGATGAACTTTTGGAGGAACTGCAACAGTTGATAAATATTAGAAAAGCGGAAGAGCATGGCTTTCTTTACGATGAAAAAAAGAATAGCTATTCCTTCAATGCGAACGTTTTTGCTAAGCAATTCATTCGGAGATGCCATGTTCGGTCAACGAAAGATGGACGGCTTTTCCTTTACCATAAGAAAGGTGTTTTTGAAGAACCTTCAGAGGTTGAACTTGGCAAAGTGATTCGAACCTTGATGCATGAGGGGCGCTGGAACAGTTGGAATAGTAAAGCGGAGGCAGAGGTAGTTAAAGTTTTGTTGCGAGAAGCAGACACAGTGGATGAGATGAATACCATGCGAAACTTCATTAATCTGAAAAATGGGATGTTGAGTTTGGATAGATTTGAACTACTTCCCCACCACCCGAGTTATTTATCAACGGTGCAATTGCCAATTGAATATGAACCAAAAGCTGTTGCTCCAACCTTTGAGCAGTTTCTAAAGGGGATTACAAAAGATGACGAAGAACTCATTCAGGTTCATCAGGAAATTTTAGGCTACCTTTTATCAGCTGAAACAAAAGCGGAAAAGGCATTCTTCTTTTACGGTAGCGGTGGAAATGGTAAGAGTGTCCTTGTTTCCATAATTACTCGGTTGGTGGGAGGAGAAAATGTAAGTAGCATACCGTTGGCTGAATTCGGCAAGCAGTTCGGTCTTGAAGGTTTAGTCAATAAATCAGTAAATATTGCTGCTGAAAATGAAATGGGTGGTAATGCGTTAAAGACAGAGAACTTTAAAGCCATTGTGAGTGGTGACACCATTACCATAAATATCAAATATCATCCCTCTATAAGCTATAAACCACATTGCAAACTCGTCTTTGTTGTTAATGCCCTACCTGATTCAATGGATGTGACTCATGGTTTTTTTAGGAAGTTGGTAATTGTCCCATTCCCCCAGAAATTTGAATCGGATGAACAGGACAAAGAACTTACTGACAAATTACTAGTAGAATTACCTGGGATATTGAACTGGGCAATTATAGGGCTAAAAAGATTACGGGAAAATAACTACCAATTTAGCTACTGTACAGCAATTGAAGAATGCCATCGAACTTATAACGTAGAACAGAATCCTGTAAGGGAGTTTTTCCTTGAACATATTGTTCTCAAAGAAGGTGCTCGTATAAGACAATCTGATTTTCATGATATTTATTTACGGTGGTTGAACGAGCAAGGGATTGACGACAAAGGAACTAAATCCCGACAAAAGTTTTGGAGATACTTCAAAATCGTTCTTGCAAATGAGGGGATTCCAATTGTGACAAAGAAAGTCAGGGGAACAGTTTATTTCGAAGGAATGGAATTTGTGAGGTTAGAAAACCTTCCAACCCTAGCCTTAAATGGAGAAATCATTCAGTTTTAGGGGGGAGGGGGAGTACAAAAACAAAAATTCTGGTAAGGGAAAGGATAAAGGGAGCAATAAATATGTAAAGTTTCCATTTTACTCCCCACCCCTCCCCCTTTCCTAAAATCATATGCAAAATGAAATATATATTATTACTACGACGAGGAGAGCTTGCCATGAACGAAAAAGAAGGTTCTATCTACGAATATCAAAATCTTTTAGACATGTTAGCAGAAATGGTCACAGAATACCTTACAAAACACCCCAAAGGAGGAGATTCCAATGATAAGTAGAGATGAAACTGCACAGCAGAACCAAGACAAGATAGTAATTTACACAAGAAATACATCGTGGACCCAACCCGAGGGGTACAGAATTCATCGAGACGTTCAGGTCTTAAAAGACAAGTGTGAGCGGGCTGGATATCAAGTCAGTAGAGTCTACTGGGAACCAAGCTCGGAATCTCACGGGAAAAGAAGAAATGTTTTGAAGCGAATATTGGAGGATGCTGCTAAAGGCTTGTTCGGGGTAGTTGTTGTTTGGGATGTATTTACACTTTCTCCTGATGGGGAAGAGCTTCAACAAATAGAAAGAGAGCTTGCAAGATATGGTGTGGAGATTTGTTCAGTAACGGAACCTTTCGACACTTCCACACAAGAAGGATTGAGGGTGTTTGAATACATGTGCAAATTACTCAATACGAGACACTTAAGATTAGCAGCCATGCAAGGAATTCCTTTGTCGCAGGTAGCTTGGTGGTTAATTGAAGGTTTAATTGAAGATGAAAACAAGAAAGGGGGTGAACATGATGCCGAACTCAGCGAGACAGCTACACGACCAGCTTGACCAATTTAGCCGAACTGGAACACAGAAAAGAGCAGCTATCTATGCCCGAGTCTCCACGTTGGAACAGGCAGAAGAAGGATACAGTATTGACGAACAGGTACGAGTTCTGAGAGAAATGTGCGAGCGAGAAGGTTACGTTGTTCATAAGGAATACGTGGACAGAGGTAAAAGTGGAAAAAATATTAAAGGTAGACCTGCTTTACAACAACTACTGCATGATGCTAATAGTAAAGACTTTGAATTAGTGCTTGTTTGGAAGGTGAATCGTTTTTCTCGAAAGACGAAAGATTTGCTTAATATTGTTGAAGAACTTGAAGGGAAAAATATTGTTTTTCGCTCATATACTGAAAACTATGAAACAGCAACTCCTGCTGGAAAAATGCAGTTTCGTATGTTAGCAGTCATTGCTGAATTTGAACGAGACAATATCGCTCAAAACGTAAAAATGGGGATGTTGGCACGAGCAAAGGAAGGTTCCTGGAATGGCGGTCAGGTGCTTGGTTATGATGTCGTAAGCGTTCCAGGAGAGAATCGTAAAAGAAAGCTATCTACCCTTGTGATTAATCCAACAGAAGCTCAAACGGTTCGAAAGGTATTTGACCTTTACGTTGAGGGGAATGGCTACAAATCCATCGCAAACAAACTCAACAATGAAGGACACCGGACAAAAAAGAACAAAGACTTCTCCATCAACGGGGTAAAAACGATTCTAAGCAATCCCCTGTATGCAGGATTTATTCGCTACAATGTCCGGAGAGATTGGAACGAGAAGAGAAGAAACAATATTAATCCTAACCCTGTAATTGAAAAGGGGCAGCACGAAGCTATCATTTCAGAAGAAACATGGGAAAAAGCAAAAAATATCATGGCGAGTAGAAGCGGCAAGCCTAATCGAATACATGACGGCGAGTTCCCTCTCACTGGTATCATGAAGTGTCCTGCATGTGGTGCAGGAATGGTGATTGGAAGGACAACAAATACACTCAAAGACGGAACAAAAAAGGTTCTGGAGTATTATGTATGTGGAGCTTGGAAGAATAAAGGTTCAGCAGTTTGTCGCTCGAATGGAGTAAGAACGGATTATGCAGACCCTTATGTACTTGAAAAGCTATCAAACATAGCCACTAGTGATGTGCTTATAGAGCAAATTGTTGAACGTATTAATAACAAGAAAGAACGAGATTCTTCTCCGCTCCAACACGAATATGAGACCTTGAAAAAGGCACTAGAATCCAATCAACAAAAGAAAGAGAAAGTCCTTGGTTTGTACGAAGATGATTTGATTCAAAAAGCAGACCTTGTGCAGCGACTATCCACTTTGAATGAAGAAAAGGAACGACTTGAAGAAAGACTATCTCCAATTGAATTGCAAATGGGGGAAGGTGGTACACAGCTCATAAACTTTTTAATGGTCAAACAGGTCATGCAGAACTTCAAAAGTGCCTATAAAGAGTCATTGACCAGAGAGCAGAGGAAAAGGCTGATGCACCTGCTCATCCGTCAAATCACCATCAATGAGAACCGAAAGATTGATACGATACAAATACAACTCAATAAAGAAGTTGCAAAACACTTCACCTTTAAAGGGGGAGAGGATTCATCTATTACGGATGAGTTCTCTCCCCCTTTTTCTATTTTAATTAACCTATAAAAAGGAGCAAATAACCTATGAGCATTATTAATGTATTCAGGAATTACATGGAGGAGCATCACCCACATTTAGCACGGAAGGAATGGAAAGCGGACGTTAGAACTCTTTCAGTGGATGATATAAGCAACGAAGCGGTAAAGGCTACTATTCCAGATGAAAATAGCCCAGAACTAACATGTTGGGTATTCTTCTACGATGGCGGTGCATCAAACGTTGTGTACTTATTACAGGATAAGCATGGTTTGAAGGATATCGGAATTGGTCTGTTGAAAGATGGTGAACTTGTTAAGCCTATTAGTTTTATATAAAAATCCGGCAGGAAGAACAGTAGCACAATTAACTATGTTTATACATTAGAGAGGTTGGCTTTAAAAGAGCTTTCGTCTCTTTTTTCGTGCGTAATTTTACCGTAAAGGAGGTGAGTGTATGTCACCGATTAGTTTATTTAAGGCAGGAGTTATGTTTGGACTAACTATTTATACAATAGCTAAAAAGGGATTTATGGATGATAAAATGCGAGCTTAAAAGAATTTAAAAATAAGGGGTTAAAAGACTGGAAGAAGGTGGTTGTATTGCCATATTTCTTATTAGGAACTGTTGTAGGAATTGTTGTCTGTGTGGTAACAGAGCGTACTCAAAAGGAACCGGAGGCTAAGAATATGAAAAGAATTCAAAATAAAATGGAGTTATTATCAATTAAAAAAGAACTTCATGATGACTTGATACAGTATCTAATGGAGGAATTTTACGGTCTATATGAATATCTAAGCAATGGTGAAAATATAGAAGAATTTACGCTCCCTTTCTGTCAGGCGATGATGGTATTAGAAACAGAAAAAGAATTAGCTGAACTAACTAGAAACCAAATAGAACTAGAATTTATGGAGGAAGTTTGTTTGAAAAGCATAATAGTATTACGAATTGGTATAAGGCAATCAGATGATATTCAGCTTTGCTACGCTATTATTAAAGTTTGAAAAAATATATTATTAAAAAAATCTCCACCCTATCATCCAACTTTTGTATTAAAATAGGACTGGAAAATTTATCCTATGCAGGAGGAAGATTATGTCCGATAATCAATTAACAGAAGGTAAAGTGGGAAAATTATTAGATTGGGCTTATGAAAAATCTATCAATGGGATACCAGGAACGGATACAGCCTATGAACTAGCTGAAAATTTTATGGCAAAGCGCGATTCCACAGATAATGCTATTAACAGTCTAGTTCGCTGGCAGAATACTAAATCTGCAACGAGTGGATTTTTAACAGGTTTAGGAGGATTGATTATTTTACCAGTAGCCATACCAGCCAATATAGTTTCTGTCACTTATGTACAAATGAGAACGATTGAGCAATTGCCCATATGAGAGGATATGATTTAAAAGATGACCAAGTAAAAACATTCATCTTTGTCTGTTTAACAGGTCAGTCAGCTTCAGATATTTTAAAAACAGGCTGGAATTAAAGCAGGAACTGCACTTACCAAGCTATCAAGAAAATACCAGGGGAAATTATTAAATCAATAAATAAAGCAGTTGGTTTTAGACTAGTCACTAAGTTCGGAGAAAAAGGTGTTGTTAACCTTGGTAAAGCTGTACCTCTAATAGGTGGTTTTATTGGAGGAACTGTAGATGGAATTGTGACAAATATCATTGGAAAAACAGCTAAGAAAGTATTTATTTAAATTTGAAAGCAATAATTATTAGATTAATTTAAGGATGAGTTTATGATGAGCAAAATTCGCAACTGGCGATGTCTTTTAGTGTATCTGCCTATGGATTAATTAAGGAGACGTTAAAGAATAAATAACCCAATCTATTAATTGTTTTTACTAATTTTAAAGTCGATAATTTCTCTAATATCTTCAATGTCAAAGGCTTCAGCAATTCTTTCAATATGACCGAAATTGATATTTTGACGTT
This sequence comes from Cytobacillus firmus NBRC 15306, assembly GCF_001591465.1. Lineage (GTDB taxonomy): Bacteria > Bacillota > Bacilli > Bacillales > Cytobacillaceae > Cytobacillus > Cytobacillus firmus. Next base: position 28,030 of record NZ_BCUY01000048.1, read on the forward strand.
TTTCATTTGCAAGTTCACTTAGCGTAGCATGACGGATATCTGTTAGTCGTGATAATTCACGGATAGAAATATTATGCTTTTCAGTTAGTTCTTTTATTTTAACGGTCACTTTCTTTTGCATAGCAATTATCCTTTATGGGTTATTTGTCTATTGACTATACGTATAAACGTACCATATTATTAGGATATAACTGGTACTTAATTGCGTACCGAAAGTACTAGAAATCAATATCAGAATTATAGATATTAATTAAGTTTAAAGGAGGAGCAGAATGATTGAAATACAATCCGTTAAACAGCTAGAAGCTGTTGTAATAGGCGGAGTAAAATATATTTGCGAACAGTTTGAACAAGAGAGAATAGTATGCCATCCAATTGGACAAGTTACTTTCTTGCCATCAAGACCCGAATTTGTTCCACAGGGATTTAGAAAGGGGATTGCATTAGGATGGATGCTTTTATATTCGCTTGATGGTCAATCCTGGACATATAATTTTAAGGCTATTTTAAAAGAAGCATTAGAGTCCGATGGGCATTTTTATATTAGTGACTGGAAGCTAAACGTTATTATGAGCGTCGAACATTACATGATAGATGAAGTTACAGATTTATTAACTACTATATTTGATGACCTAACATTAATAGAGAAATTCCGTTGGAAGGAAACGAGATTAGGAGAGATAGCATCGTTTCATATTAGTGAATATTTTGCTAGATAAATAGGAGCAGTATAGTTTGTAAACACTTTTCAAAATGTATTAATTAGTGGAGGTCTTAGGTTGGAAGTATTTGGTTTAATTGCAGGTCTTATAATTGCGTGGATATTAGTAAGGAATGTTGGTGGAGGAATTGTTACCTTCTTCATTGTATGGACAATAGCTACTTTCCTATCTGTTATTGCATTAGCCTTATTCGGCTTTTTATTTGGATTAGCTTTGTTTGTGGGCATAATAATAGCATTTATTTTTATGGTAAAGAAAATTATAGTGGGATAAGCTATATGAGGAATTGTATATGAAGAAATTATGGTTAGCTTTGATTCTGATATTACTCTTACTAATCGTTGCATTTCTCGGAACTTTCGGGATTGTAATAATAAGATTAGCGATAATGATTATTTTCAGTCCAGTTACATGGGTAATCTTAATCATAATATATTTTATCAGGAAGAAACAAAGAAGTTAGTACAGAAATAACAACCAATGTGAGAATGGCTGATAAAAGCTATTCTCTTTTTTATTTAGGTACTTAAAATGAAGGGAGAGAGGGATATGCCTTATTTTGTATTGGGTACATTAGTTGGGCTAGTTACTAGTTTAGTGTCAGATGTTTCGCAGAGAAGATGAAGGAATTATAGAAAATTGAAAAAAATTCTCTTATATTGTAAAATGGAAACATATGTTTGTTTTATGTTTTTTATTATATCTAAGAGGGTGTATTTATGGGGATAAATGAAACTAATTTAAAAAGGCTTACAGAAAAAGACATTCAACTTCAAAAGAAATTGACAGATGCTAGAAAGAAAAGAGATTCATTAGCGGATAAGCTTATAAAACTTTCAAATAAAAGAAATAAAACAAAAATGGATATTCAGAAAATGGGGAAATATAATAAAGATTTATTGAAACAAGACAAAGATATTACATCGCTTGTTGAACAGATACGTAAAAATACTGAAGGAATGAATAGGTATAAAGGTCGACTAGCAAAAGAGCAGGAAAAGCAATTTAAAACCATGCTAAAATCAATGGAATCACAATCGAGTACAAATTTAGAATATTTAAACAATTATTCTGAGATGTCAGAAAAATTAAATGAACTCTCATTAGATATTAAAGATTCAGTTAAAGATAAAGAAATAATAGAGTTTGATGTATTCCTATCACATTCTAGCCTCGATAAAGATATTTTTGTTTCGGAGTTATCGGAGAAGCTTAGTAATAAAGGGTTGAAAGTTTTTGAAGATGTCAAGGTATTTAAAATAGGACAGAGTCAAACGGATATGATGAATATGGGAATATTAAATTCGAGGTTTGTTATAATTTTCTTATCCCAAAACTTTATTGAAAGCGGTTGGTCACAATATGAATTTAAAAGCTTTTTAAATAGAGAAATCAATGAGAAAAGAGTGATTATTCTTCCAATCTGGCATGAGGTTTCTGTGGATGAAGTTAGACAATATAATCCCTATATAGTCGACAAATATGCGTTTAATACAAGTAAGCAGACATTAGACGAAATGGTTAATCAAATTCATCAAGTTGTATTAGATTCATTAAATTAATAAAAAAACCTCATTTAGCTATATTACGGTGAACCGTACCACAAATAGTGGTAAAGCAGAGAGTTGAAGTTACCCTAGATAAAGAATGGTTATTAAGAATAGAAAATAGGTAATCCATTAAATAAGTCCCCTAAATTCAGGGGACTTATTTAGAACGTTGCTTTGAATTATGTTTATTTTTTGGGCTACTCATTTTATCTAATTTAATTACAACATAAACAGCGATGAAGAATAAAACAAATCCAAAAACAACTTGAAAAGAGAACATGGTACTAAAAGCCTCCTAAATCACAGAAGTTTAGTACCATGATATCCTTCTAAGTGACTCCCTAACCCCTTAAAAAACAACTAAAATATTTGTTACATTAGTTTTGAAAGGAACATTGTTGCGATACCAAAATAAATAAGTAAAGACAAAATATCGTTGATGGTTGTT
>NZ_BCUY01000049.1 GCF_001591465.1 Cytobacillus firmus NBRC 15306
TTTAAACCAGCCCTTCTCTTTCGATTGGGTAATGGCTTCAATCCTGTTCGTAACTTCGAGCTTGTCAAGAATAGCAGAGATATAGTTACGGACGGTTCCTGTCTTAATGCTGAGCTGGTCGGCAATTTCTTTCGTGTTCTTGCCGTCCGCTATCAGCTCCAGCACCTCTTTTTCCCGGTCTGTCAGCGGATTTTCTTCGCCATAGACATCATCCATTAATTCAGGTGCATAGATGCGCCTTCCTTCCAGGACGTTTCTTATAGAGCTTGCCAGCTCCTCACTTGGGCTGTCTTTTAACAAGTAACCTCTTACACCGGCCTTGAGAGCACGCTGGAAATAGCCTGACCTTGCGAAGGTTGTCAGAATAATAACTTTGCAGCCGCTGTCTTTTAATTCTTCCGCCGCTTCCAGGCCGCTTTTTTCCGGCATCTCAATATCCATGATGCATACATCCGGATTAAGAGTTTTGACAAGGGATATGGCCTCTTTTCCATTCGAAGCTTTCCCAATGACCTCCATATCGTCTTCAAGATTTAGCAGAGATCCTAACGCACCAAGCACCATCCGCTGATCTTCAGCTATGACGATTTTTATCATGCCCTCTCCTCCTTGTTTGGTTCCTTCACGACTGTTGGTACTTTCATTATAATCGTTGTTCCATTCTCAGATACAATCTCAAGACTTCCGTTGACAAAGTCGAGCCGCTCCCCTAAGCCAAGCAGTCCGGACCCCTTGCCGACATCTGTTGAGGGATTCATGCCGACTCCGTTATCCCGGACAGTAATGCTGACTTCATTCCAGGTTTGTTCTATGCGGATGCGGCATTCTGTCGCCTTACTGTGTTTTACTACGTTTGTTACAGCCTCCTTCATGCACATGCTTAGAATATTCTCAAGGAAGAGTGACACATTTTTTAATTTGATATCTTCATCTCCGATGAATTCGATAGAAGCCGCCTTTAAAATTTGCTTAACTAGGATAATTTCTTCCTTCAGCCTGATTCCCCTCATCTGGGAAACCATTTTTCTTACTTCGTTTAATGCTGTTCTGGCGGTTTGCTGAACGTCTATAAGCTCATCCTTTGCCTGGTCTGGATCTTTGCTGATGAGCTTCCTGGCCAGATCGCTTTTTAACCCGATAAGAGACAATTTTTGTCCGAGAGTATCATGAAGATCACGGGCAATCCGCTGTCTTTCTTCCTGTTTGACGAGGTCCGCAATTCTTTTGTTGGCATCCTCGAGCTGTTCCTCAAGCTTTTCCTGCTTTTTCTTATTGTGAATGTTAAAAGGAAGCAAAATCACACTGATCCAAATGATAATAATGAAAGGGATCTGCTCGAGAAATAATGGCTTCTGGGTGACAAAATTAATGTTTATGGAGATGGTGGTTGCGATCAGGTGGATGACATACAGCGTTAAAAAGGCAATCCTGTTTTTGATATGGCCATTGTAATAAGCAATATAAAATGCAAAATAAATAAATGAAAAGAGAATGGTCATTGTGATCGATATGCTGATTAAGATGCCCGTCCATAAATAGACAGGCCATTTCCGTGATATAAAGGCAAAACGCAGCGATATAAAAAAGAGTATAGTCAGGATAATTCCGACGGCTATGGTGATTTTAGATGTGGATCTGAAGATGAAATAAAACGGCAGAATGCTGAATACACTCCATATATATGGAGAAATGCCTGAACTTTTCAATGCAGTTAAATATTTTTTAAACATGTGATGGTACCCTCTTTTTATTCATGAAATAATGAAACAGCTCCTTTGCTATCATATCACAAAGGAGCTGTTCTTCAGCTTATACATTCAGTTTACGGCTTCACAGATGCCGTTTTAGTTCTGCGCTGTTTTTGGCTGACGGCAGAAGACTTCTTTGCTGCTCCATAACCGGTGAAGTCCTGGGCTCCTTCATCCCATAAACGGAATTTGAGTGACTTCAGGCTGGTAGAAAGAGTAATCGTCGGCACGTTCTGAAGTTCAGCTGTATTATAATGAGCGCTTTCAAGGTTGTAGTTAGGAACGCGAGGGCTTAAGTGATGAATATGATGGAACCCGATGTTCCCTGTAAGCCACTGAAGCACTTTCGGCAGCTTGTAAAAGGAGCTTCCTTCTACAGCAGCTTTTACATACTCCCACTTATCATCCTCTTCAAAATACGAGTCTTCAAATGTATGCTGTACATAGAAAAGCCAAATCCCGGCTGCTCCTGAAATCATAAAGATCGGCCCCTGCACCATCAGGAACGCTTCCCACCCGATAGTCCAGCACATGAGCGCATACAAACCGGCGATGGCCGCATTTATAAGATACGTATTGATGCGTTCATTCTTTCTTGCCCCTTTTCTGTTAAAACGGTTTTTTAACAAAAATACATAAATAGGGCCTAAACCTAACATAACGAACGGGTTGCGGTAGATGCGGTATGCTGCACGAGTGGACCATGACGCATCCTGATATTCTTTCACTGTCAGTGTCCAGATATCACCTGTACCGCGCTTGTCCAGATTCCCGCTGGTTGCATGGTGCACATTGTGGTCATGCTGCCATTGGTGATAAGGAAAGACGGTCAAGATCCCTGTGATTGTGCCAATGATCTTGTTTGCTTTGCGGTTCTTGAAAAAGGAATGGTGGCAGCAATCATGGAAAATAATGAAGATCCTGACAAGAAAGCCTGCTGCAGCGACAGATATGCCAAGCGTCAGCAAATAAGAAATGCTCAGGCTCTTATAAGCAAGGAACCACAGCAGGAAAAAAGGTCCCAGCGTATTGACAAGCTGCATAATGCTTTTGGTTAAATCTGATTTTTCATAAGGTGCCATTTGTTTTTTTAAGTTGAGTTGTTTTTGTTTAGAAGTCATTTGTTAATTCCCTTCATCATGACGTTAATTTTAATAATAAAGGGTTTGCAAACCGCTTTGTAGACATAGGTGTCATGTCCAAACCATGACATTTATCATGGTTTGAACAAAAAATTAAGAGTTCATCCTAATATCTGGCTATAAATATTTACTTATTACGGGTTTCTTCCACTTCTGACACAAGGTTAAAAAGAAATTTGTACACTAACTGATATGCATCTTTTATTGAAAGTTCCTCTTTAAAACCTTCAAGGTCGTTCAATGAAAAATTAAAATCCCAAAGCCCATCCTGCTGGCTGAACATCAGGCTGTATTTTGGTGTGCCTGTAAGAGTATTTTCGTCTATAAATGCTCTTATAGCTGATTCTGCTTTTTTTGGCAGCTTCAGTCCAAGCATTACTTCATAGTTGCCAAAAACATCATCTGTTTCAAAGGAAACGGCATCCGCTCCAATCAGATCAAACCATTTAGACTCCAGATACATAAATTCATTTTTATGATTTTTGAAGTAGTCTATTGGCTGATTTAAAAAGCCGGCAGGCTCCTGTCCGAGAACTTCCTCTGTTTCTTTATCTCCTCTTTCTATATAAGCATCATTAAATCGGTCTTCGGGATTCTTGATTCCGGCTTCATGAGCATCATTCAAGAGTCCCTGCTTTTGGGCATATTCCTTTTCTTTTTCATAAAGTTCAGCGGGCTGTTCTTTCAAGTGCTTTTCCATCCGTTCTTTTAACAAGTTGCTTTCCTCCTCAAATATCTTTACCTTCCCCGTCTTTTGGATGAATTTCTTGAAGCTGTGGGAGAAGGCTTCTTTTTCCCTTGGGTTTTTGTGCGGCCTGTTCGAGGTGAACTGCTTTTGCCTTTTCTGCCTTTTTCATGGGAAAACCTGTCATCTTTTGATTTTGGCTGGCCTCCTTTTCTGCTGTCATTTTTCTTTCCAGCGGAGGTTAGGCGTTTGGAATCCGGCCTCTTTTTTTCAGATGCTGCTTCAGGCTTGATATCGCTATTGCCAAGGTCTTGCTTAGGAATACTAATTTTCAGTCCTTTTTCAATTGCTTCAAGGAGCGGCTTGTCTGCAGACGAATAAAACGTAATGGCCAGTCCTTTCATGCCCGCCCGGCCGGTTCTCCCGATGCGGTGCACATAGCTTTCGGGATCGAGTGGGATATCATAATTAAAAACATGTGTGACCCCTTCGACATCAAGCCCTCTAGCGGCTACATCCGTCGCAACTAACAGCTGTATCTCTGCGTCCCTGAATCTCTTCATTACTTGTTCACGTTTAGATTGTGATAAATCACCATGAAGCTGATCGCAATCAAAACCGTTCGATTTCAGCACTTCATATAATTTGGTTACTCTGCGTTTTGTACGGCAGAAGATCACGGCCAAAAATGGTCTATGGGTTTGAATCAGCTCTACCAGTGTACCCTGCTTGGCACGGTCGACGGTATGTATCGCTATTTGTTTAACTGAATGGGCTGGTCCCTGTGTTTTTTCAACCTGGATATACAGCGGCCGTTTCATGTGTTTGTTTGCCAGTTTTCTTATTTCTGCCGGTATAGTTGCAGAAAAAAGCATGGTCTGCCTTTTGGCAGGCGTTTCTTTAATGATTCTCTCAACCTCATCAAGAAAGCCAATATGCAGCATTTGATCGGCTTCATCCAATACTAAAAAATCCACTTGTGATAAATCAATGGTATTTCGTCTGATGTGGTCCAGCAGCCGGCCAGGTGTCCCCACTACAATCTGGACATTCTTTTTCAGCTTTTTGAGCTGCTTGTCCACATCCTGCCCTCCATATACAGCTAAAACATCTATATCACTGTCTTTCGTAAGCTTCAGTACTTCGTCTGTTATCTGTAATGCCAGTTCCCTTGTCGGCGTTACAATCAGAGCCTGGATCTGAACGGCATTCGGGTCCATTTTCTCCAGAATAGGCAAAATAAAAGCCAATGTCTTTCCGGTTCCTGTCTGCGCCTGTGCTATGACATCGTTTCCTTCCATAACAGCTGGAATCGCCTGCTCCTGAATAGGTGTTGGCTTAGCAATGCCATGCTTTAGCAGAATTTCAGATAGCTCTTCCGAAATGCCAAGTTTTAAAAATTCCTGCAAGTAAAACCCTACTTTCTTTTCCTGGTCTTTATTCATTATGTCCTTATTTATATTGTGTGTTTAGCGGAAAAATAGCAAGCATTCTATCGGATAAAAACGTGAAAAAAATGGTTGGTTCAAAATAAAAAGCCCAGGTTTAGACCAAATGGCCTGCAGTGGGCTTCTGACTCTTTATATCAATTTATTCCCAATCCTTTGTTGGCTCTCTTTCTTCAGCCATTTCCATCCCATAAGAAAGCCGCGGATTTATAGCAGATTGCCTGCTCTCTTTCTCTTGGCTGCTTTCCCTTTTGTTTACAAGGAACCTGTGGACAAATACCTCAGAGAGAGTGATAATGCCTGCTGATATAATGCTTCCCCAAGCGATTTGCAGGTAACTGTTAAGCAGCACACTTCCAAACACCCAAACAGATGCATAAACTAAGAAAAAGTCAGCAATAAGAGCATTCTTGTTTCCAAGCCGCGGAAGGATGATGCGGTCTCCGAACAGATAGGACATGGCTGTTACCAGAATACTGAAAGAAAGAATATCTGCGAATGTCGCATCAAAGAATAAATCAAGCGCTAAGGCAAAAGCAATCATAGCTGATGCTAATTTAAGTATTAAGATAAGTGTTTTGTTCAAAAGAATACCTCCTCTTTTACCATAGCATTTATCAATATGAAGATTCCCATTCATTTTCTGTTCCGCTGCCTCATAAGCAATTTTTTCAAAAAAATAAACAACTTGTTCAGTGTCCCTCAATATAATGGCAGTAATAGGGATTACATTTTAAGTTAAAGGTTGTGGAAGAGTGATACTCCGAGACAAAATACTTAATGTGGTGATTATAGGTGAATGCTGAATATAAATTTCAAAATCTTCAGGAGAGGAATATGACTTTTGAGCAGGTATTCAACCGGATCTTACTTTTTATAAAGCGAAATCCTGATGGGAACTTCAGGCTGATGATCGGAACAGATTCACAGGTGCATTGCAATCGCACTGTGTTTATAACCGGGATTGTGATTCAAAATGAGCGAAAAGGCGCCTGGGCATGTATTCGGAAAACTGTTATACCAAGGAAAATGCAGCACCTTCATGAGCGAATCTCCTATGAAACCTCGCTGACTGAAGAAGTGGTCTCTTTGTTTACAGAGGATTACAAAGACAAAATGTTTGAAATCGTTCTGCCATTCCTTTATAAAGGCGGATCATTCTCGATGGAAGGGCATATGGACATCGGATCAGGCAAAAGAAATAGAACCAGGGAATTTGTGAAAGAAATGGTGTCCAGGATCGAATCAATCGGCCTTGAGCCAAAAATAAAGCCGGAAGCATTCGTGGCCTCCAGCTACGCTAATCGATATACGAAATAAAAGAACTCAGGGTTAATGAGTTCTTTTCATTGGGGCAAATTATACGCCAGCATGCTCCCTGTATTCCTGTTCGGCCTTTAATGCCACAGCCTCTGTCAGTTCTGCAGTAATTTCAGGAAGAGCTGTATTAAGCAAGGAATTGGCTACTTTAGCCATCATTCCCTCTGCTGAAATATCAAGTGATCCTGTCATGATATTTTTCTTATTCTTTCCTTTCTCCGCAAGAAAGTATCCATGTCCAGTAAACTTCTCATTAAGTCCTGTTAAATGAAACGTAACCTTTGTTGGCTCCTGCCAGCTCGTTATATCCACTTTCAATTCTATTTTTTTTTTAATAATCCCCATATCGCTTTTGAAGCTCCAGGTTGACTCTTTGTCACTCATTACCTCATGTGCAATATATCCGGGCACTAATGGTGCCCAGTTCCCAATATCGCTGACAAAGCTCCATATTGACCCTATCGGAATGTTTACTTCTGCCTGATGTGTGCAGCTCGCCATTTTTACCGCTCCTTTAAGACTTACATAGTTGTTTTCCATGAATATGTATTCGGTAAGGACGGGTAAAATTCATGAATTTATTGTCTTTTTCATTCCTATGAGTGAAACTTGAAGTGCTGCCAGCAGGCTAATATATCTTACCTTCTATAGTAATGATACCTTCTTCTTGAACGTGAAGAATGACAATCATCACAGATTTGGTATTCGTGTTCCCAAGGCAGTTTTTTGCCGCATTTTCTGCACTTTCTTGAGAGCTCCTTAATGTCCGTTTTCAGTCTTTCATGAACACGGTCACTGATTTCTTCCCTTAATCGTTCCCAGTATAACGCTTCGGTTCTCTGCTCAAGACGATACAGAAACAGCAAATGCAAGCCGATTGCTTTATAGGTCAGCTCCAGCTCTTCCAAATTCCGGTTCTTGATTCTGGGTTCTGGCAGCTCCTCCCCGTAAATAATGGCATACATCGTTTCTTCCCATTGGCGGACAAGATCATTTTCTTTTTTAGAGAAAGGAAGGTGGAGAAAGCCATACAGGTCCATTAGGCCGAGCTTGGCTTCAATTTCTGTGCCCCGTATCCTTTCATATAGATCTCTCTCCTCTGTTAATGCTGCTTTTTTGGTTCCTCTTGGGCTCTCAAACTTATCCCAAAGCTCAAAGAATGACCCGAGATCGCGGTAATACCTTTGAAACCTTTCAAATACTGTATTGGTCGGGGCGATGGCAAAGCTGTGTACCGGTGCATCTTCCATTTCAAGCAGGGCTTTCATTCTTTTAATATCTTTTGTAAAAGCAACCTTCCCAATATTGTAAAGTCCTTTTCGGCCTGCTCTCCCGGCAATTTGCTTCACTTCCTGAGAGGTAAGGGTTCTTCGCTTCGTTCCGTCAAATTTATCATTTTCCAGGAATACAATTCTCCGGATAGGCAGGTTAAGTCCCATCCCAATGGCATCAGTGGAAACGATGACGGAAGTTTCACCATTTATAAAACGCTGGACTTGTTTTTTTCTGGTTTCTGGAGGCATCGCTCCATAAATCATGCTTACTGAGTGCCCTTCCTGCTGAAGTCTTGAGGCTGTTTCAAGCACTCTCTTTCTTGAAAAACAGATTAGTGCATCGCCTTTTCGGACGTGACTGAATTTAAATTCTTTAGCTTCCACTTCAAGGGGAATATCCCGGCTGTATTCATTCAGTTCAATATCTGCCTCGCCAAGCAGCTGCAGCATCATGCTTTTAGCACTGCGGCTTCCAATAATATGGACTTCATTGGCATTTGCCTTGGTAATGGCTTTATACCAGGAAAAGCCTCTGTCTTTATCCGTAATCATCTGAGATTCATCGATCACAATGACGTCGTAAAAATCCTTTTCATAGAACATCTCTACCGTGCTGGATAGATGCTGGGAACCGGCAACTGTCTTCTCTTCTTCACCGGTTTTCAAAGAGCATGGTACACCATCCCGGTTCAATTTATCATAAACCTCGAGTGCCAAAAGCCTCAAAGGCGCCAGATACATACCGCTGTTTGCTGATTTCATACCTTCAAGTGCATGATGGGTTTTCCCGGTATTGGTTTCGCCAATATGAAGTACATATTTTTTGGCCCGTTCCACTGAAGGACTGTATTCCTGCCCGAAAATATCTTCGAGCATTCGTTCTTCTTCCTCTTTCTTCCGCTGCTGCTCAGCCAGTTCTTCTGCTATTTTTCTTTCCCTGTCTTCAATGTCCTTCTCCAGTTGTTCTTGATGGGCTTCAGGGTCAAATGGGATATCCGCAAGCTTGACCAAATCTTCAACATATTCCTCCTGAATGGTTTCAAAAAAGCTTTCGTAAAGGTTTTGAAGAGTATGGGAAATTAGCTTCTTAACAGACTTTCCGGTCAGCGGTTTATCATATGCATCTTCATATTCCTCGAATAGATGCTGCGGAAGGTTCTGCAGGATGAGTGTTTGCAAAGTATCGGAAAGAAATCCTGATATATGGTTTTTATATACATAGTAATACGTTTCATATTCGAAATATCCCTTGCCCCAATATATTGCTTTATGGATATTTCCTGTCAGCTCCTCGAAGAATTCTCCCATAACAGTATAATCATCGGCGTGGAATTCTCCTATTTCCTTAAGCTTTTCTTCAAGAGCGAAGGTATCCAGCTTTTGATACCTTGTCTTATTTTTAAAATCTGAAACCAGCTGCTTTGAAGCCATATGTCTTACATGGAGATAAAGAAGGCTGTAATCTTGTTCAATAATTTCCTCTATGTTCTTTTCGATATTTTCACGGATTCGATATTTTCTTCGCTGGAGCTGCTCCTCTTCTGCTTTCTGCAGGTAATATGCCCTTGCCTTCTCATAGCGCTCAGCCCAAGCTTCATTATTGCTTTCAAATAGGTCATTAAGCCAGTCCAAACTGTTAAAAGGCTGATAATCCCTCATTTCAGTCCGAAACAGGTGATTGATTATTTTCCTGTCAACATTTTCGGTGTCGTATCCTTTCTCACTTAAATACTTCTTCTTTTCCTGCTTGGATATTTTGGCGGTGATTTTATTCAGCCACACATTTACCCAGATTTGATCGATATAATGAAATCTTTCAGAAAGATATTCCTTATAGGAGGGCATCGATTCCTGACCGCCCAGATAACGGTCGGCATCCTCCAGAATTTTTATTTTTGTATGCTCTTCAGCATTATTGTATATCTGTTCAAGCTGATTCATGATCCGTTCCCCTTTAAACATCGCCAATACGTGATGTAATCATTATGACTTAGGTTATGTATGATGTTGAAAATTTAAGTAGTCTTCATTTTACCATCTTTTCAAAAAATATCATTGACATAAAACTTGAACCGGAATATAATTTATTTAGAATTAAAACATCTTGAATTAAAGATAAATAAATTTGGAGGAGAAAAAAATGGCAAAAACAAAATGGGCAGTGGATCCAGCACACAGCAGTGTGGATTTTTCTATCAAGCATATGATGATCGCGAACGTGAAAGGCAGCTTTAATAGCTTTGATGCTGAAATTACAGCAGATCCTGCAGATTTAACAACAGCAGATATTACATTCAATGTTGCACTTTCAAGTGTGGATACACGAAATGAAGATCGTGATAAACACCTGCGTTCCGCAGACTTCTTTGATGTTGAAAACCATCCGAAAATGACATTTACTTCAACCGGCATTGTAAGCAAGGGTGACGATGAATATGATGTAACAGGCGACCTTACCATTCATGGAGTAACAAAAACAGAAACCTTTACTGTCACATATGAAGGATCAGGCAAAGATCCATGGGGCAATGAAAAAGTCGGCTTTACTGCTGCCGGGGCTATCAAACGCAGCGATTATGGCTTAACCTGGAATTCAGCACTTGAAACTGGCGGAGTCCTTGTAGGAGATAAAGTAAAAATCGACCTTCAAATACAGGCAGCAAAAGCAGAGTAAGACATAAAAAAGGGCAAGTATACCGTTGACTCGGTATACTGCCCTTTTTTTGCAGTTTATTGATCGGCTAGCAATGTGGCAATTTTGTCTTCAATAACTTTACCTTCACCGCCATCGGTCAAGTTGTTCAAAATAATGGAAAAGATGAGCTCATCCCCGCTGGATGTCTTAACATAACCTGATAACGAACTGACTGTCGAGATTGAACCTGTTTTTGCTTTGACGTTCCCGGCTGCATTGGAGTTTTTCATGCGATTTCTAAGAGTACCTCCCACCATCCGGTCTGTATCCCCGGCAATCGGCAATGAGTTCAAATAAGAGGAGAACCAATCTTCGTCCTGGATTTTAAAAAGCAGTTTGGAGATTTCATTGGCCGGAATTAAGTTTACATGTGAAATCCCGGAACCGTCCCGGAGTACGAGAGTTTCCTCATTCATTCCAAAAGCTTTTACCTTTTCTTCTAATACTTCCAGACCTTTTTCCCAGCTGCCTTCCCCTTTGACAACCTTGCCCATTTCCTTGATTAATGTTTCTGCATGGCCATTATTGCTTAATTTCATAAATGGAATAAGCAGCTCTTTAATAGGCATGGATTTATGCTCAGCAAACAGCTTTGCTCCTTCAGGGGCAGTGCCTGCTTTTGTCTTCCCTTTCAATTGAATGCCTTGTTCAGCGAGAGAACGCTTTAATAAATCCAATGCATAGCCAGTCGGCTCCCATACAGCGATCCATTCCCTTGAACGGCTTCCTTCAACTGGAATTTCTCCTTCTATAGTAACGCTGTTCGTGCCGTGATCCCTTTCAATATGGATATCCTTCTTTTCACCTTTAGCGACGGTTTTGGCATTATTAACGATTTTTATGTAGTCTGTTTCCGGCACCATTTTTACAATCGGTTCCTGCCCGGCTTTTTCCGCGGGATATACTTCTACAATGACTGTGCCCCCATCATAATCCTCATTAGGGGACGCAGTAAGTGCTGAGACTTGTCCGCCATAATACCAGGATTCGTCGCTCCATGACAGATCGGTTGAATAGCGCACATCATCATACCAGGTGTCATCTCCGATCAGGCTGCCATGAATAACCTGTACACCTGCTTCCTTCACTTTAGCGGCAAAAGCATCAAAATCTTCCTTTAAAAGAGTTGGGTCTCCTTTCCCTTTTAAGATCAAGTCACCCTGCAGTGTCTTTCCCTTTATTGAACCTGTGTGAAGAAGTTCTGTGGTGAACTGATAATTTTCACCCAGCGTTTCAAGAGCGGCAGCTGCTGTAAGGAGCTTCATATTAGATGCCGGCCGTAAACGCACATCCCCGATATGGTCATATACAAGCTCCCCGGTTTCTGCATTGCGTATACTGACTCCTGCAAGTCCTCCCTTTAGAATAGGGTCATTATTAAGAATTTGGTTCAGCTGCTGAACTAGTTCGCTTCCTTCTTCTGTTGCCTGGACATGAGGAGATTCGGGCTGGGCAAAAGGAACAAGTGCCAGCATAAATATCAGCATTAAACTGATATGCATTTTTACACTCTTTTTCATATGTATTAAGCCACCTTCCAATTTGTTTCATTACCATTTCTTCTTAGAAAGGTGAGTTCCCTTTATTTCCATAATGAGGAAAAAGAATCAATTTTTAATTTACGTAACTATTTTATTCTCAACTAAAGAAGTTATGAGGACTGGCTATTATTTCCTATTTAAAATCCAAATAAATATTATGCTAATAGGAATATTTATTCTTAAAAAGCTATTAGAAAATGGTATGATAAAAACAGGTGAATTTTATAAGGGGTGGAAAGAATGAGTGTACATAAAGCAATCTCCGAACATGTGGGAAAGCAGAATAAGATAATCACGAGGTTTGCAGCCTTGGACCAGCAGCGTGAGTATTATATTGAGCAAGCATTGGATCTATGCAGGCGGGGACTTCCATTCTCTGCGGATAAGATAAATGAAGTAACTGCTGAAATCAATGAACTTTCTAAACAGGGAATTATACCTGCAAGAAAGTATGTAACAATTGAGATGATTGAGGAATATGCATCAAAGACAAAATAGGTACATATGATTATAAAGAAGCGTGACTTTCGATTGGATGCACGCTTCTTTATATTGGCTGTGATGATTCATGGGCAAATTCCTGCAAATCTATTCTTTTATTTATATTAAAGTAAATCCCCTCATTTTCTAATAGTTCTCTCTGAATATCATACAAATCTTCGTCTTTAAACCCAATTTCCCCTTTCCCATTCACAACCCGATGCCAGGGAAGCTTTTGCTTTTCACTTTGGGTATGAAGAATCCGGACCACCTGTCTTGCTCCCCGGGGGCTCCCGGCCAGCCTTGCGATTTGTCCGTATGTCATGACTTTTCCTCTTGGGATGTTTTTAATGATCTTGATAACTTGTTCTGTAAATGGCTGCATGTGTGATAGCTCCTCCTTCTTTTCTATTATAAAACAAACCCGTCTGAGTTCAGACGGGTTTGTTCATTATCCCAGCATTTTCTTTGCATGCTCCGGAAAATCAATAAACGGGTTTCGGTTCCCCTGGAGTGCTTGAATGGCAGCGTTTCTATGCTTTTCATATATAGTGACGGGATTTTCTTCATGCCAACTAAGCAAAATCTGCATATTCATCTTCTCGTCAATCAAAAGTGTTTTTTTATATCTGACAGCAAAATAGAATACAGCTCTTGCGGCAATCCCCTTTCCATATTCCGGCTCAAACTTCTCCTGTTCTGCCATCCCGCATCCATTCCTGACGCCCGCCGCCTCTATTTCCGGGACATAGGCTTCAAAATCATAGTAAGGGAAGTTGCTTCTCATGCTATTGCATGCCGGCTCACAGGCAAAAAGATGATGGAGATCCCCTTTCATTGGCTGTCTTCCATCAAACCATGATTGCGGGACGACATGCTCGGTATTAAATATAACTCTTTCATTGCTGTGGAAGCCGCCTTCATGAATCGTCTGCAGGAGCTTGAGATCCTGATCAATGGCTTTAAGAGGATCGATGCCTTTCCCCGAATATAAGCTTTTCAGCTTGAGGTTTTCCTGCAGATCCACCCATGGATATACATATTGGTGAGGTGAGTAATCCAATTGCCGGTCATGAGTACGAACCAGCAGATCATGAACCTGTTCCGGGAGATCCCCTTTTTCAAAATCAAGGGTTCCATAGTAATCCTCTTGATTTATGATATCCTCCTCAGCGTTATAATAGGGTTCATTCTGTACACTTTCAATATACTTTGACTGAGCCTCTGTCCATGCCGCTGCTATACTATTCACTTTGATCATATGGCATTAAGAACCGTTGATTTGAACTCCTGGTCAAAGATTCCGGCTAAATGATCTGGAACCGTTAAATAAACGAGCCCGTTTCCTTCAAGTTTGGGAGAATTGCCAAGCGGAACCGTCCTTCTGATTAATTGGGCATAAAGCTCAGGTTCTGAAAGCTTTCTTTCAAATTGCCTGTTTGCAAATTCCTTGATCAGGGCCAGAGCTCCGGAAACATGCGGAGCAGCCATTGAAGTACCGCTGAGGGTTGCATACTTTCCGTTCAGAAAGGTGGATAATATCCCCTCCCCTGGCGCCACTAAGTCTATTTCATTATGAGAGTTTGTAAATTCTGAAGAATCCCTTTCGAGGTTTATAGCCCCTACACTAATCACCTCATTATAGCAGCCTGGATAAGCAAATTCGTCGGTTGAGTCGTCCCCATCCCCTTCATTTCCTGCTGCGCATACTACAAGGATATTCTTATTTACAGCGGCTTTAATCGCATCATGAAGTTCAGGAACATCAGCTGGCCCGCCAAGCGACATGGAGATGATATCTGCATTTTGTTCGATGGCATAATGGATGCCCTTGATAATCCATTCGTATTGCCCGGAACCATCTTTATTTAAGACCTTTACAATAAGGAGATCAGCTTCAGGAGCTACCCCAATAACACCAGCATCATTTTCATATGCAGCAATAGTCCCTGCCACATGTGTTCCGTGGCCATTATAGTCCTTGAAACTATTTGGATCGCTGTTATCATCGTCTGTAAAGTTCCGGCCGCCCGTTACACGGTCCTTCAGATCAGGATGGCTAATGTCGCAGCCGGTGTCCAGAACAGCAATTTTAATTCCTTTTCCTTTTGTTTCGCTCCAAACCTTTGGCGCCTGAATCAATTCCACGCCCTTTGGAACTTCCTTAACATTTTCTTCCTGCTGAATCACCTTATAAGGAATAACACGAACATATTGCTCCATTTCTTTCCCTCCTTAAGAGATTAAATTGAAGCTGGTTCTTGATGTTAATTACATTTTAACAATTCTGAATATTTAATAACAGTACCGTTGGTAGCGAAATTTAATATAATTGTGATTATAAAAAGGAAGGATTTGTGATATTTGGACTATTAAGTGCATTATTCTTATATCAAAGCATTCATGAAACGGGTCACAGCCGCAAAAAAAAGCTGCCATGGGGAATTCAGGAGGAATCAGTAGATAAACGCCTTTTCCAACAAAGCAAATGACCTTTGGCTTGAGTTCAGCTATTTTTTTCATCAGCTCTGCTCTTCCCATAAAACCATCCTTTCGATTTTGGCAAGCTACTGTTCATTTTACCTAAAACGTCAGGTTAACAAAACAAAAAAGAGCCCTTTAAGGCTCTTTTTACTGAACGGATTAACCTTCAAGAATTTCAACTTTCTCCATAACATCGCCGTTTCTCATCGCTTTAACTGCTTCCATTCCGGAAGTAACTTTTCCAAAAACAGTGTGAACACCGTTTAGGTGAGGCTGTGGCTCATGAACGATAAAGAACTGGCTACCGCCTGTATCGCGGCCCGCGTGAGCCATAGAGAGGGACCCTTCTACGTGTTTATGAGGGTTTCCTTCTGTTTCACACTTGATTGTGTACCCTGGACCACCAGTTCCTGTTCCGTTCGGGCACCCTCCCTGACTTACAAACCCAGGAATTACACGATGGAAATTCAAGCCATTATAAAAGCCTTCATTAGCAAGCTTTTTGAAATTTTCAACTGTCCCTGGTGCTGCTTCAGGATATAGTTCAAATTCAACCTTTTCACCGTTTTTCATTAATATGTATCCTTTTTCTGCCATACTAATCATCTCCTTATGTAAAAATCAAATTAATAATACCATTAATCTCATCAGGAATAAAATCAAAAGACGCTTTTTCACTGATTGAACATAAAAAACAAAGGGTAAAGTTAAGATAGCATAGCAGCATAAAATGCAGAAACGTCTTATTGGAGGTTTATAGAATGAAAAAATGGGCTTTTGTTTCAGATTTTGACGGAACTATTTCAAAAAGAGACTTTTATTTGATTATGATGGATAAATATTTTCCGGAGGGGCGCAGCCTGATGCCCAAATGGAAGGCTGGTGAGATAAAGGATATCGACTTTTTGAATAAAGTCTTCACTTCCATCAATCAGGATGAAGAACGAATTATCAGCGATATTTATTCAATTGAAATAGATGAATATGTCCCTGATTTTATTGAAAAAATTCAGCAGAATGGCGGAGATTTTTATATTTTAAGTGCCGGCACAGACTATTATATCCATCACATCTTAAAAAAGTATGGGGTTAAAGGTGTTCAGGTTTTTTCGAATGAAGGATACTACCATGAGAAGAATGTCCATATGAATATTGATAAGAATCATCAGCATTATCATGAACAATATGGCATTGATAAATCAAAGGTCATTCAGGACTTAAAGAAGGAGTATGAAACTGTGTTTTTTATCGGGGACAGTGAACCGGATTCCCACCCCGCAGAGCATGCTGATATCACCTTTGCCAAAAATGGGCTTCAGGACCTTCTTCGGGAAAAGGGCATAAGGTTTGTTCCAGTTAAAGAGTTTACAGAAGTGGAAGAGTATTTAACTGAAAAAGGCATTTTGCCAAGACCCTAGGGGAAGATCCCGGGAAAGCAGTGGCTTTACCCGGGATTTTTTTATGTGCGTTAACCAAATAACTCCAAAAATAATATTAAAATAAATATAATCATTGTGTAAAATGATAGATGCAGAAATACAGTTGTTAATCTAAATTTGATTTCTTCCACATTAAATGACTGTTGTCTTCGAGTCCTTGCCCTCACTGCAGCAACACCATCCCTGCACATAATAATTTTGATCATCTGATCACCGCCATGAATTATTATTCTTCATGAAACAGGCGCTTCCCTTTAAAAAATAAAAACTGAATTTCCTGGGGAAGCGCATAAAATGACAGATATTTAGGTTATTCTTCTTTTTTTTCAAGATAATGATCAATCTTATTATCGAGTATTTCAAGGCTATGCATAGCCCGCTCAAAATCAAGTTCACGATAGTGATGGGCACCGCCGGGTTCTTCATCTTTTTCATCTGCCAGTTTGACCAGGGATTGCAGCGGAGTTCTGACAACTTCGCCGCCAGGCAGAAATGAATCCGTGTGAAAAAGGATTGCCAAAGCAACTTCTTTTGCTTTGATCGGGTTCTCGCCAAGTCTTATCAGGAGTTTATGTGCCCGCTCAGCACCTTTAATGGCATGAATGTCATTCTGCCTGTATAGGTCGTAATCCCACTTTCCATTTTTGTACCAGGTATAATGGCCAATGTCATGCATAAAGCCTGCTTTGGCTGCTGAGTCAACATCTTCTTCCATTTCTTTAGCAATCTGGAATGCATGATAGGCAACTGCAATAGCATGAGCGATGCCGGAGCGTGTTATATATTTTTGTGCGATCCGATGCTGAAAGATATCGGTCAGTTTAACATCCCTCATGTAATTCCCCTCCAGTTAAAAATTAAAATTTCTTATTGAGGTTTTTTTGCTTATTCATTACTTCATATGATTTTTCAATAATATCTGTTAAAACATCACCTTTATAAATCCTGCCGAGTTTCGTGTTTTCCTGATAATATTCAACAATTTCATCAAGCTTATTTGAAGTTTCTTTTGATATGCGGACATTAAGCTGAATACGGGTTTCTTCACTCATTGTAATCCTCCTCGCTATTAATATCTAAGAGCTAGCAGCATGATAGCGAATGCTGTCGTTTTGTTAGTAAGTGCTATAAATATTTAGGTTACACTGTTTTACTGAATTATTCCAGTATAAAGTTTCCTGAAGCAAAAAAGAGAACAGCTATGTAAGCCATTCTCTCTTTTGCGCTAATTGCTGAATTGATCCCACTTGTCTTTCAGGAATCTGCCGAATTCCTCAAGCTCCTGCTTTCCTTCTCTCAATTTTTCCTTCCAGATTGGAAGATCCTCTCTCAGTTTGCCTTCGAATTTTTCTGCTTGTTCTTTAATGGTTTGTCCAATTTCCGCTGTTAATTCCTTTTTCTCGAGCTTTTCATTTACCGATTTTGTAGTAAATTCGCCTTCCTGCATGTATGGCAGGCTTGACTCCATTATCGATCTGAAAACAGGGACTGCTGTTTCTGAACTGCTTTTTGACAGATAATGTTCTCTGTCAGTCTGGTCATAGCCCAGCCAGACGGCGCCAACCAAATTCGGTGTATAGCCAACAAACCATTGATCTTTTGTTCCGTTAATGTCTTTATATGGGAGCTGTGTCGAACCCGTTTTCCCGGCGATTTGAACTCCTTCTATCTTCGTAGCGCTTCCTGTGCCGGTTTCTACTACATTTAAAAGCATGGAAGTCATTTGGTTAGAAACGGTTTTCGTCGTAACTTTAACGGTTTTTTTGTTACGTTCCGCAATGATGCTTCCGGTCGGGCCAACGATTTTCGTAATTAAATGCGCATCATTACGCTTGCCGCCATTTGGAAAAGCTGCATATGCTTCGGCGAGCTTTAAAGGTGAAATTCCCTTTCTCATTCCGCCTAAGGCAATTCCGAGATATTCATCTTCTTTTTCCAGAGGGATGCCGAACCTTTCAAGAGCATCCAAACCTTTATCCAGTCCAATTTCATTAAGCAGCCAGACGGCTGGGACATTGATGGAGTCTTCCACAGCTTTATACATGGACACTTCCCCTGCATATTGTCCTGAAGCGTTAGCCGGTGTGTAATCTCCGTATGTTACGGGTTCATCCTTCAGCATCGATGTTGGTGAGTATCCCTCTTCAAGGGCCGGTGTGTAAACGGCTAAAGGCTTTAGTGTTGATCCAGGCTGGGCTTTGATGTGTGTGGCCCTGTTGAATCCTCTGAAAACATGTTCACCTCTGCCGCCGACCAGCCCTCTGACTCCCCCTGTCGCCGGGTCAAGCAGGACGGCACCACTTTGGACGATTTCTCCATTCATGCCAGCTGGGAAGATTGAGTCCTTTTGATAAACATTTTCCAGGCTTGATTGCAGATTCTGATCCATTTCTGTGTATATTTTATACCCTCTGGTAAATATCTCTTCCTGGGTTAACCCGTACGTATTTATTGCTTCATCAAGTACGGCATCAACATAGTAAGGGTATTTCCTTTCCTTCTTGCTCCGGGTTCCTTCCTGTAAGTGAATCTTTTCATTTACAGCGTTCTCATACTCTTCTGCTGAAATCATCTTGTGCTCTTTCATCTTCCCAAGGACAACATTCCTTCTTTTGATTGCCCGTTCGTAATGATTGTATGGATCGAGAGCAGAAGGCGATTGTAGCAAACCTGCAAGCAATGCACTTTCGCTGATGCTCAATTGCTTTGGTGTTTTGCTGAAATACTTATTGGATGCCTGTTCGATTCCCCATGAGCCGCTTCCGAAGTAAACCTGATTTAAATACATTTGCAGGATTTCATCTTTTTTGTAATTTTTTTCAATTTCGACTGCCAGGAACAGTTCTTCAGCTTTTCGCTTGTAGGTCTGTTCAGGTGAAAGTAAAGCATTTTTGGCGAGCTGTTGAGTAATTGTACTTCCTCCGCCGGTTATGCTCCCTGCGAATAAGTTGCCAAAGAAGGCTCTGGCAATCCCTTTTATATCAAAGCCGTTATGTTTATAAAAGCGTTCATCCTCAATTGCGATAACGGCATTGCCTACATGTTCAGGCAATTCTTCAATATTTGCACCCTCTGCTCTATTTTCCGCAAGACTTGCAGCAGGATCACCGTCTTTATCGTAAATAACAGTTGACTGCCTTAATCCCTCTTTTAAAGTCTCCACGTTAGCTGTAGCTGCCAGAAACGCAAAAAAGAGAATGGTTAAAAGTAATATAGTTAATGATAAAAGAAGCAGAATTTGTGTCAGGTGCTTTTTGCGCCAAAATCCTGCAAAAGCTTCTTTGAATAGCTGAAATTTTTCCATGGTGACTCCTTCGCTATTTCTTTTAAGTTCCCTTATTATTTCCCCTTATTATATATTAAACGAACAAACTGTATAAAAAGTTTCAACTTCAACATTAGGGACTGCCCACAAAAAAGGCTTGTTTTCTTTTGGGAATAATGCTATATTGATTAAGCGATGAGCTAATTGCATAAGACGACAGACAAGCCATTCTTGGCAATGCACTATGTGGAGTGCAGTCGTGTCGCCGCAATACGTAGAAAAAGACGCCCCTCTGGGGCGTCTTTTTATTTGATTAAAGATGTAAGATATGAGCCTGCAGCAGCTGAGCGGAGCCTAGCTGCTACATATGGCGGCAAGGCTTTTTTATGGGACTCCGCCGGCATGCCCAGCCACAAAATGTTTCCGTCAATTAAGAGGAACGGGAACGGGAGGCATATTGGCGATATCTTATCTGGAGAAACGAATGGGACAGAATGCTCTGCAAGCAGGATCAGGTTCGCTTTTGGAGGCCTGCTGGAAAGTGCCTGCCCCCACTCTTTCCCCAAACCCTGGCCATCAGGAAGGGAAACAATAATCTCTTTTTTCGCTTTAGAAATATCCTCAAACACTTTCTCCAATTTTCTTGCATGCATCCATTGAAGGTGCGGATGCTGATTTTTAATCCATCTGCCAATCTGATCAGGATGAATGGCCTGTCCATTGTGCGCTTGATGATCTGCCAGCTTCCGCCATGTTTTGTTTCTAAATACCTTGTTTTGTATAAATTGCAAATCGCAAATATGTATGAATTTTCCCTTGGTTCTTGTTATGGCAACATTCAAAAGCCTTTCGCTATCTTTCCCAGTCAGCAGCATTCCAGCTCTGTCGTGGGGCTCGGCATCGGCTGAATCAAAAATCATCACTTCTCGTTCACTTCCCTGAAAACGGTGAACGGTCGCAGCAATAATATCAGCGGAAGCTCGTTCTTCCTCATATATTTCGCAGAGAATCTGTTCCATTAATAACGCTTGTGCGCGATAAGGAGTGACATATCCTATCGACCGGCTTCCTCCTATGTAAGCTTCATGTATCAGCTGAAATCCAAGCAATAGATTCCAAAAATTAAGTCTTGAATTCGAGCTGCCCTCTTTTATGCCATAATCACCTGATCCATTTGTATTGATCAGGATTGAGGCATTGCCGGGAAAAGGTGTGCAGGCTGCGATAGGGGCTCTTGAGGCCATTACATCGGGATGGTCTCCTACAAGTGAATGATAAATATGTTTATTGGAAAAAGCGGATATGTCCGGGTGCATACGGCGCTGTTCTTTTAATAGAAAAAGGTGCGGATGCAAGTGTCCATCCTTGACTGCATCAGACACGCCTGAGTGGTGAAAGATATCCTCCCTCAGCCATTTTTCCGACAGCTTATGTTTTGAGGCAGCAATAGGGGGAAGCTGTTTAAAATCCCCGCAAATGATCACCCTTTTTCCAAGCGAAGCTGCAAAGGCAGCCTGTGGAACATAAGCCATGCTGGCTTCATCGATGATGACCAAATCAAAATTTTTCTCATAAATTGCCGGGTCACTTGCAGCTTTTGCAAGTGTTGTTCCGATAATCGAAGCGTTTTTTACAAACTCTATTTCCTTTTGCCTGATTTTTTCAAGCACTCCGGACAGCTTTTTTTCAAGCTCAATCAGCTGATCGGAATCTCTTCGGCTGAACGAACGTGATAAATCCTGTTTAAGCAGGCGGCGGTCCTCCATTAGAGCTGATTTTTGCTCAAAGAGATTAGAATGCTCCTTATTTAAAAGAAATTCGGCTGTCAATGAAGGATGATTGATTAATGCCGGACCGATTTGTGATCCGTAACGAAGCAGATCACCATCAGCGATTGTTCTTTTGCCTGATGCAAAGGCTGAAATCTCTGCCATAAGGACATCTATTGCTTGATTGGAGTGTGCCAGAATGAGGACATTTTGCCCTTTAAAATATTTATTGGCGGCCACACGTGCAAGTGTATAGGTTTTTCCCGTGCCTGGCGGTCCCCAGACATATGTGACTGGATTATATTTAGAACGCAATATCAGTTCATGGGTACCGCTCTTTACTTTATCAGCAGGGTGCTTGGGAGGCATGGAAGGATCCATCAATTTTTTTATTCTGGCCCTCTTTCTTTTGCTGTCTTTTATGTCCTCTAAGCGCTGAAAAAGCTGATCCAATAGTTCCCATGGGTCGTGAAGCAAAAATGCCTCGGATAAATCGCTGCCAATATCCTCTTGTAATGCCAAAATGACATTATTTCCTTCCGCAGAAAGGATTCTTCCTTCCACCCTCTTACTTCCCCAGTCTATTTTTATGGAAGATCCAGTTGGTATTTTAATGGCTGAAGGTGTATCGAAAAAATACATATAGGCATCTGATTTTGAAAGCAGACGCCCATTAAGTATTAAGCAGCGGGAGCTCCCGTATTTCTTTAAGTGTAAAATCTCTGCCTGGATGGCTTTTTGCCAAGCCCTTAAAAGTCCAAGTGTTGCTGTCATTTTTAACGTCCTTTGTTCACTAAAATATTCAATTAGACTAATATATCATTTACCTGCCAATATGCAAAACAAAAAATGATTGTTTAATTATATCTAAGGTTAATTCTCCCGAAGTATGAGATAATGAATAAATAACACCTAATCGAATTAACGAAAGAGGGATCCGTATGAAGCGCAGAAATAAATTTGATCAAAATGATGTTGTGATTCTGGTTGATACAGGAGAAAAAGTGACAATCAACAAAACATGCTATGTGGCGAAAATGAAGAAATACACATATACAATTAAAGAAAATCCGAAAATGTTTTATTTCGAAGAGGAAATGAAGGAAATACTTTAGAAATAGGCTATAGAATTGTAAAATTTCTCTCCACAAATGCCCAGTTTTGCGGAAAACGCAAGCTCAATTGCCAGTATGTCATCCCTAATAGATTATACTGGTCAATTAATTTATATTTTTCAGTTATGCTCCGAATATCTTCGAACCAGACCACATGTTCTTCTGCTCCATTCCAGTACCTGAACCATGGGGATGCTGCATACCCATCGAATTGGATAATCGCTCCTCTGCTTAATGCTAAATTTTGACTGGCTTGCGTGGATAATGAGCGGGTTCGATTATCCGCTGTTCTCCAGTCATAGCCATATAACGGCAAGGCGATTTGCAGTTTTTTCGGATCAATCTGGGTGATTGAATATTTAATAACCTCCTCGACCCACCATAGTGGAGCGATGGGATTGGGAGGACCTGTGGGATAACCGTAATCCATGGTCATGACTGCAACAATATCTGCTCCTTCTCCAATGGCTTTATAATCATATGCCCCGATTATCCGGTTTGTTGGGATATCTTCAGTCTTAGCATGTACATTAACATGAAGAACTTTTGGCCCTAAAGCATTTTTTAATTCTTTAATGAATGAATTGAAATCCTGGCGCCTTTGCGGCGGGATAAATTCAAAATCCAGACTGACTCCTCCATACCCTTTTTGGCTGATAAAATTCATCAGGCTTAAGATTAAATTCCTTCTATAAACTGGCCTTTCAAGTACCCCTCCAATTAATTCAGCATTAAAATTCCCTTCGGCAAGGTTTCGGATCATCAGCAGGGGAATGACATTCAATCGCCTGCTTTCTGCTAATATGGCTGTATCGTCAAGCTCAATATAGGCATACCCTTCTTTTGTCAGCGAGTAAGAGGAAATGGCAATGTAGGTTAAATGCTTTGCTGTTTCCCTGAAAGCAGGTAAAAATGTTTCAGGAGCATACGGGACAATGAAACCCAATGTACTCATAACTAATTTACGTGGTGATGGGAAGTTTAATTTCTGGCCGATATAGAGCCTATCTGGGATGATCCCCGGATTTGCTGACAGAATGGCACTAATTGATGTCTGGAAACGCTGGGAAATGGTCCAGAGTGTGTCTCCCTGCTTTACTAGATATGTCCTGATAACAGGTCCATCTTCCGGAATATATAGAGCTAAACCAGGGATAATGCCAGGTCCATTTTCAAGCCCATTTGCCGTTATTATAGTCAGGATAGGAATATTAAACTTTTGAGAAATGCTCCAAAGACTATCGCCTGCCTGAACGATGTGAATTCCCATAAAGCACCTCTTTTCACTTGCTTTTAAGTTAGTTTATGGGTGTGGCAAGCCTGAATAGTACCAACTGAGAAAATAGGCATTATCAAAACGTTTTTTAAACCGTGTGAACCGGGGATGTTTTCGCTGATGCTGATGGATGGACGGACGGGGTGTTTTGATGATTTGCAAAGCGCGTTATTCTCAAAAAACAAGCGGCTATCAATAATTTTTGATAGCCACTTTCTGATGCTTCTATAAATTACAGATAATCTGCTTCATGCCCGCCCAGTGAATCCATGTGGCTGGCAATCATAGCAATGATCGTGCTTGCCTCTTCTTTACTGAAGATAAAGTGATCTTCATCTTTGATCATTTCCTCGTCATCTGTCCAAATGCGATTAACCCTGCGCAGGACGCCATCACCTGTTTCCTGGACCACTCCAAACTGATAGGATACCTCCACTTCATCTTCCTTGAAAAAGGCGGTCACTTCAGGAGTTTCCCACTCTACATCTACTTCTTCAAAGATATCTCCTTCGCCTCCGAAGTCATATTCATCGGCGATGATGAAATCTTCGTCTTCTGATGCATAAATTTCTTCATTATCTTCAAAATCGAATTCATCATCATCTGCGCTATTCATGTAGTCATGAAGGCTTTCGTGGACGGTATCGATGATGTCTTCAATATCAAAAAGCATTGTTTTAGAGGTATGGCCAAGTTCAAAGTCAAAGTCTTCTACATAGAATTCTTCATTATGCGGATCAAAGAAAAGTGTGCAAAAGTACTCTCTGTCATTATCATCGGTTTCAATAAAAAATTCCATTCTGGGATGCTTGGCACCCCGGTCAACCGACATATGGCCAATCTGATCATATTTATTGCAAATGGATTCAAGATGGTCCTGCAACTCACCGCTTACCCTGTCAAACCATTCAAGTGACATACTGCATCCCTTCCTCTCAAGGTTTTTCTCAAATCTATTGTTCCCACTTGCCTTTTTTTCAAGTATGGGATAATTAGCCAATAGAATTGGCCGCGGGATGTCACCAAAAAAAGCACCCGATAAGAGTCGGGTGCCAGAGATAAAATTAAACCTGCAGTCCGTAGTTCCGGCAAAGAGCTGCCAAACCACCTGAGAATCCGCTGCCAATGGCGTTGAATTTCCAGTCGTTCCCATGACGGTATAACTCGCAGAAAACAACTGCTGTTTCAATTGAGAAATCTTCTCCAAGATCAAAGCGAAGCAGCTCCTGATTATTGGATTCATCCACTAATCTTACGAATGCATTGGAAACCTGGCCGAAATTTTGCTGCCTTAATTCTGCATCATGAATCGTAACCGTTATGCCAATGCGATGGACGTGTGAAGGTATTTTAGTAAAGTCAACAACAAGCTGCTCATCATCACCGTCCCCTTCACCTGTTCGGTTGTCTCCTGTGTGAATAACTGCCCCGCTTGGATGCTGAAGATTATTGTAGAAAATAAAATCATGATCATTTGCACATTTACTGTTTTCATCAGCCAGAAATGCTGATGCGTCAAGGTCGAAATCATGTCCGCCGCTATATTTGTTTGTATCCCAGCCCAGGCCGATTATGGCTTTAGTCAGACCGGGATTCGTTTTAGTCAGATCAATTCTTTGACCTTTTGATAATTGAATACCCAAGATAATCACTCCCTCATAACACAAACCCTTTTTTCACGACAGATCACCTGTAAATACCTCCTAAAGAGAAAGCCAGGAAAAGCGCTGCTGCTCTGCCTGTAAAAATAGAACTTAACCTACCTGTAAACCGAAGTCGGTTGCAATGCGGGCAAGTCCTCCCTGGTAGCCTGAACCGACAGCAGAGAATTTCCATTCTCCATTATGACGGTATAATTCACCTACAACAATGGCAGTTTCAATAGAGAAATCTTCGCCCAGATCATAACGGATTAATTCTTCATTTGTTTCTTCATTGACGATTCGTACAAATGCATTGGAAACCTGACCAAAATTTTGGCCGCGTCCTTCGCCATCATGGATTGTAATAACGAAAGAAATCTTCTCAATGGAGGAAGGAACAGCACTAAGATTAACTTTGACTTGCTCGTCATCGCCATCTCCCTCACCTGTTCTGTTATCTCCTGTATGTACGACAGAGCCATTGCCGCCTTCAAGCTGGTTGTAGAAAATAAAATCTTCATCTGATGCACATTTGCCATTGGCATCTAATAAGAAAACACTGGCATCAAGGTCAAAATCCAAGCCGCCATCATATTTATTTGTATCCCAGCCAAGTCCTACTATTACATTAGACAATCCGGGATTCGTTTTTGTTAAATCAATTTTTTGCCCTTTCGATAAAGAAATACCCACGTTCATCCATCCTTTCAGGTTCGAAAATTTTTCACAGCATCGCTGAAATACGCGGCTGTCAACTATGTACACCTTTAGTGTAAACGTTTCAATAGAAATCGTAAACCGATTTGCTATTGAGCTTTGAAAAAAGTTCTTTAATATCTCAACTGTTTGATGGATAATTCTGTTCCTTTCAGGAAGCTGAACTCCCTCCTGATGAAAGGCTAAGTCAGGAAATTAAGTATTTATTCCAAAAAGACCTGGGGGAATTTTACTCCTATTTGAATTTTGCCTTTCGTATGAAAGATGCCTGGAAATTAATTAAAAAAACTAAAAAACTCGTTGAGAAATATGAGAATATCCTGCTAAGCCGTTCTGGCATTTTTGATGAAGAATTGATTTCCGGTGTTGAAGAATTAATCAACTTTAGCTTGGTATTCTTAAGATTTTCAGAGATAATAACAATACTAAAAACGGGGAGATGATACGTTTGGATAGAGTGCAGATGGCAGAAGATCTGTCGTTTTCAAGAATCGTCCATGGACTTTGGAGACTGGCTGACTGGAAATTTTCAGATGAAGAGTTAATCACATTAATAGAGCAGTGTTTTGAGCTGGGCATAACAACATTTGATCACGCTGATATTTATGGAAGCTATACATGTGAAAGCCTGTTTGGAAGAGCGCTGGAGAAAAAGCCGGAGCTCCGTGAAAAAATGGAAATTGTTACGAAATGCGGGATTGTCCTCGAGTCACCAAACAGGCCTGAGCATAAATCCCATCATTACAATACCGGAAAAAAACATATTATTGCTTCTGTTGAGAAATCATTGCAAAATTTGAGAACAGATTACATAGATACCCTGCTCATTGGATCGTCCTGATCCTTTTATGGATCCTGGAGAAGTTGCTGATGCATTTTCAGCATTAAAGACCGCCGGCAAGGTAAGGCATTTTGGGGTTTCGAATTTTAAAAGCCATCAGTTCACGATGCTTCAGTCCTGCCTTGAAATGGACCTGATTACCAATCAAATTGAGCTGTCTGCCTTTCATCTGGAGAATTTCGAGGATGGCACATTAAATCTGTGCATGGAAAAAAGAATCGCTCCGATGGCCTGGTCCCCCTTGGCCGGCGGAAAAATCTTCAGCAGTACCGATGAAAAACCGGCACGCCTTAGAACTGCATTACTTAAAGTCGCAGAAGAAATCGGGGCGAATGATATTGATGATGTTTTATTTGCATGGCTCTTAAACCATCCTGCCCGAATCATGCCAATTACCGGGTCCGGCAGGATCGAAAGAATTGAACTTGCTGTCCGTGCATTATCTTATAAACTTAACCGGGATCAGTGGTTTGAGATTTATCAAACCTCACTGGGACATGATGTCCCTTAATAAAGAAAACAGCCCAATTTATGAAGCGGGCTGTTTTTTTACATATTATTGAAAAACACTTTTAAAAGCAGGAGGAGATAATTCGACCTCTTCAAACACTTTAGTCATGGAATTGATATATTCCTCTTTAAATGGCTCTGCTTCCGCCATATCTTCAGATCCTGCTTTTACAAGCTCGGATTTTTTAACATAGTATTGGGATAAGCTATCAACCGCAGCTTCAATATCCTTAGTATAGTCTGTTAATTTCTCCGGTATAGACACGGCTTTCGCATCCTTTTCGAATGCTGCAGCTGCTTCAGCCGGATTCTGACCTTCAGCAATTATGCTGGCATCTGTGTTACGGATTATTTTTGTCACTTCTCCCTGGTAGTTCAGCAGAGCCGAGCGCACTTCTTTAGATTCATCAGCAGACTCTGCCGTTTCTTCCCCTTTAGAAGCTTCTTCGTTTGAGCATGCTCCCAGCATTAATGTCAGTGCAGCTGCTGAAAGCAAGAAAGATAATTTCTTCATGCTTTTGTCCTCTCCTTCTTTTTGTTCAGAGGTAGTTTTGGTTGACTCCCTATGTAGTCAGATTGATAACATTCCTGCCAATTAACTGACAATTAATAATTTACCTATTTTTTGAATTTTTTGCAACACCTATTATTACGATTTGCGAAATTTTTTAATAAATAGTTCAGGTAAGCTATGCTTAACAGAAAAATGTTTAGGCTTATATAGGACAGTGCCCATTCCTCACAAAAAGAACTGGCATAGGCTATAAAAAAGGTGAAAACTGAGGAGTGTTCCCATGGCACAAAGATCAAATGAGGATGTAAATCCTAAGCTTTATTTAAGCCAATCTGACACTGTTTCCAATCAGGGTACTTACCGTCTCAACTTTCTCGAGGAAGTGATAAAAGAGCAGCAGACAGTTAATACCCGCTTATCTGAAACTTATGAAGATATGAAAACTCATCTTGAGGATTCGTTTGTTGATATGAGGAAGCTTGTAAAAAGTGCTGCTGGCAAACAAAGTAATCATATTGGGCATTTGACAGCTAAGATTGAAAAGCAGGATGCTTTTTTGACGGGTTTTCTGGAAATGATGCATGAGCGCGAAAAGGAAAATGATTTATTGAATAAAAGGCTGGCTGCCTTAGAGGGAATAAATAAGGAGATTCTGGAAATTCTTGAGAATGAAGAGCCGGTAAACCAGAAGATACTTGAACAAGTTTCCTGTCAGGAAGCGGCAACACAGGCACTTTCCCGTAAATTTGACAAATTCGAAGCATTTTCTGAAGAGGCCGTATCAAATTTTAAAGCACAGGAAGAAATGAAAGCAGAATTAAGCAAAAAGCTTGATGTCCAGGAAGTATTCCACAATACAGTAATGGAGCGGTTAGACCAGCAGTTCGCATCATTTTCGGAGGAAGCTGAGAAAAAATTTAAGACGCAGGAGCAATTGAAAGAAGAATTAAACAAGAAGCTTCGTGAACAGGAACAGGCCAGCAAGTCAATAATGGAACGCTTACACCGCCAGGAGGCAATCACCGAAAAAATCAGCAGGCAATTAGATCATTTAAAGTCTATTGTTTTCGAGCGTGCCTCCCACCTTACTGAACGCTTCGAAAAAAGCATAAAACAGCTGGCAAAACCTGTCCACAGTTTCTTTGTACATCAGGAGGAAAAAGCAAAAGGAAGTAATGATAAAGAGTAAAAGAAGAAGGCACCAGGAAAGGCGCCTTCTTTTCTAGTATTAATCCAGAATCGTAACTTTAACTGTTTTTCTGCCGAAATTGATGGCGTCTTCCTGAGATGGCATAAAGATATCAATCTTGTTGCCTTTAATGGCTCCGCCCGTGTCTCCTGCGACAGCATCTCCATACCCTTCAACATGGACTTTAGTTCCCAGCGGGATCACATTCGGATCTACTGAGATTACTTTTTGATCGGGATTTTCTTTTAAATTGATTCCTGTTGCAGTAATTCCTGAACAGCCTTCACAATTAGCCGTGTAGGCTGTTGCTTCCATATTCAGCACTTTTTGAGATGCTTCATCTTTTGCAGTTTCAGCCGGTTTTTCAGAAGCAGGCTCGGCAGCTGGTTTGGATTCCGCCGCAGGCTTGGCAGGCTCAGCTGCAGGCTTTGATTCCGCAGCAGGCTGTGCTGGTTCGGGATTTGACTCTGCCTCTGGCTTTGTTTCTGGAGCCGGCTGTGATTTTTCGGCTGGCTGCGTTTGTTTTCCTGCAGGCTGTTCAGGTTTTTGCTCTGAAGCAGCTGCTGTTTCTGCAGGCTGTTCGGACTTTGCCGGAGCAGTATGAACTGGAGCAGCTGCAGCATTAACAGCTTTGGCATCAGGATAAAGAATTAATTCATCGTCCGGACGAATTAAATCAGAACCCAAGCTGTTCCATTGTTTGATTGCCTCAGCTGTGACATTATGCTCTCTTGCTATATCCCATAAGGTATCTCCTTTTGATACTATGTATTTCTTTTCAGGGTATACATTAAGTACATCATCCGGATGGATGATATGCGAAGACAGCCCGTTCCATTCTTTAATCATGTCAACTGGTGTATTATATGACTGGGAAAAATCCCATAAAGTATCGCCTTTTTTTACTGTCACTTCTTCTGCTTGTACATTCGCACCTGCTGTTCCGGTAATTGCGGCAGCTGCTACAAAAGTTAAAATTGATTTTTTCATATGTAAAAACCTCCCGTATAGCTCGTTTTTGGCTAACGGGGATAATAATAACATGGAATCTTTACTAAAAAAGAACAAACAGATAATAATACCGTTACGGATATAACAGCTACATAACAAACATATTTCAAAGTCAGAAGCCTTTTTAAACAGAGAGTGGTGCTTTTCCTGTTATCATGGGATTCTATCCAATGTTATTATAATTTATCCATTTATTGGGAATAACTAGTTTTAAACAGGTCAGGAATTAATTTCTAATGAAAAAGCCAATCCGGTTAGGATTGACTAGGCAGATTTCGCAGGCAAAACAATATTGAATGTCGTACCTTTATTTAATTCACTCTCGATC
>NZ_BCUY01000050.1 GCF_001591465.1 Cytobacillus firmus NBRC 15306
CAACTAATCATCATTCTTGTCAACATCAGCGGTTCATTGATACAATAGAGTGGACCTTCTCTAACAGCGTACTACTCAATTGTTGTATGAATAGAATAAAAGGAGCGAATCTCCATTGAGTGAAATAATACATCGCACGAAAACAAGGCCTGTAAAAGTTGGGCCTTTAACAATTGGCGGAAGCAATGAGCTGTTCATTCAGAGCATGACCACAACCAAAACACATGATGTTGAAGCAACTGTAGCCGAAATTAAAAGACTGGAAGAAGCAGGCTGCCAGGTCGTACGTGTTGCTTGCCCTGATGAAAGAGCTGCAAATGCCATAGCAGATATTAAAAGACAAATTAACATACCGCTTGTTGTTGATATCCACTTTGATTACAAGCTGGCTCTAAAGGCTATCGAGGGCGGCGCAGATAAAATCCGCATTAATCCCGGAAATATCGGGAAACGTGAAAAAGTGGAAGCAGTCGTCAAGGCTGCCAAAGCAAAAGGAATACCTATCCGGATTGGGGTAAATGCCGGTTCTCTCGAAAAAAGGATCCTCGAGAAATACGGATACCCTACAGCAGATGGCATGGTTGAAAGTGCCCTCCATCATATCAAAATCTTAGAAGACCTTGATTTCCATGACATCATCGTTTCCATGAAGGCATCCGATGTTAATTTGGCCATTGAGGCTTATGAAAAAGCAGCACAAGCATTTGACTACCCTCTGCATTTAGGTATAACAGAATCAGGCACACTTTTTGCCGGTACTGTGAAAAGCGCCGCTGGGCTCGGAGCAATCTTAAGCAAAGGCATTGGAAATACGTTAAGAATTTCATTGAGCGCTGACCCGGTTGAAGAAGTCAAGGTTGCCCGGGAGCTTCTCAAAGTGTTCGGCTTATCCTCCAATGCCGCTACACTGATCTCCTGTCCAACATGCGGACGGATTGAGATTGACTTAATCAGCATTGCTAATGAAGTGGAAGAATATATTCAAAAAATTAAAGCACCAATTAAGGTTGCTGTATTAGGCTGTGCGGTTAACGGACCTGGTGAAGCCAGGGAAGCTGATATCGGCATTGCCGGAGCCCGGGGAGAAGGCCTTCTGTTCCGCAAAGGCCAGATTGTAAGGAAGGTTCCGGAAGAAACGATGGTTGAAGAACTTAAGATTGAAATCGACAAAATCGCTGAAGAATATTTTGCAAAACAGGAAGAAGAAAAAGCACAGTCAGAAAGCCTGCAGCCATAGAATGAACCGCACGATAATTTAAACAGAAAAGCCTGGCCCAAATTATATTTGGAAGCCAGGCTTTTTTCTTATTTTCTAAAAAAACGGCAGTATAAACATACCGACAATAATGGAAATGGCACCTATGGCAATCGCCCAGCCTCCAAGGCTTTCTGAACCTCTTCTTCTTGCGATAAAACCAAGGACAATTCCTGTTGCTCCAAAAAGAACCGGCAGCACAAACAAAGATAAAATGGAAAGTGCCAGGGCTGCATAACCGACTCCTCTGCCGGCTGCAGCTGTTTCCTTCTCTTCATCCCTGTCCAATGATCTATTATAGACACCTGGCGCTGCTATTTCTGCAGAGGTTTCCTCAGAATAATTTCCCTGAACTGCATCCCTTTGGATTTCTTCATCCCGATCAAGCGATCTGCCATAGACACCTGGCGCCGCTATTTCTGCAGCAGCTTCTTCTGAGTAATCTGCTGCATCTGCTTCACCAATTCGCTCACTGTAACGGAGGTCATATTCTTCATTGGTGCGATCTTGGTCTGCCATCATTATCCCTCTCTTTCTTTGCTGTGTTCCTAAAAAAATTTGCTTAATGGAGCATTTATAGTGTTTGCGATAATAGACTTTTTTAAGATGTTAATGTTTAACTGTCAAACCTGGCCTGCAACACTCTTTTGCAAGGCCCTGACTTTTGTTAAGATAAAGGATATATGCATTAAAGGAGATTATTATAATGAAGAAGCGCTTTGGCATTGATATAGACGGAACGGTTACCAGCCCTGAAGCCATGGTCCCGTATTTAAATGAAGCATTTAATTTGAATATTACCTTAAATGACATTAAGCAATATGATTTAACACCTTTAGTGACGATCTCAGAAGAACAATTTGCACAGTGGTTTTATGAAAATGAGCCCATTATCTACAAAAAATCTCCCCTGGCGAGAGGCGCGAAAGAAGTTCTGACCAAATGGAAACGGGAGCATGAATTGTATTTTATAAGTGCCAGGGGCTCTCACCTGCAGCAAATAACAGAGGAATGGTTTTTAGAGAACGCATTGGAGTTTGATCATATCGAACTGATCGGGAACCATGATAAAATCGAAGCTGCAAAAAAGTATGAGGTGGATATATTCTTGGAAGACAAGCATGATAATGCGGTCATGATCCATGAGGCTTGCGGAATACCTGTCATTTTATTCGATACGCCCTATAATCAGGATCCCCTTCCCAATGGCGTCATTAGAGTCCGAAACTGGAAGGAAGCCAATGCATGGACAGAAGACTGGCTGCAGCAAAAAAGAAGCATGGAAAAATAGCTCCATGCTTCTTTTTTTGTTCCTGTATTAAAAACACTCCGGGCATTTCCCATATATTTCAAATTTATGTCCTGAAACATCATATCCCTTCAGATTTTCCTGCACCTGTTTCATGGGACAGACTTCAATTTCTTTCGTTTTGCCGCAATCCAGGCATATAAAATGATGATGATGATGATCATGAGAGCACGTAAAGCGGAAATGTTTTTCGCCTGACAGCTCTGTCATTTCAAAAATACCCAGTTCCACGAATAACGATAAATTTCTGTAAATGGTATCAAAACTAAGTCCAGGGTAATTATCTTTCATTTTTTCGAGAACATCTTTAGCCGTTATATATTTATCGCTGTCAGCAAACAGCTGAAGCATCTCTTCCCTTTTCCCCGTATGCTTATAGCCTTTATCCTTTAAAAGCTGCATGGCTTCATCAACATTCATTCTTTCCACCTCTTTTTTGCTCTTAAATCATCTCGGATAGAAGTCATTACATTTATGCCGGCTTAATGCCCGCAAGTTTTTTCAGCAATATTGTTGCAATCAGTATTAATACGGCAATCATGACGATTGTTCCGCCCGGGGCCAAATCAATATAGTAGGAAATAGTCAATCCGCCCAGTACAGATATTTCACCAAAAAGCATGGACAGGAAAATCGTCTGCTTGAAGCCTTTTGCAATTCTGATGCTTGCAGCAACAGGCAATGTCATAAGGGAGGAAACTAATAAAATCCCCACTATTCTCATGGAAGCAGCTATAACCAGGGCCACCATCACAATAAATATGAAGTGGACACTTTTAGCAGCTATTCCGGATGCCTTCGCATGCTCTTCATCAAATGACAGCAAAAACAATTCTTTATAGAGCAGGACCACAAGCGCAATGACAAGCACACTGATAATCAAAATAGTCCATAAATCAAGCCGGCTGACTGCACTGACGCTGCCAAACAAATAACTGAATAAATCTGTATTGAATCCGTCAGCGAGTGAAATGAATATGACTCCAAGCCCGATGCCGCCAGATAATATAATGGGAATAGCCAGCTCCTGATAATGCTTATAAACAGCTCTCAGCTTTTCAATAAACAACGACCCGGCTACAGAGAAAGCCATCCCCATATACAAAGGATTCAAACCGCTCAGACCGATAAATTTCTTTTCGAGCAGCAGGCTTGCAGCGATGCCTGCAAGTGTGACATGGCTTAAAGCATCGGCAATTAAAGATAGCCTTCTGACAACAATAAACACACCCAGAAGAGGAGCAATGATCCCGATGATCATTCCAGTTAAAAAAGCATTTTGTAAAAATTCATATTGAAGGATTCCCGAAATCATCTGTCTGCTCCTTTATCGTGGTGGTGGTGATGATGGTGATCATGGTTATGTGTCAGGACATGTACATCGTGTCCGTAGATTTCCGACATTTCATTTTTATTCAAGCTTTCAAATTCTGCTGTATTTCCATGGAAATGCAGATTTTTATTCAGGCATGCCACATGAGTGACTTTATCAGAAATTGTCCCAATATCATGCGTAACAAGCAATAAAGTAATGCCCAGCTCCTTATTTAAATCATCCAGCATTTCATAAAAGGACTGAACATTTTTCACATCCACACCTACTGTAGGTTCATCCAATATTAATAATTTCGGGTCGCTTACCAATGCCCGGGCGATGAAGACCCGCTGCTGCTGCCCGCCTGAAAGCTCGCCAATATTACGTCCTGCATACTCATGCATGCCAACAGATTCAATTGCACGCATGACTTTTGCCTGATCGGCCTTGCCCATAAATTTAAAAAGCCCCAGCTTCTTTGTAAGGCCGCTTGAAACGACTTCAAAGACTGTTGCCGGGAATCCTGTATTAAATGAATTTGCCTTTTGAGAAACAAATCCAATATTCTGCCAATCCTTAAATCGGCTGATTTCCTGGCCGAATAGTTTGACGCTCCCCTTCTGTACTTTTAGCAAATTCAGAATAAGCTTTAAAAGGGTTGATTTACCCGACCCATTGGGACCTACAATTCCGAGGAAATCTCCTGAATTAATGGTCAGATTGATATCCTCAAGAACATTCTCTTTCTCATATCTATAAGAAACATGAGCTATTTCAATTATTGGCTGTTCCATTTTTATCACCTAAAATATTAAGAATCATTACGATTTACTAACACAGTATACAGGAACCTGCATTTAAAGTAAAGGTACATGCTTTTATGGTAAATCTTAAAACTTATTGTCACTATTCACATACTTCGCTCATACAGTACTGAGGAGGAGTGATGAAAATGAAAATATTCGAAAACATCATTAATCATAAATTAAGTAATATAACAGCAGATGAATTATTAAAATATGGAGAGCAGTTCAACATCCAGATAACAAAAGCGCAGGCCCAAAAAATTGCAGATCATTTGAGAGGCAAACAGGTAAACATCTTTGATGACCGGGAAAGGACAAAAATCATAAAGGAAATTGCCAGGATTGCCGGCCCGGAAACTGCAAGGGAAGTAAACAGGCTATTTTTGCAATTTACAAAATAGAACTTAGTTTATGATACTTAATTTTCATGCAAAAAGCTGTGCAGCTCAGGCACAGCTTTTTACTATTTTATACAGCAGTAATAGCTTCTAATAAGCTTTCATTGAATTCCTGGCTGCGCAGCATATCAATTTCATGTTTATAAGGGGCTTTTTTATTATTTTTATCTTCGCCAACATAAGGAGTCTCCAGAATTTTAGGGATATCCTTTAATTGAGGATGATGGACAATATAATTTAACGCGCTGAAGCCGATGTGGCCGAAGCCGATATTTGCATGACGGTCTTTACGCATTCCGCGCTCATTCTTGCTGTCGTTAATATGGAGAACTTTCAGGCGGTCAAGTCCAATAACTTTATCGAATTCGTCCAATACCCCATCAAAATCATTCACAATGTCATATCCTGCATCATGTATATGGCAAGTATCAAAGCATACAGATAAGTGATTGTTATAATTGACTCCCTCTATAATCATAGCCAGCTCTTCAAAGGTTCTCCCGCACTCCGATCCTTTTCCGGCCATGGTCTCAAGTGCGATCTGCACATTTTCTTCGCCGTTTAAGACTTCATTTAAGCCTTCTACGATCTTTTTGATGCCGGCCTCCGTTCCTGCCCCAACATGGGCGCCGGGATGGAGAACGATCTGGTTAGCTCCAATCGCTTCGGTGCGGTCGATTTCAGAGCGAAGAAAATTAACGCCTAATTCAAATGTTGAAGGGTTTACAGTATTCCCGATATTGATAATATAAGGAGCATGTACAACAATATCAGCAATCCCGTTCTCTGCCATATGCTTCAGTCCGGCTTCAATGTTAAGATCTTCGATTTTTTTTCTTCTTGTGTTTTGCGGAGCTCCTGTATAGATCATAAATGTATTGGAGCCATATGAAACAGCTTCTTCACTTGCTGCTAAAAGCATTTTTTTCCCGCTCATGGAAACATGTGATCCAATTTTCAGCATGACAATACCTCTCCCTTTAATTCTTTATTTACGCTTGATTCTTCTTTCGCGTTTTTTTATTTTATCCATTTCCCATTTCATTTTCTTTTTATAGCCTGGTTTTACTTTTTTCGGTTTTTTCACCAATGAAGCGGCTTTTTTATCAATGTCATCTGTTTGTTTCTGTCTTGTTTTCCTCTTATTGCGATTATCCAGATCTGTCCATTCACCTTTTTGCAGATCTTTGTGCCTGAATTCGATCCCCATTTTTTCAAGCCTGTTCAATGCATCCTCATCGGAGATCTCATAGACAGTTAAAGCAATTCCTGAGAAACCTGCACGCGCTGTCCGCCCAACCCGATGTATATAGAAATCAAGATCTGTTGGAAGCTCATAGTTAATTACATGGCTGATTCCCTGTATATCAATGCCCCGGGCAGCCAGGTCTGTAGCCACAATATATTGAAACTCCAGGTCGAGAATCTGCTTCATCATTTTCTTTCGTTCACGCGGGTTAAGGTCCCCATGGATACGTCCAACTTTCAGACCTTTGCTGATTAATCCGTCTGCCACTTCATCTGCTTTTTTCTTGGTGTTGGTGAAAACAATGGCTAAGTAAGGATTTAATGAAGTCAGTGCCTGATAGACCAGCTCCACTTTATTGCGGTGTTTGGACGGCAGAAGCCAGTGCTCAATATTGGCTGCTGCGGCCTGCTTAGGCTCCACGTGAACATACTTAGGATTTTCCATGTATTTTTTCAGGAAAGGCTTCAGCTTCTCTGGAATTGTAGCTGAGAACACCAGCATCTGCAGCTTCTCCGGCATCCTTGCTGCAATCTGATCAACATCTTCAATGAACCCCATATCAAGCATTAAATCTGCTTCATCCACAATAAGAATTTCGGCAGTATGCACAAACAATGCCTGCTCTTTTACAAGGTCATTGATTCTTCCCGGTGTGCCTACAACCACATGAGGCTGTTTTTTTAGTTTTTCAATGGTTCTCTGCTTGTCCGTACCGCCAATATAGCAGCGTGCTGTTATTTCTTCCCCCTCTGAACAATGCTCTGTAACTTTAAGAATTTCATGATAAATTTGATTGGCAAGTTCTCTGGTTGGTGCTGTAATAATAGCCTGAACCTCCTGGCGGGAAGGATCAACCTTTTGAAGGATAGGCAATACATATGAATGCGTTTTTCCTGTGCCTGTCTGTGATTGTCCTATTGCGCTTTCACCCTTCAGCACGGCAGGGATTATTCTTTCTTGAATTTCTGTCGGCTCATAAAAGCCAAAATCTTTAACAGCTTCTATAATAAATGGCTTTAAATTAAATCGGTCAAATTTCGTTTCGTTCATATAAAAAACTCCTCAATTATTCAGATTCGCCTTGGTTCAGGCTGTATCCGAAACATATATTAGTGAGTAAGATCTACTAGTATCAACTGACAACTTGCTGGTTCCGAGCTTTTCTTACATCCTGTTATTATAATAAAGTTTCCTGCAAATAACCACTCAAACCGCATTTATATTTTTATGATGAGCTTTTTAGGTGATTTTATAAATAAATTGGTTCCTTCTGCATTAATGCCTAAACCAAAATGGGATAAACGCATACTTTATAATATGAATTTTTTATTAAAGAAGCAGAAATGTGCAGCGAAAGGAGGCCATTGAATATGATGCCAGGCTCGAGACCCCCTATGCGAGGAGGGATGCACCCGCATCCTTTTATGCCCCCAATGCAGGGAAGACCTCCCATGGGGCCAATGATGAGCGGTCCTCCGGGAATGAAACGAGGAGGAGGATTGCTCTCCAAAATATTAGGAAAAGGAAATGCCCAGCCTACAGCAGGAATGGGAGCTGCCAGAACTGCAGGAGGCTCACAGGCAGGCGGAGGCATCCTTCAGGCAATAAGCAATCCATCTTCCATAAACGGCTTTTTAACCAACACTCAAAAGGTATTAAATACAGCACAGCAGTTCGGACCCATGGTTCAGCAGTATGGGCCGCTGGTCAGGAATCTTCCTGCCATGTGGAAGCTTTATAGAGGCATAAAGGATGCACCTGAAGCTGATGAGAAAGCTTCTGAAGCTAAAGTGGAATCCCCTCAAGCCAATACTGAGAAAAAGAAACAGAATTCGAAGCCAAAAAATACAAAAAAGGAACATGCGATGGAACAGCCCGCTGTCAAGCGATCATCGGCAGAAGGTATCTCCAGACCAAAATTATATATTTAAAGAAAAGGATGCCGGGGCATTCTTTTTTTCTTTTTCCTTAAGAAAATTACTCCTTTTGTATTATCGGTTTATCTCTTATATAATAGAGGTGCAATACGGAGTTTATCCGTTAGAAACAGAACTCAGTTCAATCCATATATAAGCTTTTAATTAGGGAGGATATACAGATGAACGTCATAAAAATCTCTCCTCGGGGGTATTGTTACGGTGTGGTGGATGCAATGGTTATTGCGAGGAACGCTGCACTTGATCCGACTTTGCCGAGACCCATCTATATTTTGGGTATGATCGTCCATAATAAACATGTGACAGATGCTTTTGAAGAGGAAGGCATTGTTACACTCGATGGAAAAGACCGCAAAGAAATCTTAGATAAAGTCGATAAAGGCACTGTCATTTTTACAGCCCACGGCATTTCACCTGAAGTGCGGGAAGCAGCGAAACAAAAAGGCCTTGTGACACTTGATGCAACATGCCCTGATGTAACAAGAACGCATGATCTGATCAGGGAAAAGGAAAAGGAAGGTTTTCAAATCATTTACATTGGCAAAAAAGGCCATCCAGAACCTGAAGGTGCAGTTGGGGTCGCTCCTCATGCAGTTCATTTAGTGCAGACTGTTGAGGATGTAAATGAACTTAACATGCAGGCTGATAAAATACTGGTGACAAATCAGACTACAATGAGCCAATGGGATGTTGTCCATGTAATGGATCAGATAAAGGAAAAATACCCGCACGCAGAATTCCACAAAGAAATCTGCATGGCTACCCAGGTCCGCCAGGAAGCAGTAGCAGAGCAAGCTGGACAGGCCGATGTATTAATCGTTGTGGGTGACCCGAAGAGCAATAACTCCAATCGTCTTGCACAGGTATCAGAAGAAATTGCCGGTACAAAAGCCTACCGCATTGCTGATATTACTGAACTGGATTTGAATTGGATTAAAGATGCATCAACAGTTGCCGTTACAGCAGGAGCCTCAACCCCAACACCGATTACAAAGGAAGTTATTACTTTCCTTGAACAATTTGATCCGGCTGATGAGTCCACATGGTCACGCGAAAAGAAAGTGCCGTTAAATAAAATACTTCCGAAAGTAAAGAAGCCAGCAAAGTTATAAGAAAAGCGGAAGTGAATATAAGAAAAGCGCAAGCGCCTTGCCCACCCCCTACAAGCATACCTCGAGGGGGTAGGCGCTGGAGCTAGACAGTTATCGACCTTCAAAGTTTTATACTTTCTTATCTTTTAATAAACAGAACCGGCCCTGAGGGAAGCCGGTTCTGTTGTTTATTAGACAAATTTAAACGGATCTGTATGAACTTCGGAAGGGAAAATGGATACGTTATATCCTTTTTCTTTACACATCTGAGATAATTTTTTGGTGACTCCTTTTTTCATTACCTTTTCCACATTATGGCCGGGATCAACGATATTCAGGCCCATCATCATTGCGTCATGCGCAACATGGTAATACATGTCTCCAGTCACATATACATCAGCACCCTTCATCTTTGCTGACATAAAGTACTTGTTTCCATCTCCACCCAGAACAGCAACTTTCTTCACTTTTGACGAAAAGTCGCCCACTACACGGACTCCCTCCACTTCAAGTGTTTGTTTTACATGCTCTGCAAATTCCTCCAGAGTCATCTCGCTAATTTCTCCAATTTTACCCAGACCCAGAACTTCACCCTTGTTTTCAAGCTTATAAATATCATAGGCAACTTCTTCATAAGGATGGTTTTTGAACATGGCAGACAGCACTTTCTTTTCTATTTGTTCAGGAAAAATAGTCTCAATGCAGACTTCTTCCACAGTCTCGAGCTTACCCTGCTGGCCGATATGCGGATTGGCCTCCTCATTAGGCTTAAACTGCCCTGTTCCACGGGATGCAAACGAACAATGACTGTAATTTCCAATTGAACCTGCCCCTGCGTTTCCGAGCGCTTGCCTTAGTGACTCAGCATTTTCTTCAGGTACATACACAGCGAGCTTTTTCAACACAGTTTCATATGTGGGATATAAGACTTCCGTATTGGAAAGCTTCAGTGCATCAGCCAGCATATCATTGACCCCGCCTTTGGTGATATCCAAATTCGTATGTGCTGCATAAACAGCTATATCATGTTTGATAAGCTTTTCAATAATTCTTCCTGCTGGAGTATCAGTGGGAATTTTTTGCAGAGGTCTGTAGATTAAAGGATGATGAGCAATGATCAGCTGCACTTTCTTTTCAATTGCCTCATCAACGACTTCCTCCAGAACATCAAGGGCAACCATGACATTTTCAACAGGAGTGTTAAGCCTGCCAACCTGGAGGCC
The DNA here is from genome assembly GCF_001591465.1 of Cytobacillus firmus NBRC 15306. GTDB lineage: Bacteria > Bacillota > Bacilli > Bacillales > Cytobacillaceae > Cytobacillus > Cytobacillus firmus. The sequence continues at coordinate 10,584 of NZ_BCUY01000050.1, forward strand.
AATCTTGTCTCCATCCATCGCATACCCTTTTGGGGAAAACTGTTCAAATAGTTGGATAATCTCATGTCCATTTATTTTTTTCACTGCATCAGTACCTCCTCTGTCATTTTGATTTTCTCCTTTAACTCCTGTTTTCTCTTCTCTGTTTCACTGGAGTATGCTGCTTTTTCAAGCTGCAAAAGGATTCTCTCCCAATTCTTCTTTTCACCGAGCCACTTGTTTTGAAATACGGAAGATTTTTGCTCCATAAGAAAAGGGCCCATCAGCAAACCTTGTTCTTTATTCTTGTAGGGTTTTAATGGCTCTCCTTTTTCAGCTGCAAGGATTTCATAGATCTTTCCGTCTTCTTCAAGAATTTCTTCGGCTATTAGCTCCCAGCCATTTTCAATCAGCCAGCTTCTAATCGAGATGGCACTTAAATTTGGCTGGAGAATAAGCCTCTTTACAGAAGCAAGCTTGCTCTTCCCCTCTTCAAGAATGCTCGCAATTAAAGCTCCTCCCATGCCTGCAATGGTGATGCAGTCAACTTCATTTGGCCCAATCACTTCAAGCCCGTTTCCTTTTCTTACGGAAATCTGATTTTCGAGCCCTTCCATTTTTACCTGTTTTTTGGCAGATTGATAAGGACCCTCCACCACTTCACCAGCAACAGCAAAAGGGACAATCCCTTTCTTTACTGCATAGCATGGCAAATACGCGTGGTCTGAGCCTATATCAGCTACTCGTGCGCCTGAGGGAATATAATTTGTTACAGCTTCAAGCCGATTTGATAATTTTTTTGTATTCATTCTGTCACCACTTATTTATGTATTGTAAAAAGCGCATAGCGCCTGCTCTTCCTGAGAGAAAAGCTAAAAAAGCTATCGTCAATTTTCGATAGCCTTTCTTATAGTATAAAAAAAGTCCTTTACATATGCAAAGGACTTTCATTATAGGTATTACTTAAGGCCTGCTAACCATTCAGCCATTTCGGCAGCTTTGTCTTGAGGCACTAATCCTGGAGGCATTGAGCCTTTACCGTTTACTACGATATCTGCGATCTCATCCTGTGATAAACGATCGCCTACACCTGTTAGAGCAGGACCAACTCCGCCTTGATACTGGTCACCGTGACATCCGATACAGCTCTTCTGGTAAATTTCTTCAGGGGTCGCAGCTGCAGTTTCTTCAGTTTCAGCACCGCCGCCTTCCTGCTCTTTTGCAAGCTCTTCCATATCGCCAAGACCTTTAAAAGAAACTAGGAACATTGCTACCACACCAAAAACCATAATTAACACAAATGGAATGATTGGATTGCGATTCATGATTTAACCTCCCTTATGTAAGCACATTCAGTTTAAGTAAGTATACAAACAATCTCTATTTTACTTTAAAAAAGACAGAAGGAAAAGCCCTATTATAAACTTTGTCAAATCTTGTTCATAAAATGGACAAAAACTCCATCTTGAGGATGGAGTTTTTGCTAATTATTTCACCTGCATATCTCATTCATACCATACAATATAATTTTAGCATCCGATGAGGCGCGCAATGACCATTCTTTGTACTTCAGAGGTCCCTTCACCGATCTCTGTGAGCTTACCGTCCCTCATGTACCGCTCTACATGATATTCCTTCATATAGCCGTATCCGCCGTGGATCTGAACAGCCTGGTCGGCGATTTCCATACAGATTTCAGAGGCATAGAGCTTGCACATAGAAGCTTCTTTGGCAAATGGTTTTCCCTGGTCTTTCAGCCAGGCAGCCTTGTAGACCATATTTCGTGCCAATTCAATTTTCATCGCCATATCTGCAAGTTTAAATTGAATTGCTTGGAAGTTTGAGAGAGAACGGCCGAACTGCTGGCGCTCTTTTGCATATTGAAGTGCCTTTTCGTAAGCAGCCTGCGCTATCCCCAAAGCCATTGCTCCAATACCAATACGCCCTCCATCCAGTGTAATTAAAAACTGTTTGAAGCCCTCGCCTTTTTTGCCGAGCAAGTGCTCAGTCGGAACGCGTACGTCTTCAAGTACAAGTTCAGTTGTATTCGAGGCATTGAGTCCCATTTTTTCATAATTATCGATAACGGTAAATCCTTCTGCATCCGTTGGCACAATAATCGCACTGATTTCTTTTTTACCATCCACTTCCCCTGTGACTGCAGTCAAAGCTAAATGCTTCGCATAGCTGGCATTCGTAATGAAGCATTTATTACCATTAATGATATATTCACCATCTTTTTCGACAGCTGTTGTTCTAGTACCGCCAGCATCGGAGCCTGCGTTAGGCTCTGTCAGCCCGAAAGCTCCAAAAGACTCACCTGTACAAATTGGCACCAGATACTTTTGCTTCTGCTCTTCGGTCCCGAATAAATAAAGCGGCGCTCCGCCAAGTGAAATATGCGCCGAGTAAGTGATACCGGTAGACGCGCATGCTCTGCTCAACTCCTCTGTTACAATAGCAAAGCTTACAGTATCTGCCCCTGCGCCGCCATATTCTTCAGGGAAAGGAAGCCCCATCAAACCAAGGTCAGCCATTTTCTTAAATACTTCTATTGGAAATTCCTTAGTACGGTCTCTTTCCAAAGCTCCCGGTGCCACTTCTTCCTGAGCAAATTCCCTGATTGTTTTAAGGATCATATTCTGTTCTGCAGTCAAATCAAAATTCATGTAAATCCCCCTTATAAGAACAAAAGTTGTATACGCTTTCATTACTATTATATAAGGGATGTTAGAGATTTCTCAACATTTAAAAACTTTTTAAAATATTTTATTATATGAATATAGAAATAACTATTAAAAAGAATCCAAGCGCTCCTGATATCCATAAATATAGAAACTTCCTTTTTAATCCTGCATACAGCCAAAGAACACAATTAATCACTAGGGAAACATAGAGAATTCTCTCGTTATTGGGATATATCTCTGATACAAAACCAACAGATCCCATCAGTAAAATCAAAGCTGCTGATATGATGGGAATATGTATCATTTTTACTTTTCTAGAAAAATAAAAAATAAAAAAAATACATGCAGAAATAAAAAGAATTAAAATGACGGTTTGCAAAGTAATAGACAATTCAGTAAAATAAATTAATAAAGCAGAAATTGGAATCATCAGCAGGAAGATAAGGTTGGCAAGATATAACACCACTGTATTTTTACGTTTTTTTATTTCCTTCGGCTGACTTCCTTCCGTGTAAAGTGCAAGCAGGTAGTCACAATATTGATCAGGAAGCATTCTGCTCTTTTTCCAATGCAGCAGTTCGTTAATAATGATTTTTTTTCTGTTTTCTTCCAACCAAAGCACATCCTGTCAAAAAAAATAGTTTACTTCCATTTTAAGAAGTAAACTATCCACTGGCAATTATATTTTATTCTAAAAAGTCTTTTAGTCGTTTGCTTCTGCTCGGATGGCGCAGTTTTCTTAAGGCTTTGGCTTCAATTTGGCGGATGCGTTCCCGGGTAACGCCAAACACTTTGCCAACTTCTTCCAGGGTCCTGGTGCGGCCATCGTCGAGACCGAATCGAAGACGCAGAACGTTTTCTTCACGGTCAGTCAGTGTGTCCAGAACATCTTCAAGCTGCTCTTTCAAGAGCTCGTATGCCGCATGCTCCGATGGAGAAGTGGCATCCTGATCTTCGATGAAGTCACCTAAGTGAGAATCATCCTCCTCACCAATAGGTGTTTCTAATGAAACAGGCTCCTGTGCAATCTTAAGAATTTCTCTTACTTTGTCTGGAGTTAAATCCATATCTTCAGCAATTTCTTCTGGTGTTGGTTCACGGCCAAGATCCTGAAGAAGCTGGCGCTGAACACGAATCAATTTATTGATCGTTTCCACCATATGGACAGGAATACGAATGGTCCTGGCCTGGTCAGCAATCGCTCTAGTAATGGCCTGGCGTATCCACCATGTTGCATACGTACTGAACTTAAATCCTTTGCGATAGTCAAATTTTTCAACCGCTTTTATCAGTCCCATATTCCCTTCCTGAATAAGGTCAAGGAACAGCATTCCGCGTCCTACATACCTTTTAGCGATACTGACAACCAATCGGAGGTTCGCTTCTGCCAGACGCCTTTTCGCCTCTTCGTCGCCTTCCTCAATTCGATTGGCGAGTGCTATCTCTTCTTCTGCAGAGAGTAAATCAACACGTCCAATTTCTTTTAAGTACATACGGACAGGATCATTAATTTTTACACCCGGAGGAACACTTAAATCATTAAGATCAAATTCTTCCTCATTTTTTGCAAGTTCCTGAACATTTGGATCTTCATTTTCATTATCTCCGACTAACTCAACACCCTGATCTCCGAGGAATTCATAGAATTCATCCATCTGGTGGGAATCAAGTTCAAATTGAGACAATCTTTCTGCTATATCATCATAGGCAAGGACACCTGTCTTTTTTCCTATTTCAACTAATTGATCTTTCGCTTGTTCAAGGGTCAATTCTGTATCAACCTCTTTTGAACGGGCCGACTTTTCAGCCATATGTCCCCCTCCTTCCAAAAATCACACACATTCTGATACATCTTCAAATGGGACTATTCATTAGGAACGCTTAATCCCAAAACATTTATTTAATTCACACAGCCTTCTTATAGTGACTTTCGCAAATGAAGAATCTCCATTGCGATTAAAGCCGCTTTAGCATAATCTTTTTGGCGTTCTGCTTCCTTTTCTTCATTTAGTTTTTCTTTTATTTTTAACATCTTTTGATAATTCAACACCTGTTTAAGGTAATCTGATAATTCCTGTTCGCTTATTTCATCGTTTATGGACATCATTTCTATATCCACCACAATGCGCTTAAGCTTTTCATCATTTATAAAATTTATGAATGCACTCGGATCAGGCGTATTGCCTTTTTCGTAGAAACCTAAAAGATAGGTAATAATAGCCTGATGTTCATCGATGTTAAATGTATTTCCCTGAAGCATATCCTGAACTTTAAATGCTATGTCACTATTTCTGAGCATGTGGGCAATCAGCCTTCTTTCCGCTGTATGGTAGGCGGGTTTAAGACTGTCAGCCCTTTTGGGTATCTGCAGCCTTTTTTGAGGCTCGAAAGCACCTTTGCCATTCTGGCTGCTTTTTCTCTTCTCCGTATAATAGACCTGTTTTTGCTGCTCTTTCAAAGCTTCCAGAGAAAGTGAGAATTCATTCGCAAGCTGGCGAAGATAATGGTCTCTTTCCACAGCTTTATCAAGCCGGCTGATTTCCTTTAATACCTCTTCGATATAAAGGAGCCTATCTCCTTCATTTTGAAGCCTTTTGCCTCTTCGGAGATAAAGAAGCTTAAATGCCATAAAGGTTATGCTGGAGTCGATTACATCATAACGAAATTTTTCTTCGCCGTATTCTTTAATATAATCATCCGGATCATAGCCGTCAGGCATGAGTGCCACTCTGATCTGGCAGCCTGCTTCCATTAGCAGGTTTGCTGCCCGGTATGCGGCTTCGATACCGGCATTATCGGAATCATAACAGATCGTGATTGATTGAACATTTCTTCTTAAGGAAGCAATATGTTCTTCAGTTAAAGCGGTGCCCATCGTACCAACGCCATTACCGACACCAGCACGATCAGCGGCGATTACATCTGCAAACCCTTCAAAAAGAACGGCTCTCTGCAATTTTTTAATCTGTGGTCTCGCCAAATGAAAATTATATAAAGTTTTGCTTTTATTGAAGATTGCTGTTTCAGGACTATTTAAATATTTGGGCTCATCGGCCCCAAGTGATCTCCCTGAAAAAGCAATCGTATTTCCGCTGCGGTCGAAAATCGGGAACATAATTCTATCTCTGAAGCGGTCAAAATAGTTCCCATCTTTCTCCCTTTTGATGATCAGTCCTGCTCTTTCCATGACATCTTCGGGGAACTTTCTTTTAGTCAGGAACTTGAAGACAAAATCCCAGGACTTCAATGAATAACCGATTTGAAATTTCTCGATCGATTCCATTGTAAAGCCTCTATTGAGCAAATATTCTAATGCATGCTGACCATCTTTTGTGTTTACAAGCAGATGGTGATAAAATTTACGCAGAAGCTCATGGGCTTCCATCATCTGCTGTAAATCCACAGGCATTGATTTTGCTGATGCTGCGGATGCCGCATCAATTTCGAGCTTGACATTTCCCTTTTCAGCGAGTTTTAGTGCGGCTTCCTGAAAGGAATATCCTTCTAAATCCATTAAGAAAGAAAAGGCATTGCCTCCTGCTCCGCATCCAAAGCAATGGTAGATTTGCTTTTCGGGTGATACAGAAAAGGAAGGAGTATTTTCGCCATGAAAAGGACAAAGCCCAAAGTAGTTGCGTCCCTGCTTGTTTAATTGAATATAGTCGCCAATGACATCAACAATATCTACAGCTTGCCGAATTTCATTTACTTTCTCCTCGGCGATCCGTTCTGCCATATGAACAACTCCATTACTTACTCAGGTATTCGATAAACGTTACTGAATCCCTTCAAAATTCGACAAAATTTTTGTCAATTGCTGCACAAACCTGGATCGGTCCTCTTGGCTAAATGGTTTTGGCCCTTTCCCATAAACCCCTCTTCTTCGCGCCTTCGCTGAAAGATGCCTCATTTCCAAAGCGGTTCGAATTTCACTTTCTTCAGATAAAATTCCCCTGGGAGAAAGGACATAAACACCCTTTAACAAAAGAGTTGATGCCAATCCAATATCTTGAGTTACAACTGCATCTCCTGATTCCACATAATTCATTATGAATAAATCTGCAGCTTCCTTACTGCTGTCAACAAATTTCCAGACAGCCCCATTCAGATCATTTTGCATATGGGCATAAGAAGCAACAAACACTGCTTCCACATTAAAGGAATTGGCTATTTCGACAATTTCCTCTTTTACAGGACAAGAATCAGCATCCACCATAATGATTGGTTTGCCTAATGTTCTAAATAATTCTACATCACTCCGCATAATCCTTCTTTACATGAATAACTTTTGCATAGTGAGATATGTCGAATTTTTTCTTGATCGAAAACTTGACATGCCACAATAAATAGTTTATTCCTTGGCAATGAACTCTAAACCTATTCGGGTACATTTTTATCACAATTTTTTATTATAGTACATTAATCTCTATTTTGCCATTATTTTATCTGGCAAGAATATAATTTAGTTCTGCAGTTTCTTCTCATCATAAAAAAATTTAGTTTGAAGTAAAAGCCCTCAAAAAACCTGACTGCCGACTATAGAAAAGAAAAGGCACATAAAGAATTTATGTGCTAGCTTTTCGGAAAGCTTTTCCGATATTGATTTAAGATCATATTGGCTGTTTCTTCTACAGCTTTGTTCGTGACATCAATAACCGGGCATTTAATTTTGGAAACGGTTTTTTCAAAGTAACCTATTTCTTCTTTGATTCTTTCTATATTGGCATAGCTGGCATTATCGCTTAGACCTAATGATATCAGGCGTTCTCTTCGGATAAAGTTTAATTTCTCAGGGCTGATTTTCAGACCGAAGCACTTATCCGGCGGGACAAGAAACAGCTCTTCTGGAGGATCAACTTCAGGCACAAGGGGCACGTTAGCCACTTTAAGGCGCTTGTGGGCAAGATACTGGGAAAGCGGTGTTTTCGAAGTCCTTGATACACCTATAAGCACTATATCAGCCTTTAATATTCCACGAGGGTCTCGGCCATCATCATATTTTACAGCGAACTCGATTGCCTCAATCTTTTTAAAATAATCCTCATCAAGCTTTCTGACCAGTCCTGGTTCAAAAAGCGGTGTAATGCCGCAGGCTCTTTGGATTTGATCCATTAAAGGGCCAACAATATCAAAGGCATATATCCCTTCTTCAGCAGCCCGCTGGTTAATATATTTCCTCATGTCCGGCTTGACCATTGTATAGGCTATCATCCCATTATCCAGCTTTGCCAGCGAAATGACTTCATCAATATGTATTTTTTCTTCAACATATGGAAAACGCTTAATAGATACATCACTGCCATTGAACTGGCTCGTTGCAGCTTTTGTTACAAGTTCGGCCGTTTCTCCCACTGAGTCCGAAACGACATAAATGACCGGCAATTTTTCCATCCTTCAACACCATCTCCTTCTTACAATGCTACTTTTCTCCGGCCAGAGCCAAGAATGCCTTTGTCAGATTTGTTTTGGTTATCCTGCCGTTTACTTCGAACCCTTTCTCCGTCTTTTTTACAACAGGAAGGGCGTCAATTTGCTTTTCAATCAGCTTTTTAGCAACTTCTATGAGCAAATCATCTTTTTCACACATGGTAATGTTAGGCATTCTAGTCATAATGATATTAACAGGGATGGAATTTAACTCCTGCTTGCCAATACTTGCACGCAGTAAATCCTTCCTTGACAGAACTCCAACAAGCAGTGAACCCTGATCGACAACAAATAACGTGCCGACATCTTCCAAAAACATTGTCACAATTGCATCATACACCGATACATTCTCATTAACCACTACAGGAATGGATTGATAATCCCTTACATAAAGCTTTTGGAGGTTTTCTGTCAACAGCTGCGCCCCAGTCTTGCCTGTATAAAAATAGCCTACACGCGGACGGGCATCTAAATAGCCTGCCATCGTTAATATAGCCAGATCAGGCCTTAGTGTTGCCCTCGTAAGACTAAGCTGTTCCGCTATACTCTCACCAGTGATCGGCCCGTTTTCCTTAACGATTTCTATGATCTTTTCCTGCCTTTTATTTAATTCGATTTTCCTCACCACCTAATCTGAAAAGGAGACGCTATTGGCACTCATTTCCCACTATAATAAGGTTATACTTTTATATAATTATTATATACTATTTGTCATAAATGAAAAGATGTGTTTCATATATAGTTTGCGATGCTGCCTACTATGCCCAAAACGAAAGAGCCCGTCAGATGATAAACAGGCTCTTTCCTGACAGCCACGGCAGCTGTCTTTATCTTAGATTTTAATCGTATTCAAGCATAAAACGCAAAATTTTAGCTTATTACTTAACAATTATTTCATTCATATTTGCAAATTTCTTTATCATATCTGCCAAATGTGCCATTTGATGCAGCCTATTGCGGCGAATTTCCTGATTCTCATCCATTACCATAGTATGCTCGAAGTATTGATCAATTTCAGGTTTCAAGCTGATTAGCAAGTTAAAGGCTTCTTGCTCTTTAACCTCTTTTCTCAATTCCTCGCTTACAGATAAATATTTGCTGAACAGAGCTTTTTCGTTTTCATTTTCAAATAAGCCGCTGTCTATATCCCCTTTATCTTCTGCCTTAGAAGCAATGTTGATTACCCGGCTAAGAGCTTCAATGCTTTCCTTGAAGCCTTCTGCATCCTTGTGGGACTCCAATACTTGGGCTCTATTCACAAGTGAAGGCACGGAGCCGATATCATTTCCTAATACAGCTTCAATTAAGTCATAGCGCACTGCTTTTTCCTGCAGCATATATTTAATTCTTAATTTAAAGAAAGAAACTAATTCCTTCATCAATTCACTTTTTGATTTCTTTCCAATATCCGCATTAAGAACCGTCTCAGAAGATAATGAAATCAATTCTTCAAGTTTTAGATTCCAGTTTTTAGCCAGTAACGTCTGGATGATACCCGATGCCTGTCTTCTTAAGGCATATGGATCCTGGGAACCGCTTGGAATAATCCCAATTGCAAAGGATGACACAATTGTGTCCAGCTTCTCAGCAATGGACAGCACTGCACCGGCATCACTTTCTGGCGTCTGGTCCTCTGCATTGCGCGGCATGTAATGTTCATTAATTGCACGCGCCACAGCTTCTTTTTCACCTTTTTGCAGAGCGTATTTTTCCCCCATAAAACCTTGCAGCTCAGGAAATTCATAAACCATATGCGAAACAAGGTCAAACTTTGAGATTTCAGCAGCACGGTCTGTCACTGCTTTTGCTTCATCACTGAAGTCAAGTTTCTCGCTTAGTTTCGCTGCCAGCTGGCGGACACGATCTACCTTCTCAGCAAGTGTTCCAATTTCTTCATGATACACAATGTTTTTAAGTTTTTCGAGCGATGCTGCGATATCCGTTTTTTGGTCTTCCCTGTAGAAGAAAGCTGCATCAGAAAGTCTTGCCCGCAATACTTTCTCATTTCCTTTAGCCACTTTCTCCAAATGTTCATGAGATCCATTCCGAACTGTAACAAAGTAAGGAAGAAGCCTGCCGTCTTTGGACTTTACAGGGAAATAGCGCTGATGCTCTTTCATTGAGGTAATTAAAACCTCTTCCGGAAGCTCCAGATATTCTTCTTCAAATTTGCCATATAATGCTGTCGGGTACTCAACCAGATTATTTACTTCTTCCAATAAATTTTCATCAACAGGAATCACCCAATCATTCTCTTCCTCAATTTTTTCCAATTGCGAGAGAATAGCACTTTTTCTTTCCTGAGGGTTAGTAATGACATACTGTGCCAGCAGGGACTTTTCATAGTCAGAGGGATTATTAATTTCAATCTCTTCCCCGAGAAAACGATGCCCCCTTGTAAGGTTGGAAGTCTGAACATTTGTGATTGAGAAAGGAATAACTTCATTTCCGAATAATGCCACAAGCCATTTGATCGGCCTGATGAAGCGCAGCTCCTGGTTTGCCCAGCGCATATTCTTCGGAAAGGATAACGAGGTGACAATCTGCTGAAGTTCAGACAGCAGTGCAGCTGTTTCCTGACCTTTAATGAATTTGCTGACATGGGCGTATTCAACACCGTTAATTTCTTTAAAAAATATATCTTCAACAGAAGCTCCCTGCCCCCGGCTGAATCCAACAGCAGCTTTTGACCATTCTCCATCCCCGGTTAAAGCGATTTTTTTCGCAGGTCCTTTCGCTTCCTCATTTATGTCCTCCTGGGCGGTATCCACTCCCGTAACAAGAACAGCCAGACGGCGTGGGGAGGAGAAAGCGCTGATCTCGTCAAAAGATATTTTCTTTTCCAAAAGCCATGATTTCACTTTATCTGAAAGCTGATTCATTGAATTAGTGACAAATCTGGCAGGCATTTCTTCGAGTCCAATTTCCAGCAGAAGATCTTTCTTATTCATGAGATCCTTCCTCCTTATCCTTTAAAATTGGGAAGCCAAGTTTTTCCCGCTCTTCATAAAAGGTTTTGGCTATTTTTCTGGCCAGGTTTCGGCATCTTGCAATATAGCCGGTTCTTTCTGTCACTGAGATCGCTCCCCTTGCATCAAGCAGATTAAAAGTATGGGAACACTTTAATACATAGTCATAAGCTGGATGTACAAGCCCTTCCTCCATTTGCCTATGTGCTTCTTTCTCGTAGATATTGAACAAATTGAAGAGCATTTCCTGATCCGATGTTTCGAATGTGTATTTCGAATGCTCATACTCAGGCTGCAGGAAGATATCCCTAACCGTAAATCCTTCTGTCCATTCAAGGTCAAAGACATTTTCCTTATCCTGAATGTAAGAGGCAAGCCTTTCAATTCCATATGTAATTTCAACAGACACAGGCTTGCATTCCAAACCGCCTACCTGCTGGAAGTATGTGAACTGTGTTATTTCCATGCCATCAAGCCACACTTCCCATCCTAAGCCCGCGCAGCCCAGAGAAGGATTTTCCCAGTTATCTTCTACAAACCGGATGTCATGTTCAAGCGGATCAATGCCCAATGCTTTGAGTGAATCAAGATACAGCTCCTGGATGTTATCCGGCGAGGGCTTCATGATCACTTGAAACTGATGATGCTGGTAAAGCCGATTTGGATTCTCTCCATAACGGCCATCGGCCGGACGGCGTGAAGGCTCTACATAAGCCACATTCCACGGCTCTGGTCCGATCGCTCTTAAAAATGTATAAGGGCTCATCGTACCTGCGCCTTTTTCTGTATCATAAGCCTGCATCAGGATACACCCCTGTTCAGACCAATGCTTTTGAAGCGTTAATATCATGTTTTGAATATTCATAGGACACCTCTTTCTTAATTTGTTATAAATTTAGCAGCTGTCTACCACAAAACTTCCATGTTTCGGTGAACATAAAAAACTCCCGTCGCTATGCCACATGGCATAGGGACGAGAGTTTACCCGCGGTTCCACCCTATTTGCCGCGATTTTACCCGCAGCCTCTTTGCTGTCGATAGACAATATTGCTCCAGAGCGCCCTTCCTTAACCATCCATACCCAGCTTCCACTATCCCGGGTTCGCTTTAATGAGAAAAAGTTAAGTACTCTTCTCCTTCACAGCAATAATATTTTATTAATTTGAATCATAGCGGAATCACATTGGATTGTCAATCTTAAGTAAAAAGCAAAAGGAGCTCATTACATAAGATCATTAAACTTGTCCATTTGATTCAAAAACTTCTTAGTCTTAAGGTTTAAGCCGGAATACTCTTCATAATAAGCAGAGATAATCTTTTTCAATTCAGCTTTGGTTTCCGGTTTAACAGAGATATTGCCGAGCCTGGACAAGTCAAAAAAATAAAACAGGCGCAGCAGCTTAATTGTGGCCTGTGATACTTTATAATGATAGGGATCCTTATCAAGACAGCGGTGACAAATGAGGCCGTTTTCCCGGATAGAAAATGCAAAATGCCCGTCAGTGATTCCGCAGACAGAACATTGATCAAGAACAGGATATAAACCCAGACCATTCAGCATTTTCATTTCATAAATGTTCGTGAGAATTTCCGGGTCATATCCTTCGTTAATTAAATTTAGCGTTTGATGCAGCAATTCGAACAAAAATGGGTTGGGCTTTTTATCCTCACTGCTTTTATCAGTCAAATCGACTATATAGCTTGAATATGCCGTCAGAAAAATATCTTCTTTAATAGATCGCATGGATGAGATCATGTCCCCCTGCTGCAGGGTGCCCAGACCGCTTCCGCGCTGGACTAAAAAATTCCCGTATGTAAAAAGCTGGGTGACAGCAGCAAGTCTGCTGTTGGGCTTTTTTGCTCCTCGTGCCATCACACCAACTTTTCCCCATTCACGGGTATATAAAGTAACTATCTTATTTGTTTCACTATAATTAGTTGTCCTGATGACGATGCCTTCACATTTATCAAGCAACTGTGACACCATCCCTGTCTTTCGACAAACCTATGAGATGGGAAAATCAGCTTCTGCTAGCTCTTCATCATTGCTGCCGGGTATATCCTGAGTTTCCTTTTCTAGCTCCTTGAAGAGAAGATATGTGTCAATATTTCCTGTCTGGGAAAACACTCTCCAGGTAAAATCCATCATCGAAAACCCCACCTTTCAGTTATTCAACTAGCAATTATTTATCCCAATACGTTTATCTATATCATAGCCTGTCTTTGTAAAATCATGAGACGAAAATATTGTCAATCACCTGTATGCATATAAATCAGAAATGGATAATACTTTAATTAGGGCTGGTTCAGTACTCATCTTCACGGAAGCCAAAATCGCGGAGCTGAGACATTTTATTGCGCCAGTCTTTCTGAACTTTGACCCAAAGCTCCAGAAAAACCTGTGAACCAAGAAGATTTTCAATATCCACCCTTGCTCTTTTTCCGATTTCCTTGAGCATCTTTCCTTGCTTTCCAATCACAATGCCTTTCTGGGAGTCACGTTCCACAATGATCGTAGCCATGACATGAACGACATCCTTGTCTTCGCGGCGCTCCATTTTATCAATAGTGACAGCAAGCGAGTGCGGTATTTCCTCTCTTGTTAAATGCAGCGCTTTTTCCCTGATCAGTTCGGAAACGATAAATCTTTCTGGGTGATCTGTTACCTGATCAGCAGGATAAAACTGCGGCCCTTCCGGAATATATTTTTTAATCTGTTCTAACAGCGTCTCTACATTATTGCCTTCCAAAGCAGAAATGGGGATAATTTCACTGAAATCGTACTTTTCCTTGTAAGACTCAATAATTTTAAAAAGTTCATCTGGATGCACCTGGTCAATCTTATTGATCACAAGGAAAATTGGCGTACGGACTGACTGAAATTTCTCAAGTATGAATTCTTCACCGCGTCCAAAGCCTTCCTGGGCATTTACCATAAACAGGATAACATCTACTTCTTTCAATGTGTTTTGGGCAACTTTCATCATAAAATCTCCCAGTTTATGCTTTGGCTTATGGATTCCTGGCGTATCAATAAAAATAAATTGTGCGTCATTGGTTGTCAGGACACCCTGAACTTTATTGCGCGTCGTTTGCGGCTTATCACTCATAATGGCAATTTTCTGCCCAATTACGCGATTTAAGAATGTTGACTTTCCTACGTTTGGTCTGCCGATTATAGAAATAAAGCCTGATTTGTGTCCTTGTTGTGTATTATTCATGTAAGTCCTCCGGTGAAAATGCTCCTGGCAGTAATTCTTCAACTGTTAATTCTTTAATATCCCCTTTTAAGTTGGTTAATACAACTTTCATTGCAGGCGGACATAATTCGGATATTACCTGTCTGCATGCACCGCATGGGGGGACAGGACGGTCTGTGTCAGCAACAACAGCAATGGCTGAAAAGCTTTTTACGCCATCAGAATATGCTTTGAAGAGCGCAGTCCTTTCAGCGCAATTACACATGCTGTACGCTGCATTTTCTATGTTGCAGCCGTGGAAAACCTGACCGTCACTGCTTAATAGCGCCGCTCCCACTTTGAATTTTGAATATGGCACATATGCTCTATCTCTTGCAATCTTTGCTTCCTGTATTAGCTGATCGTTATTCACAAATATTTCTTCCTTTCCTGTAAAACGGAGCTGCTCCCGATGCAATCATGGGCCTTGGGGCTCGCAAAGCTTCTTTCTGTGAAAAGCAGCCGCTTCTCTTTTATTTTACAACATTTTACTTTGATTTTCATTGTTTGTAGCAAAAACGTAATAAAAAAATTGAATTTTCTAAAAATATGCAGGCTGTTTAAATTTTATCAGGCCATTGTTTTCTAAATGGCATCCCTCAAAATCTCCCCGGCCCGTGAAATTTAATGCTGTTCTGTCATTTTAGCTGATTCAGTGAACGTTTTCAAACTCAGGCCTGATAATTCAAAGCAGATTACGGTCAGCCTTATTTATTAATATAGAAAAAGCAAAAAAAGCAAAGCTGCCCATTCGGACAGCTTCGCTTTACTGCAGAAATACCAGGATTTTAGGGAGGAATATTACTCCGCCTATTATTACACTTATAATGGCAAACACCAGCACCGCTCCAGCGGCTATATCCTTCGCCTGTTTGGCAAGGGGATGGTAATCTTCTGTTGACAGATCCACAGCCCTTTCAATGGCTGTATTAAGCAATTCAAGTGAGAACATTCCCCCGATGGCCAGCAGAATGATCATCCATTCAAGCCGGGAAATGCCAAAGTATATCCCAAAGAACATGACAGCCAGGGATACTGCCAAATGTATCTGCAGATTCCTTTCATTCCATAACGCTGTTCTAATTCCGGAAAAAGCAAATACAAAGGAATTGAGGAAAACATTGTGTCTTCGGACCTTTTTATCTCGTGAGCCCGAATTCATCAAGTATATCCTTCTGGCGGGAAAACATTTTTTTCTCATCATCCGGATTTTCATGATCATAGCCAAGAAGATGAAGGAAGCCATGGACCGCCAAAAACCCAAGCTCCCTTATAAAAGAATGTCCATATTCCTCCGCCTGCTCCTTCGCCTTTGCAGTGGAGATAATGATATCCCCAAGGATCCGCGGCATATCAGCACCAATCAGTTCAATTTCACCTTCACCCAGCTCTTCCATCGCGAAAGAAATAACATCTGTCGGCCGATCTTTATCCCGGTACTCCCTGTTGATTTCGCGAATGCGCTCATTGGTCACAAAAGTGATGGATACTTCGCTTTCGGGCTCAACAGATTCTTTTGAGGCCGCAAAGTTAATTAACTCTTCGATTTTGGCTATATCATTTTCCTGAAGCTCATTCGTTTCGTCTAAAAAATCAATGCTTAAAGTCATGCCTGTTTCACCTTCTGTTTTGTCATTTCAGGATACTCAATACGTGAATGGAAAATTCCGTTTAACGTTTCACAGAACGAGTGTGAAACGGTTTCCAGTTCTTTTAAGGTTAAATCACATTCATTCAGCTGTCCATCCTGAAGCCTGTCTGCGATTATCTTTTTGACCAAATCCTCTATTTGCTCTGTTGTAGGATGTGCCATTGAACGGACTGCTGCTTCTACACTATCCGCAATGCCAATGACTGCCGACTCTTTTGATTGCGGTTTAGGTCCCGGATAGCGGTAGTCCTCTTCTTTTACTTCGAGGCCATTCTGCTTTGCTTTGTAGTAAAAATATTTCAGCAATGTTGTTCCATGATGCTGTTCGGCAATATCCACTATCTCCTTAGGCATTTTATGCTTTCTCAGCATTTCAGCACCATCTGCGGCATGGGCGATAATAATATTCTTACTGGTCTGAGGAGGAAGCCGATCATGCGGATTTTCAATATTCACCTGATTTTCAATAAAAAATTGCGGCCGTTTTGTTTTGCCGATATCGTGATAATAGCAGCCCACTCTCGCCAAAAGACCATTTGCCCCAATAGCTTCACAAGCTGAATCGGAAAGATTTGCAACCATTACACTATGATGGTAAGTTCCGGGAGATTCGGTCAGTATCTTTCTCAGAAGCGGATGATTAGGGTTGGAAAGTTCAATCAGCCTCATAGTAGACAAGATTCCGAATCCCGCCTCAAAATATGGCAGCAGGCCGATCGCCAGGACTGCAGACGAAATACCTGAAATCAGAGCGATTACAAAGTAAAATCCATATTCGATCGTTTCATAGTGGCCATTTCTTAAAAAGAGCATTGAAAAGATAACAAGTATATTAACTGCAGATACGAATAAACCAGCCTGCAATATTTTTGTGCGGCGATTCTGCTTACTCAAAAACAATATGGCCGCCAAGCCGCTGCAAAGGATATAAATGGCTGATGTCAGCTGGAATGTTCCTGTAACACCTTCATTAAAAATGATGCTTCCGCTGATCGCCATTATAATTGTGTAGTACATTGCAAGCTTTTCATCAATCAGTATTTTGATCAGCATAGCTCCCATGGCTGCAGGGTAAATATATCCTATTTCTGAGTAATCAGCATACTGGAACAGGCTGATGACCTTCATAAGCAAGATCGATAAGATAAAAACAAGGCTGAACAGCAATAAATAGCTTTGCTTTAACTCCCGCTGCACATTCAATTCGCGGAAATAATAATATAGGGCTGATAAAACAATGACAATGATTAGTGTCAAGCCTATAAAAGGCTGAATCGAATTAACACTGTCTAGAAGTCCTGCAAGTTCAAGCTGTCTGTATATGTCCCTGCTGATCAGCTGATTTTCTTCAACAATGATCTGTCCCTGAAGGATTTTTACTGGCTCAACACTCTCAATGGTCTGCTGCCGCAATTCTTCCGTAGCAGCAGGATCATAAAATTGATTTTGATATATTGCATATCGCCCCAGCTCTATTGCGGCTTTTTTTAAATCTGAATTTAAGCTGGTGAACTTCAGTTCTTCTTCAACACGCTTTTTCGCGTTCTCCACCTGTTCAGCAGGAATTTCATTATTCATGATTTTATTGATGGCAGTAACAGTAAGGTCTTTCGCAATGCTTAGTTCCCCCTCCTTTGCCTGCAGCAAAGCAAGGAAAACTCCATCAGGAACTTCACGTGTTACGTCATCAGTGAGTTTTTCTTTAACCATGGACAATTTGTCTTCAGGACCGGGTGCGGAAGGGTCTGGTGCCTCGGCATCTTTGCCGGCCTCATTTGCAGCAGCTTTCTTTTTCTCTTCCATCCCTTCTTTTACTTCTTCATTCACTTCCGATACGGATCCGAAAATAGAGGTAACCAGGTCGACTCTGTTTTGTGCAATCTCTTTTTTTACAACGTAAATATCCTTAACATTATTTTCTGCTTCTTTTCTCTTTCTTTCTGTGCTTGCTTTATCCTCTATTGTTATGGGTGACCTTATTGTCTGTTCAGCGACAGAGAACAGACTTAAATCCATCTTTTCAGGCTTCACATTGCTATACATGGAAAAATACATAGCAACTCCCAATAGAACAAATAAGAGAACACGAAAAAAGGTCATATTAAGTAAATTTCTGATTGTCGTCATACTCTGCTGAAGATTTGGCACATTTACCCCTCCTGTCCTGGGTAAAAAAACTTCTATAACACTTAAATAGTTTTTAATTATTAATTATGTAAAATCATAACAGTTTTTCTGTTGGTTTTCACCAATGAAAAATGGCCTATCTAATAACAGGTTACCTAAACATTTCATTAATAGCAAATAATTCCATAGTAATTACCTGCCGATTTTATCAGCTAATG
>NZ_BCUY01000051.1 GCF_001591465.1 Cytobacillus firmus NBRC 15306
AAATTCCCTTTCCCTCTTCAATAATGTGATACATTAAATGAGCTAAATGCTGTATAGGTGTATAAGCTTCTTCCCTGTCCACATTATTACCTTCATTAAAATCCAGGTCATTCAGATAAAGAGCTGTGAATTGGTAGAAGTCTTTTAATTCAAAAGCAAAGCATGCACTGGGTTCTTCCGATTCCCCTTCATATTGCAGAACCATGTAAGACTCTTTACCTTCCTTGTCGACAGCATCAAAAAATATAAAATAGCCAACATTTGAGTTCAATTCAAATAAATGCCTTGTTCCGCCTTCTGTATATTGCTCAAAGTCATTTTCATTCAGCTTCTGAACAACCATCTGCTGTATATTGTCTTCCTTATGGAACTTCACTGTGAAATTTTTCATTCAATCTCCCCCTTAATCCATACAATCCTAACATATTGCAATATTTATTAACATAATTTCAATCAGCACTCGTTTGTTTTCAATTTTAGGACTATCCGTTTGATCCGTTTTTTTATATTATTGGTTTATCAATTTTTATAGAGGAGGCCGCCTGATTGCTGACAAAAAAACAATTGGACGATATTCGATCTCTGCAGCAAATAAGCGAAGAGACAGAGAATATCGAATTAAAATTAAATTGGGATACTTTGAAATCGAGACCAGCAGATGAGAAAAATTTACATTATGGTAAAAGCGGAATGGTCCATCCAGATCACAGACGCAAGGGCATCTTCACCAGCTTGTTCAATGAAGCAGTAAAGCAGTTAACTAAGGTCCTTTCTCCTTACTGTTGAACCTTATTTACCCCAAAAAATAAAAGAGAGCCCCCATCAAGGGACTCTCTTTTCAATCATTATAACTTTGTTACATTTACAGCTTGCGGTCCACGCTGGCCCTGCTCTATGTCAAAGTTAACTTCCTGGCCTTCATCAAGGGTTTTGAAACCTTCTGTCTGGATTGCAGAGTAATGAACAAATACATCTTCTCCGCCTTCAACTTCGATAAAACCAAAACCTTTTTCTGAGTTAAACCATTTTACTTTACCTGTTGCCATGTAAATTTCCTCCTAATATCAATAACTCACAGAGTGATTATTACCCTGCATTTACTAATATGGGTAAAATCTTCAGTTTTTATAATAAAATATTCAAAAAGCAGTGAAAAAAATCTTTTTTTCCGCTATTTAGCCGCATTAACCCTTATTGCTATTGCTGCGTGGCTTACTGCTGCGTCTGTCGCGGCCCCCTTTAAAATCTCTTCTATCGCGTCCGCCGCCTCTGGATCTGTCGCTGAATCTTCTTCCTCCGCGATCACCTTTAGGTTTTCTGACACGGACAGGTTCAACCGCAGTTAATTTAACCGGGGTGACATCAGGACCTTTAGTCAGCAATTTAAAGGCTGCAGCAAGCAAAGTAACAGAATCTGTATCTTCAAGAAGATTTTCCGCCACTCTCTTGAAGTCTGCATGTTCTTCTTTTTCAATAACTTCCATAAGTTTATTAATTGTCGCCTGCTGATTGCCTGCAACAACATCCTTAAAGGAAGGAACTGGCTTTTTCGCCATTTTGCTTTTTGTAACATTTTCAATTATTTTCAGGTGGTCAATTTCTCGTGGAGAAACGAATGTAATCGCAAGCCCCTTGTTTCCAGCACGGCCTGTACGTCCAATCCGGTGAACATAGCTTTCAGGATCCTGTGGGATATCGAAGTTATAAACATGGGAGACGCCTGAAATATCAAGGCCACGGGCAGCAACGTCAGTGGCAACCATGATATCAATTGTCTGTTCTTTAAATCGGCGGATTACCTGATCTCTTTTCGCCTGTGGAATATCGCCATGAATTCCTTCAGCCGAATATCCTCTTTTAATGAGTCCTTCCACCACTTCATCTACACGCTTTTTCGTTCTGCCAAATACAATCGCCAGCTCAGGTGATTGAATATCCAGAAGATTGCAAAGCACATCAAATTTTTGTTTTTCATGCACTTCCATGTAATACTGTTCAATATTTTTAACAGTCATTTCTTTTGCTTTCACTTTTACCATTTCAGGCTCCTGCATGAATTTTTCAGCAAGTGACTGAATTCTTCTTGGCATTGTTGCCGAGAAAAGAAGGGTTTGGCGCTCACCTTTAATTTCACTCAGGATTCTTTCGATATCCTCGATGAATCCCATATTGAGCATTTCATCCGCTTCATCCAATACAACCATCTTGATATTGCTTAAGCGGATTGTTTTTCTTTCAATATGATCAATTAATCTGCCTGGTGTAGCAGCAATGATATGCGGGTGTTTTTTAAGCGCACGGATTTGGCGGTTAATATCCTGACCGCCGTAAACAGGAAGCGTCCGGACTCCTTTTACCTGTCCTATCCGGTTTAATTCTTCTGCCACCTGTACAGCAAGCTCCCGTGTTGGCGCAAGGACAAGACCTTGAATACCTTCATTTAAATCAATCTGCTCTAAAAGCGGTACACCGAAAGCAGTGGTTTTTCCTGTTCCAGTCTGCGCCTGGCCAATCATGTCCTTGCCCTGCATTCCGATTGGAATCGCCTGTGCCTGAATTGGTGTTGGTTCCTCGAAGCCCATATTGGAAAGAGCTTTTACTATTTCATTACTTAAGCCAAAATCTGAAAAAGTTGTCAAAATATGTGTTCCTCCTTGAATTATATATATTATTAGGTACTGAAAGACTGTTTTTGTATAAAGACATTGACACTTTACTAGGCTTTCCAGTTTGCATCTCTTTTTTACATTTCCGTTTGCACTAATTTTAAACTTTTTGTAAGTGAAGAATTTTAATTGGGTGAAATGAAAAATACATATCCTAAAAGCAGGTGCTGCAGAAGATCTGTTTTGAGGAATGCTGAAGGCTACAAAGTGGATAAGCAAACATAAAAAGGTGATGCATGATTAGACATGCATCACCTCATTTAAGCAAAATTATGCTTTTGTTACGTTAGCAGCTTGAGGTCCACGGTTACCTTCAACGATTTCGAAAGTTACGTCTTGACCTTCTTCTAAAGTTTTGAAACCTTCAGTTTGGATAGCGGAGAAGTGTACGAATACATCTTGACCTTCTGAAGATTCGATGAATCCGAAACCTTTTTCTGCATTAAACCATTTAACTTTACCTGTGTTCATTTGTGTTGCCTCCCAATAAGTTGTTTTTCACTATAATGTACCATATAAACTTAACATAAAAAAGACGCAGCTGCCAGAAATGAGGATGAACGATCGCCTACATTTCTTTGCAGCTACGTCTACTTATCCAAAAAGTATATTACGAACTTTACAGCGTTAACCTAATAATAACCGACACCCATCTATAAGTCAATCCTTTTGGAGATCAATTTTTAATTAGGGATAAATTGACTATTTATGATTTTCTTATTAGTTAGCGTCTTTTCCGCAGCCTGAACAGTATGTTTCAAAAGCATGGAAATCGTAACAGGTCCTACTCCACCAGGTACAGGGGTGATAGCAAACGCTTTTTCGAAACAGCTGTCATACTCTGCATCTCCAATATTTCCTTCATTATATCCGGCATCAAGAACAATAGCCCCTTCTTTAATCCATTCACCCTTAACAAAGTTAGGTTTTCCCACAGCTGCAACTACAATATCAGCCTGCTTTACAATCCTGGGCAGGTCTTTTGTATATGAATGGCAGGTTGTGACCGTTGCATTTCGATTGAGTAAAAGGGCAGAAACCGGCTTGCCAAGGATTGGGCTTCTGCCGATGACAACAGCATGCATACCTTCAGCATTCAATTTATAATAATCCATAATCTCCAAAATAGCTGCAGGTGTGCAGGACGGATATTCACCAAAGCCGAAAGCAGTCTGTCCATATCCGAGGCTTGTAACACCGTCTACGTCTTTTTCAATTGCAATAGCTTCAAAAGCTTTGCGTTCATCTATATGTCCAGGTACGGGATGCTGGAGAAGGATTCCATGTACAGAAAGATCATCATTCAGTTCTCCAATTTTCTTCAGCAGTTCTTCTGTTGTTGTATCCTTTGGCATATGGATACGTTTTGATAAGATCCCCAGTTTTTCACATGCATTCCCCTTCATCCTTACATACGTTTCAGACGAAGGATCATCTCCCACTAAAATAGTGGCTAAACAAGGGTCAACACCTTTTACCTTTAATTCTTCAATTCGATTCTTTAATTGGTCTTTCACATGTTTTGCCACAACAATTCCATCAAGAATAATCTTTTTTTCCGCCATGCATATTCCTCCTATAGGAAAAGCACCTATTCGGCTTGCGGGCTTTTCCATTTTGTTATGAAAAAAAGAGACAAGGGTATCCCTTATCTCTGCCCAGACGACCGGCTATACATAGACGCAGCTCCCCAGCGGTTGATTCCGCATTGTCGTCAGTCACTGCGATTTTGAAAAGCTATTCTAATGATTAGATAATAGCACAAAAACACAAATAATTAAACCGAAATTTATTAAAACGTTCGTGTTTTTGTAAAATAAATAAAAAAGGACAGCAAACACTGTCCTTATAAGTGATATATTTGAGTTAATTAATTATTACCTAAAACAATGAAAGCCCTGCCTCTCTTCCATCCTTGCGGCTCCTAGACCGCGCCAGTGGGAATCAGGTCGGTCGGAATCCTTTCCGACTTAGATGCTCTCTGAGATTTTAATATTAAATGGTAAGAAACTTACTGAAGTAAAAATACGGAGAAGTGTCTGGTTTACAGAAGATGATTAAGAAGAACATTCAGCGTTAAGCTGTCCACACAAATTATTCTTAATTACAAACACATACTTACTCTTTCAAAATCCTAAAGAGCATAAAACATAATAAAAAGCCGCAGTTTCACTAAAAATAAAGTTCGAATGCCGAACATTCCAAGTGAATTAACGACTTCAACAATATACCTCAAATACTTCAATCACTATAATATCCTATATGCGGTTATCTGTCAAGAAAAAATCTTGTCACCCGCAAATCAGCTTTCTCCTTTGTACTCGGTTACATCAAAATAATCGGTTGTATCATTATAGTCATTAAAACCTATATCCAGATCATGAAAGTACCGGTGCAGTTTGATTAATACGTCCTTTTCCTTGGTGCCCGACTGCACAGTTTCTGCCAGACTTGTTATTGTCCCAAGGTCCTTCTGCAGATCCTCATTCTCTGCTGATATTTTTTTTAGGGAGTTTATGATTAATTCAGCTTGTTTTCTTTGTTTTGGCCAGCTGACTTTACGGTCCCTTCCCCACCCCAATGTTTCATTATAAAAAATATGATTGGAGGCAATAAAGTCCCCTAGATCATCGTACATTAATCCCTGTGCGGCTGCCTCCGCATCTGATGAGGTCTTTTGCATCGTGGATTCATCCTTATTTAGAAAAACTAGCACACTGTATGCCATGCCAATGGCTATGACCATTCCGAGAATTGAAAGAGTCATGTTTAATTTTTTATTTTTCAGCAATTCGAAAGCCTCCATTTGATTTAGATTAATGCTAACTGAAACTAAATGGATTTATTGCCATTTTAGTTATTTTAAAAAAGTTTTTCCTACTTCAAATGTTTTCCATGTAAATACATTCTATGTGAACATCCCATTCCCCTTTAACACAAATAAAAAAGCTTTCAACACAATGTGTCAAAAGCTATGTATCAAAAGCTACTTCTGATTTTCCTGAGAGAGAAAAACCTCCATAAAATCAATGACAAAACGTTCCACGTCAAGCTCCATCGCGATATTATCATCAAGTGTTTCCGGCACTTCCTGTTCAGGCTTAGGCCTAAAATCAGCTATGCTTTTCCCCTTGGCCTTTCCGAACTGTTCAATTCTCACTCTTCGTTTAACATATTTGACGAGATCAGGATTTGTGAGAACACTTAAAACAAGAACATCATGGAGCGGCGCACCCTGAATTCCCGGAACAAGCTTTTGGTAAGCTTCATAATAATAATCATAAGCTGGTTTGATTAGATCTTTAAAAGGTGACTGGGTATTATTTGCAATAAAATTAATCGTCTCAGGCCGGATAATCGCTTTATTTGTTACATTCAGAGGAAATAAATAAATGTTTTTTTCTTTTTCCAGCACTGAATCCGCTGCAATGGGGTCAGCGTAAAAATTGGCTTCTGCCTCTGGCGTTACATTTCCCGGAACCAGAAACGCACCTCCCATTAAATAAAATGCATTTACATCTTTATATGCATCTTTTCCATACAGAATGAGCGGCAGCGCCAAATCAGTCTGCCTCCCAACACCAACGATTACAAGGTCATTTTTGTATTGATTTACAATTTCAATAATTTTGTTTATATCATATACCTACCTCCGCTGCCTATTTATAATATAGTATGCCTGTGGAATGTCCCTTTTGTTTAAATTCTCTTTTAAAAGAAAACTCTCCGTCCGGAGAGTTCTAGTCCTGATCAGCAGGCGTTATTGCAAAGCTTAGTTCCTGGTTCAGCTGGTTCTCGAAATTTCTTTCTGCAGCCTTATCCCATTTAAATGCATCAGCCATATATGAAATTACTTGCCCTTGATAATTTCTTACCGTTTCAATATCAAAAAGAAGCGCTCCTGTTCTGCGGTTAAAAAAGTCAACAGGGGTGGCAGCCATTTCATGTTCAATTGCATATTTCAGCTTTGCCCACAATACAATCGGCAGACCGTATTTCTCAGCTTCAATCCTGTCCGCTTCAATCATATTAAAAATGATGCCAACGTTAGAACCATACATTTTAACAAGGTGTTTGGACTGTTCAGCTGATAAACCAATACTTGTTCCTTTTTCAGTCTGGAACCCAATAAATTCCCTGAACTTGGAAGATCCCCCAACATCCCCTCCAGAAATGGGCAATGTTTTTGTAATACTGCTGCTAAATGTCCTATTCGATTCCTGTTTGAATTTTTCAGCAAGCAAATCAACAATGGTTTCGGCCATTTTCCGGTACCCGGTCAGTTTCCCGCCGGCAATTGTCAGCAAACCAGTATCCGACTCCCAGATTTCATCTTTGCGTGATATTTCGGAAGGGTCTTTTCCTTCTTCCCAAATAAGCGGACGAACACCAGCCCAACTTGATTCAATATCATTCTCCGCTATTTTCACAGAAGGAAACATAAAGTTAATAGCGTTAATGATGTATGTCCTGTCACTTGCAGTCATTTTTGGATTTACAGGATCTGAGTCATAGAAAGTATCTGTTGTTCCCACATATGTTTTTCCGCTTCTAGGGATGGCAAATACCATCCTTTTATCAGGGGTATCAAAGTACACAGCCTGTTTTAACGGGAACTTGGATTGGTCAATTACCAAATGAACACCTTTAGTCAGACGCAGGGTTTTTCCTTTCTTGGACCCGTCTTTATCACGAATAGAATCAACCCACGGACCAGCAGCGTTGATGACTTTTTTCGCTCTAATTTCATGAACCCTGCCTGTCAGCTGATCTGCAGCAGCTGCTCCGCATACTATACCTTGTTCACTATATAAAAGGTTCTCGACCTTCAAATAGTTAACTGGAAGAGCACCTTTTTCTGCAGCAGCTTTCATTACCTCTATCGTAAGACGGGCATCATCTGTCCGGTATTCCACATAATAGCCGCCGCCTTTTAGTCCATCTTTTTTTATAAGCGGCTCTTTTGATAATGTTTCCCGGACATTGAGCATACTTCTGCGTTCAGACTTTCTGACGCCTGCAAGAAAATCGTAAACTCTAAGGCCGATAGAGGTTGAGAATTTTCCAAAAGTGCCTCCTTTATGCATAGGCAGCAGCATCCACTCCGGTGTAGTCACATGTGGCCCATTTTCATATACGATCGCCCGCTCTTTTCCGACTTCAGCTACCATTTTAACTTCGAATTGCTTAAGATATCTTAATCCTCCGTGAACCAGTTTGGTTGAACGGCTGGAGGTTCCCGCTGCAAAATCCTGCATTTCAACGAGCGCTGTTTTCATTCCCCGCGTTGCCGCGTCCAGAGCAATCCCCGCTCCCGTTATGCCTCCGCCAATAATCAGAACATCAAATTCTTCCGCTGTAAGGGTATTTATCATTTCAGTACGATTCAAATTCGAAAATGTCATTGCTGTCTCCTCCTTATTGAAAAGGCTAGTAGTTGTAACTACCCTTTTAAGCAGGGAATAAAAAAGAGACCACAAAATACATTATCGATAAGACGATAATGATTTTGTGGTCTCTCCGCATCTCCTGCCGAACTATTAACTTAAGCTTATTATAACATAAAAGATATGATTTGTGTATAAAACTTGCTTCTGATTATTTAAATGCAATTGCTGCCTTTACAGCTTTTTTCCAGCCTTGATAAAGATCAGCACGGACTTTTTCTTCCATTGATGGATGATATGATTGGTCAATTGCCCACTGCTCAGCAATTTCCTCCTGTGATTTCCAGAACCCGACGGCCAATCCAGCAAGGTAAGCTGCCCCAAGCGCAGTAGTTTCATTAATTACCGGTCTTTCAACCGGCACCTCTAAAATATCTGACTGGAACTCCATCAGGAAGTTATTTTTCACGGCACCTCCGTCAACCCTAAGCGTCTTAAGTTCAATGCCTGAGTCCGCTTCCATCGCAGAGAGGACATCTTTTGTCTGATAAGCCAGTGACTCAAGTGTCGCCCTGATAAAATGCTCTTTGGTCGTTCCCCGTGTGACTCCGAATACTGCTCCCCTGACATCACTATCCCAATATGGCGTTCCAAGGCCCACAAAAGCCGGAACTACATATACTCCATCGGTCGAGTCCACTTTTTTGGCATAGCTTTCACTGTCCTTTGCATCTTTGAGCATTCTCATTCCATCACGGAGCCATTGAATAGCAGAGCCCGCAACAAAAATGCTGCCCTCCAATGCATATTCAATTTTCCCCTCAAGTCCCCAGGCAATGGTTGTTAGAAGTCCATGTTCAGACTGGACGGCTTTTTCACCTGTATTCATAAGCATGAAACAGCCGGTGCCGTAAGTATTTTTAGCCATTCCTTTCTCGAAGCATGCTTGTCCAAACAGCGCAGCCTGCTGATCCCCCGCCGCCCCGGCGATCGGTACTTCTTTTCCGAAAAAGTGATAGTCGATGGTCTTGGCATATACTTCAGAAGATGGCTTCACTTCAGGAAGCATCTTTTTCGGAACTCCAAGAATATTCAGCAGCTCTTCATCCCATTTAAGTTCATGAATATTAAACATTAATGTGCGGGAGGCATTGGAGTAATCGGTCACATGCGCTTTTCCTCCAGATAACTTCCAGATTAGCCATGTATCAATGGTTCCAAATAATAATTTTCCCTGTTCCGCTTTTTCCCTTGCTCCATCCACATGATCCAATATCCACTTAACCTTTGTTCCTGAGAAATAGGCATCTATTAACAGGCCAGTTTTCTCTCTGAACAGATCGTTATAGCCTTTTTCTTTCAATTCATCACAAATTTCGCTGGTCTGCCTTGACTGCCATACAATCGCATTATAAATAGGGGCTCCCGTTTCTTTATCCCAGACAACGGTTGTTTCCCTCTGATTTGTAATGCCAATGCCGGCAATTTGCTCAGGTTTTATGCCGGATTCTGAAAAAACACCTGCAATCACCGATAAAATTGAACCCCATATTTCATTAGCATTATGTTCAACCCAGCCAGGCTTTGGAAAATGCTGTGTGAACTCTTTTTGTGCCGTGTGCACAATTTCTCCTTTTTTATTAAAAAGAATGGCTCGTGAACTTGTGGTCCCCTGATCTAATGATAAAATATATTTTTCCATAATGGACTCCTCCCAATTTCGTTCAATACTCTTATTTATGCAGCCACTTTAGAAGAATCAACTTCTCCCGGCTGTTTTTTGCCAAAAATATATGAAAGAATTAATACTATTATATTAACACCCAGCACTGCCCATAACATACCTGAAGCTTTGCCATCGAACATAACTTGATAGAACGCTGATCCCATTAATCCCCCTAGGATTGGCCCGGCTACAGGGATCCATGCATATCCCCAGTTCGATTTCCCTTTGCCTGCAATGGGAAGAAGAAAATGAGCAATGCGCGGTCCCAGGTCTCGGGCAGGATTAATTGCATAGCCCGTTGTTCCGCCAAGCGACATGCCGATAACAACGATGAGAAGGCCAACAGCAATCGGGTTTAACCCTTCAGTAAATTGATTTGCTCCTATAAACATCAAACCTAATACAAGAATGAACGTCCCAATTATTTCACTCAATAAATTTGAAAAT
This sequence comes from Cytobacillus firmus NBRC 15306, assembly GCF_001591465.1. Lineage (GTDB taxonomy): Bacteria > Bacillota > Bacilli > Bacillales > Cytobacillaceae > Cytobacillus > Cytobacillus firmus. The sequence goes on from NZ_BCUY01000051.1 coordinate 10,227, forward strand.
GTATGGGGAATGGCAGGACTTGTCGAGAAAACAGCAAGCTTTGCACCCTGGTCTTCTGTTTCTTTCCAATGCGGCAGATAGTGAAGGAATACAATCACCCCTCCCAAGAACCCGCCCAGGACCTGAGCCAGAATATACCCGGGTACGTCTTGCCACGGGAAATCACCGCTAAGCGCAAATCCAATGGTCACAGCAGGGTTCAAATGTGCACCGCTGATCGAACCTACAGCAAAAACCCCCATCGTTACAGCAAGTCCCCAGGCAATCGTAATAACAATCCATCCCCCATTAAAAGAGAAAGTCTTTTTTAAATTCGCCCCGGCAACAACGCCTCCTCCAAAAACAATCAAGATCATCGTTCCAATCATTTCTCCCATAAATGCAGACATCTGAAAATCCCCTTTCCATTCTGGCTGATCGGAAACAAAAAAGGAGATGCACGACAGATTAAGCCTAAAAAGGCTACACTGTGTGAATCTCCTAATCTCCGACACATAAATTAACTTGTTAAACCGAGTATACAAGTATATGAAAACGTTGTCAAACATTTCTAGACATTTTTATGAAAACCTTTCCCATAAGCTTATTTTTGATGTTGTAATAGCAGCTGCTCCTGCATCAAGCGCATTCTTCACTTCTTCTTCTGAGCGGATGAGTCCTCCGGCAAATATAGGGGTATTCAAACGTTCATTTACCTCTTTTATCATCCATGGCATGGCACCCGGCAACACTTCTATGTAGTCCGGCCTGGTTTTCTCGATTAATTTATAACTCTTTTCGAGTGCGTGCGAATCGATGAGGAAAATCCTCTGGACAGCAATCACTCCCTTTTGCTTCGCTTTCAGGATGACGCTGGATTTAGTAGAAATTAACCCGTACGGCTTGTATTCCTGGCAAATGTATTCAACGGCATAGTCGTCGCTTTTCAAGCCATGAATCAGGTCAACATGATAAATCATTTTTTTGTTATGTGCTTTTGCCATCTGGGAAACATTTTTCAGCTGTGAAATATGCATATCGAGAAATACACCAATTTCATAAGGGCTTTTCAGGAACTTTTCAAATTCTTTCATATTTGATGATGCCGGCAAAATTTTTTGATTCATTCTTTCCACTCCTGTTTCTGTTATTTCCCTATGTTATAAAGAATGTGCATATTTCTCAATACCCATTATACTTTTTTACGGTACTCATAATAGCGGAATCCAATTATCATGATAGTCAGCCAGGCACCTCCGGCTGCAAAACCGGCTATTACATCACTTGGAAAATGAACACCTAAATAAATGCGGCTTAATCCAATCATCATGATAAAGCAGCCAAGCATCATTGTCCATGCAGCCTTCCAGCGCTTTCTTTTTGCCAGATGGATGATCATATAGGCAAGTGAGCCATAAAAAATAAAAGATCCCATTGAATGTCCGCTCGGAAAACTGAATCCCTGCTCTTCAATCAGAGGTCTGATATCCGGACGTTCTCTTTTAAAAATCCATTTCAGCAGCAGGTTAAAAAGTGCTCCGAGACCCGATGAAAGAACCATGAACCATGCAAGTGATCTCTTTTTAAACAGGAACAAAAGTACTGCTGCTATTAGTACCGAAAAAGCCAGCCACTTTACCGACCCCAAAAAAGTAACTACACTCATATACTCTGTGAGCCGGGGAGAAATAAATGCCTGTACATACTGGATCACAGACTCATCGAAACGAATTAGCTCCTCTTCCTTCAGTTCATCCACTATTTCGATAAATAGCAGCAAAAACCCGCCTATGATAGAGACCGCCAGAGCTAAGTAAAATATGTTTATACGTGTTACATTTTTCCGGTTCATTTACTCATATCCTTTTTAGTTATAGAATTACCACAAAATATGATAAACGGAACATTTTTTTTGCGGTTTCAAGAGTGAGCCGCCCAGTAAAAAACCGAGTCTGCATCAGCAAATTCGGTTTCGGTTCATCAAGCTTGCTTTTTAGCCTTTGTTTTTGTTGAAGCACGTTTCTTTTTAGCTGCAGGTTTTCTCTTTGTTTCCGCATCAGCAGGTTTAGTTTTATCAATTGATGCCTGAAGGGCAGCCATAAGGTCGGTAACATTTGCCGCAGGCTCTTTTTCAACAGGCGTGACGATATCTTTGCCAGTCCGTTTTGCTTCTATAAGCTCCAAAAGGGCTGTCCGGTAGTCATCATTATATTTTTCAGGTTTAAATTCTGTGGTTAATTGATCAATCAGCATGATGGCAGTATCGATCTCCTTATCTGACACTTTGTCTTCTGCAGGCACATTTGGCACATCCGCAGCCTTGCGTACTTCATCAGGATAATGGATCGTCTCCATGACAAGAGTATTTTCATATACACGGACAACAGCCAGCTGTTCTTTGGAGCGGATAATGATTTTTGCCAAACCTGCTTTTTCAGACGTCTCGAGCGCTTTTCTTAAAAGGGAGTAAGCTTTCCCTCCCCCGTCCCCTGGAGACATATAATAGGTGCGATTGTAGTAAATTGGATCAATTTCCTGTATTTTTACAAAGTCCATTATTTCTACAGCTTTATCCTCATTTTCCTGTTTAAGCTTTTCTAAATCCTCATCCTCTAAAACAACAAACTTTCCTTTTGTGTATTCATAAGCTTTTACAATATCCTCGTTCTTAATTTCCTTTTCACAAACAGGACATGTTTTCTCATACTTAATTGGCGAATGACATTCCTTATGAAGATTTCTCAGCTTGATATCCTTATCTTCTGTAGCCGAATGCAGCTTAATTGGTATATTCACCAGCCCAAAACTGATGCTTCCTTTCCACATTGTATGCATAGTCAGACTCCCATTCATTTTGATGTAATAGTCATAATTTGTGTATTAATAAAAAAGGGGATACGCAAAAAGAATTGGAAACTGAGTAGTTTTAGCGGCAACTGCCAAAACTATAATGACGATTGTAAAGGAGGCCAAATTGTATGAGACCTATGCTTCCTACATTAACTTTCGATGTTCCGGAAGAGAAAGAATGGCTGTTTGAAGCAAAATATGATGGTTTTAGAGGGATCCTGCACTGGGACAAGGAACCCAGACTGACAAGCAGAAACGATAAACCTTTATTAAATCTTTTCCCGGAGATTAATACTTTTTTGGAACAGCACAAAGATAAATTTGAACAATACCTTCCGCTTATATTAGATGGAGAGGTAGTCTTGCTGGAAAATGCCTATAAAGCTCATTTTGGGTCGATTCAGGTCAGGGGGAGAATGAGATCTGAGAAAAAGATTCTTGAGAAAGCCAAAACAGCTCCCTGCCGTTTTCTTGTTTTTGACATCCTGATGATAAATGGCAGAAAAATTGCCGATAAAGAGTACTCTGCCAGAAAATCAGAGCTTGAAGCTTTGTTTAAAAGCTGTGATTTGCCCTTAAAACCTGACGAGAAGGACTCCAGGCTGATTCAATTAGTTCCCCCATACCCCAGTTTTAAGGAGCTATGGGAAAAAGTCGTTCTTCATGACGGTGAAGGAATTGTGGCCAAGCAGATGAAGAATAAATGGGAAGAAGGAAAGAGAACCTCTTTATGGCTGAAATTCAAAAACTGGAAATACGTTTCCTGTTTTATCACTGCTTATGAAAAATCTAATGGATACTTTTATGCCGGGGTATATCAGGGGGATACTGTCATAGGAATCGGACAGTTTCTTTTTGGCTTGAAGCCTGATGAAAAACAAGCCTTATTTCAAATAATTAAAGAAAATAAAGCAGATGAAAACAGCCAATTCATATATGTAGAACCTGCAATCTGTGTGGATGTTAAATACCTCGAGATCTATGAGGAGCAAATGCGGGAGCCGCACTTTCACCAGTTTCGTTTCGATTTGAAGCCTGATGCCTGTACATATGATCAATTTATACAGCAGCAGAAAAACCTGCCTCCAGAAATAGAAATCACCCATCCGGAAAAGCCATTATGGGAAACTCCAGCTATTCAAAAGATTGATTACATTCATTTTTTAAGAGAAGTTGCACCCTATATGCTGCCATTTTTAAAAAACAGGCTTTTAACCGTTATCCGGTATCCGCATGAGATTTTTGCAGAGCCCTTCTACCAGAAAAATTGCCCGGATTACGCACCGGATTTTGTCGAAACGGAAATGTCAGAAGGTATTGATTATATTGTCTGCAATAATCTAAAAACATTGTTGTGGCTTGGAAACCAGCTTGCTTTTGAATATCATATACCGTTCAAAACGATCGCAAGCTCCGGACCAAGTGAAATCGTTTTTGATTTGGACCCGCCGTCCCGGGAGGCTTTTCCTCTCGCCATTAAAGCCGCTGTTTATATTAAAGAGGTGCTGGATCAGCTTAAATTAATCAGCTTCGTTAAAACATCAGGCAATAAAGGGCTGCAAGTTTATATTCCTTTGCCGGAAAATGCTTATACCTTTGATGATACACGGCTTTTCACTGAGTTCATTGCCCAGTATCTCCTAAACAAAGACCCGGATTCTTTTACAATTGAAAGGTTGAAGAAACACCGGGGTGGGCGGCTTTATGTGGACTATATCCAGCATGCAGAAGGTAAGACGATTATAGCCCCTTATTCACCCAGAGGAAATAAATCGGCGACTGTTGCAGCTCCGCTGTTTTGGGAGGAAGTTAACGAAAAGCTCACTATGGAAAGGTTTCAAATAACCAATATGATTAAAAGAATAAACAGTGATGGCGATCCTTTTAACACTTATTTTCAAACAAAGGAAATTCAGCCGTTTTCACCAGTGCTGGAGTTTTTAAAGGAACATAATAAAAAAGGATAAGGCCTTGATGCCTTATCCTACAACCACTCTTTAAGTACTGCCTGAGCAAATTCCTGAAGTTTAGCATACTGCTTAATTTCTCCAGTATATTCCTCTTTCGGGGAAAGGGAAAACTCTGCAGGGTTATCCATGTCAGTCTCTGCTTCACAGCGGTAAACATAGCTCGCATTTCCAATTAAGTCAATGGATTGCCTGCCATTCTCTTCATGGACTACACAGCGCACCTTTCCGCCATTATTATATACCTCTACAGGCTCTTCGATTTTATTAAGCCCATTCATGCAAGTGACAAGTGTCGAAGCGGACATGGCAGTACCGCAGGCATTGGTAAATCCTACTCCCCGTTCAAATGTTCGTACATAAATCTGCCCTTTTTTTAGCGGCTTTACAAAGCTGACATTTACTCCATCAGGAAAGAATTCATTCGGCCCATTCAAATATTCGCTGATCTTTTTTTGCAGGTCTGATGCTATTTGCTCTTTCTCCACAATGGAAACAAAATGAGGATTAGGGACTGCTAAGGCTGTAAAAGCTAATTCATCTGAAATCCCGCTCACTTTTTCATTAATTACAGTATCTTTATCAAGAACTAAAGGAAGATCCTTCAAATCGAATGAAACAGGTGAGATTTCAACAAGATAAGTCGGAATGTCCTCAAATATATCTTCTTGCTTTTTCACCTGTAAATCAGCTTTCATGGTCTCAATGATAGCTTCTTTCAGCCCAAGAAGTTCACAAACATAACGGGCGACGCATCTTAACCCATTTCCGCACATTGAGGCTTCAGATCCATCCGGATTAAAAACACGCATCCGGGCATCTGCTTTATCACTTTTTAGTACGAAAAGAATTCCATCTGAGCCCAGCTCGGTGCTGCGGTCGCATATAGCTCTGGCTAGCTCCGCACGATTCTCTTCTGTAAAATGATACGTATTGGATATCTCATCTATAATAAAGAAATCATTTCCTGATCCATGACATTTCAATAGTTCAATATTCAATGTAATACCTCCAGATCAATAGTAATTCAACTTATAGATAAGAGTGCCATAAAAGCTTTTATTATTCAACATTTGTTTTCTATATAATATAGACTCGGAGAATATAGTTCTACAAACCTTGAGGCTTTAGCAGCTGACTGGACCAGGCTAATGCTTCTGAATAGATCTTAAAAATGGTTTTTTCATCAACATTCAGCTTCTCGCACATTTCACTGATTCTGCTCCATTGTGCTTTCTCGACTGCAACAGCAAGATCGAGTATCACTTTAAGATGATTATTTTCCCCGCGGAGGGCTTCACAAATATCATCCTGCAGGGGAAGCTCATCAAGAATTTGCTTCATCGGGATATTAAGCAATGAATCCATTAATGAAAACATTCCAGTCATAAAATAGCTTGACGAAACGCTTTTTCCGATTTGGAGTCTGCCTATTTCCTCACACATTTTCGCTCGTCTCATTGATAACCTGATGGTCTCTTCTGCCATTTGGGAATGATGAACGATATTTTCCCTTACGGCCAGTACATAGATCCACTTTTCAAGTTCTATCAGACCCAGGAGAACGATGGCCTGCCGGATTGAATTTATCTTTTGCTTTGGACGGTAAGCCGGTGAGTTTATTAGTCTCAGCAACTTATAAGACAGTGATATGTCACGTTCTATTAATTCGGCTATACGGTCAAGACTTGGCTCCTCTTTTGACAGGTTTTGGATCATCTCATAATAGGATTGAAAATATGCTGGTACATCATGTGTAGACATAATGACAGGCTTTTCAAAAAAGTAACCCTGAAAATAATCATACCCCTTGCTTTTGGCTTCCTCGTATTCCTCTCTGGTCTCAACCTTTTCAGCTACTGTTTTTATTCTGAGCTGGCTAACAAGCAATTCTATTTTTTCCCGCATCTCCTTTGGGGTGTTAAGAAAATCCACCTTAATGATGTCTGCATATTTCAGCAATTGCCTTGCAAAGGGGTTGGTTTCATTAAATACATAATCATCCAGCGCTATCTGAAAGCCAAGCTCCTTTAAGTCCTTGCATATCCTGACAAGTTCTGCGCTCGGCTTTACCGTTTCAAGGATTTCGACAACAATCTCCCTGGGCCTAAAATAAGCAGGCACCCTTAGCTTCAGTAATTTTTCCGTAAAATTTATAAAACATGGTTTCCCTTCAGATAGCTGATCGATTCCTATATTTAAAAAACTATTAATGATAACTTCAGCTGTAGCCTGATCTTCATCTATAGCAGGGAAAGCGTTCACCTGATTATTTCTATACAGAAGTTCATAAGCGAATACTTCTTCCTTTGAGTTGAAAATCGGCTGTCTAGCTACAAACACTTCCATTGACATACCTCCGAAAACACCTAATACTATAGTCCTATTTTATCTCAGGTTAGTTATTACGCGTGTCGAAACTTGTTGAATAAATAGAAATATTTAATTTTTTTTACAAATTCCTCCCTTTTTTTCAGATAAAGAAAAAGGATGCCCCATATAAGGGCATCCCACTATCTATTTTAACTAATCACATGAAAAACAAAGTTGAATAAAAACAAAGCAGCTATGACATATAAAGCAAATGAAACTTCCTTTGCTTTGCCTATCGAAATCTTTAAGATTGGATAAAGAATAAATCCAATGGCAATGCCGTCCGCAATACTGTAAGTGAACGGAATCATCGCAATGATAAAGATAGCCGGAAAGCTTTCGCTCATATCCTTTAAATCAAGATTGCGGATGTTTTGAAGCATCAGTCCGCCAATAATGATCAGAATAGGGGCAATCGCGCTGTTGGGGATCAACTTAATAACAGGAATAAAGAATGCGGATAGCACAAACAGCATCCCGGTTGTAACTGCTGTCAATCCTGTACGTCCCCCGGCAGCCATACTTGCTGCACTTTCAACCGTTGCAACAGTCGGGCTTGTCCCAAAAATACCGGACAATAATGCTGAAACAGAATTTGCCTGAAAAGCGCGCTTAAACTGTTCCGGCCTGTTAATAAAACCAACATGACCATGGACTAATCCGATATTTTCAAATACCAGAACCATTGTCAAAGAAAAAATGGCAATCCAAAAAGTGACGGAAAGCAAGTTATCAAATGACATTGCTCCAAATACTTCCATATAATCAGAGAGCGCGAACGACTTTTCATCAGTCTTCTGCACATCTATCAGCCCAAAAGCCCATGCGATCAGTGTTCCTGCCACAACAGTAATTAAAAAGTTTCCAGGCACATTCCGCATGAATAAAATGATGGCCAGCAGGAACGTTAAGATTGTTGCAAGCACTTGCGGGTCTCCCAGCTCACCTAAAGCAATAATGGAGTTTGTCCCTTTTTCAACGATTCCGCCTTTTTCAAGTCCAATCAGCATCAGGAAAAGCCCCAGTCCCACTGTTATCGCTTCTTTAAGTGAATGTGGAATTGATTCACTTAATGTCTGTGCAAATCGCGAAAAAGCCACGAAAACAAAGATCAGACCGGATATGAACACTACAGCCAATGCTTCCTGCCAGGATAAGCCCATGGACTGGACCATAGTATAGGAGAATAAAGCATTGATTCCCATTCCAGGCACAAGGAGGATCGGTACATTTGCCCAAAACCCCATAATCAAACAGCCGACCACCGAGGTTATAATGGTTGCAAAAATAGCTGCTTCCAAAGGTATTCCTGCTTCAGAGAGAATAAGAGAGTTAACTGCGATAATATAAACAATCGTAAAAAAGCCGATTGCCCCAGCCATAACCTCCCTTTTAACAGTTGTTCCATTTGAATTCAGCTGAAAAAGCCGGTTAAACCACTTATTCATAAATACTACCTATCTATTCAATTAGCCCTCTCCCTACCCGCTCTCCCCGCAGAAGTAAACACGGGTGAGCCACAAGCAGTATTTTAACAAAAAAAATTCATTCTGCCAATAGAAAGGTCAGACGTCTGTTCAGATATACCTAAAAAAACCGGCGAGAATTGTCCCGCCGATTTTGATAGAAACAGGTCAGCATAACTGCACCTGTATAATTATATGATCAAGTCGATCGTAGTAAGCGTTCCGTCTGAATAAAAAATGATACCTTATTCACCATCGGATAACTGTCTATACAAATTGCCCATTTCAATTGCTCCGACAGCTGCTTCCCATCCTTTGTTTCCAGCTTTAGTGCCGGCACGCTCAATAGCCTGTTCAATTGTGTCAGTTGTTAGAACTCCGAAGATAACTGGGACACCGCTTTGCAATGCTGTTGATGAGACCCCTTTTGCCACTTCGCCGCTGACATAATCAAAATGCGGAGTTGCTCCTCGGATTACTGTGCCAAGTGTAATAACTGCATCAAATTTTCCGGATTGGGATAGCTTTTTAGCTGCAAGCGGGATTTCAAATGCTCCAGGAACCCATACTACTGTCACATCTTCTTCACTCACTCCATGGCGCTTAAGTGCATCTTCCGCTCCGCTTAAAAGCTTGCCCGTAATGAATTCATTAAAACGAGACACGACAATTGCCATTTTTAATCCTGTTCCTACTAAATGTCCTTCGATTACTTTTTTCATCTCAAATCGCTCCCTTAAAATTGTAATAAATGCCCAAGTTTTGTTTTCTTTGTTTTTAAGTAAATCTCATTTTCAGATTTGGCAGGCATTTGAAGAGGAACCCGTTCTGCTACCTCCAGCCCATAGCCGCCCAAACCTGCAATCTTGCGGGGATTATTGGTTAAAAGGCGCATTTTTTTCACTCCCAGATCCCTTAGGATTTGTGCACCTACCCCATAGTCGCGAAGATCGTCCTTAAACCCGAGCTTATGATTTGCCTCAACGGTATCATATCCCTCTTCCTGCAGCTTATAGGCTTTCAATTTATTAATCAGGCCGATGCCGCGTCCTTCCTGTCTCATGTATAAAAGAATTCCCCGGCCTTCTGCCTCAATCTGTGCCAGTGCTGCTTCAAGCTGCGGTCCGCAGTCACAGCGGTTAGACCCGAATACATCTCCGGTCAGGCACTCTGAATGAACACGAAGCAATACGGGTTCATTTTCATCAATTTCTCCTTTTACAAGAGCAACATGGTCTTTTCCATCGACAGTGTTTGTATAGCCTACTGCTTTAAAATCTCCAAATTCTGTTGGAAGCTGAATCTCCACTTCCCTTTTTACAATGGAGTCATGTTTTAAGCGATACTCTATCAATTGCTGAATCGTAATCATTTTCAAGTTGAACTTTTCCGCTACTATTTCAAGGTCATCCACACGCGCCATTGTTCCATCATCTTTCATGATTTCACAGATAACCCCGGCTGGTACAGCACCGGCAAGGCGAGCAAGATCTACCGCAGCTTCTGTATGTCCTGCCCTTCTAAGGACTCCTCCTTTTTTCGCAACGAGCGGAAAAACATGTCCCGGACGGGAAAAGTCTGAAGGCTTAGCATCACTCTCGAGCATTTCCTTTATCGTGAAAGCACGCTCAAAGGCACTGATGCCTGTAGTGGTTTTCACATGGTCAATACTGACTGTGAAAGCTGTTCCATGGCTGTCAGTGTTCACCTCTACCATCGGATTCAGTTCCAGCTTTTCAGCCAGCTCCTCAGTGATAGGTGTACAGATCAGGCCTCTGCCTTCTTTGGCCATAAAGTTGATGGTGTCCGGTTTAGCATATTCCGCGATTGCCAGGAAATCTCCTTCATTTTCCCTGTCTTCATCATCACAGACAATGATGACTTTCCCCGCCTTTAAATCTTCCAATGCCTCATGTATTTCACTAAACATGGTTTATTGCCCCTCCTTTTGCTAATTATAAGAAGCCGTTTTCCTTAAGGAATCCTTCTGATATTCCTTCTTTTGGCGGTGTGGTCTCCTGCCGTCTGTTCATGAAGGAATATAGATACTTGGCAAGCATATCGAATTCGAGATTAACAATGTCTCCAACAGTTTTGAAGCCCAGTACCGTTTCACTCGCTGTATGTGGAATGATCGAGACGGTAACGGTATTGTCTTCATTGCCGAATACAGTAAGGGAAATCCCATCTACTGCAATAGAGCCTTTCATGATAAGCAAATGGCTTAAGGCAGGCGGCACAGATATTTGTATATAAATAGCATTCTCACTCGCTGCCTTTTTGATGATTTGACCTGTACCATCCACATGCCCTGTCACAAAGTGCCCGCCAAAACGGCCATTTGCCGACATCGCCCTCTCCAAATTGACTTTAGTTCGTTCTTTAATGGCAGAAAGCGAAGTGCTTTTGAATGTTTCGGGCATGACATCTGCTGAAAATTCATTTTTTGCAAAATCCGTAACCGTAAGACACACGCCATTAACCGAAATGCTGTCCCCCAATTGAACATCTGATAATACTTCGGAGGCCTGTATCGTCAGTTTCATTGCCTTGCCTTGCTGAACTACTTTTTTTACTGTTCCAAGCTCCTCAATAATTCCTGTAAACATTATTGCCTGGCCTCCCTCAGCGGTTTTGCGGTAATTCTAAGGTCGCCGCCAATCCTTTTGATTTCTGTGAATTCCAGTACAGGGGAGTCTTGTACATAGTCGGCACCATCCCCGCCAATAAATGGAATCGCCTTATTGCCTCCAATAATTTTAGGAGCCATATAGAGGATCATCTGCTGAAAGAAACCTTCTTTAATAAATGAAGCATGGATCTCAGACCCGCCTTCAACAAATAAAGTCATGATGTTTCTTTCACCTAAGTTTTTTAATACTTCTTTAATCGGCACCTCATTAGAAGGAAAAGAAAAAACTTCTGCATTATACTTCCTTATTTCCTCTGCTTTTGTCGAATCTATTTCGCAGCCGGTAAAGATGATGGTCTTAACAGACTGATCTCGGATGACATTTGCGTCAGCCGGAATTCTGAGATTTGTATCTAAAACAATTCGAATGGGATTTTTTCCGCCTTGGGGCAGCCTGGCGGTTAAAAGGGGATTATCGTGAATGATTGTATTTACACCTGTAAGTATTGCGTCATGTTCATGCCGTAGACGGTGTACATCCTGCCTGGATTCTGGAGAGGTAATCCATTTGCTGTCACCGGTTTTTGCAGCTGTTTTCCCATCAAACGATGAAGCTGCTTTAATGGTTACGTATGGTGTCTTTGTTTTTATAAAATGGAAAAATGGTTCGTTTAGGGCATCTGCTTCCTTTTTCAACAGACCGGTCACCACGTCAATACCGGCATCCTGCATCCTTTCAATCCCTTTGCCTGAAACCAGAGGATTTGGATCGGCAGAAGCAATAAAAACCCTATTAATCCCTGAATTAATAATTAAGTCTGCGCATGGTGGAGTCCTGCCAAAATGGCTGCACGGTTCAAGAGTGACATAAATATCAGCCCCTTTAACCTTATCGCCAGCCGCAGCAATCGCATGGACTTCTGCATGGGGAGTTCCCGCCTTCAGGTGAGCACCCATCCCCAGAATTTCACCATTTTTAACAACAACCGCACCCACCTGCGGATTAGGACTTGTTTGTCCTTTGGCTGCCGCTGCCAGACTGATGGCTAACTTCATATATTCCTGGTGATTCAAATTATGTGAATCCTCCTTCCTTACAATTTCTCCAAATTAAGTATGAAACGGCAAAACCCCGTACACCAGCTAGGTGAAACGGGGCAAAAACACATGACGAAATAAGCGTTTAAAAAAATAAATTTTGAACGCGTTACTATACTCATTCCTTCTCCCATCCAGACTTTCACTGTCGGCTTTGGAATTTCACCAAATCCACCGCTATTATTAAGCACCTATCTCTGCTAATAAAACCGGGTCACGGACTAAGAGGGCGTACCCTCATCACCGCCGGTTGGGAATTTCACCCTGCCCCGAAGGAAATCCTATTCTATTATAAGAATCTTACCATGAATAGTCGGAATATACAAAGAGAATTGGTTGTGAAAGAATTGAAACTTTTGCTTTAACCAGCCGTATAGTTAAAATATAGAAGAAGGAATGAAAGGGCGATACTAATGATTGAAACGAAAGAACAGCTGATAAATGAGTTAAAGAAATGCGAAGAATGGGAAAAAGACCAAGGTGATTTGTGGTTTTGGGAGAAGCTTGGGAGGCTTCCTTTCAAACTTATTGATAGATTCACACCGGAGTTCATACAAAAAAAGGTTGGAGTGATTCTTGATGAACTTGGCACGTATATTCAATCAGGAGGAAGATATTTAAGTTCGGCAGCAGCGTTAAAGAATTATTATCCTGGACAGAATATCCATACCTTGCAGGATGTAGAAGCCCTCCCCATAGTAAAGATGGATGAAGCCGCGGAAAAGCTAACCTCAAACAGAAAAAGAACCGCTGCATTGCAGGGTGCGGGAACTGGAGTCGGAGGGATTTTCACCCTGACCATTGATATCCCTCTTCTCCTCGGCATTCAATTAAAAACACTGCAGGATATTGCGATTTGCTATGGCTTCGATCCCGCAGATAAAAATGAAAGAATGTTTATAGTCAAAATCCTTCAATTTGTTTCCAGTGATATTGTTGGAAAAAAAGCCATTCTGCAGCAGCTTACCATGTTTGGTGCTAAAGAAGAAGGTCCAAAAAGGGAAGTCGTTTCTGAGCTCCAAGGCTGGAGAGAGGTTGTGTTTTCGTACAGGGACCAAATAGGCTGGAAAAAACTTTTCCAAATGATCCCTATAGCCGGACTGTTTTTTGGGGCTTTTATAAATCGCTCAGCTGTTAATGACATTGCCGAAGCCGGCATAATGCTATACAGGAAAAGGGTAATCGTTAATCGTCTTCACCAGGATATGATTGCAGATATAAAGCCGGAGAGCTAATATGGCTCTCCGGTTTGTTTATGGAAGCTTTTTGATTTCCTTCTCCATATATTCTTCATTTAAGGCTCCTAATACTTTTTCTCTAATAACTCCATCAGAGTCAATAAAATAGCTTGTAGGATAGGCCATAATATTATAATCCGAACCAACAGCGCCTTTTACATCCATAGGGATTGTAAAAGTCAGCCCCAGCTCTTTCACGAACTTCTCAGCGTCTCCATTATTTTTTTCAGTGTTTGTGAGATTTACGGCAAGAATATCGAATTTTTTATCTTTGTACTTTTTATAAAGCTTCTCCATATGCGGCATTTCCGCGCGGCATGGAGGACACCAGCTTGCCCAGAAATTCAGAAGCACAGCTTTGCCCCTGTAGTCACTGAGCTTTACCGGATTTCCTTTCATATCTGTCAGTTCAAAGTCTGGAGCAAGGTTTCCTTTCTCCAGGCCAATAGGCAAATCCTCAGGATCTTCTATATTATCGTATTTTTGCATTTGTCCTGCTTGCTCTACTACTCCCTTTTCCTTAAGAATAGTTTTGTCAACAATGAACAGCAAAAGGACAATAACTGCAGCTGCCAGTAAAAACTTTTTCATTCCAACACCTCTATACGGATTTCCCTATAATTAAGCTGAATTCATCATACTATATGGGGAATGCAGAATCTATAAATGTGCACATGGTTTTAGTGATTGCGATATAAAAATAGAGCCGCAAACATAGCATAAATTCTGCGCTTTTCTTTTGCTGCCAGGCTCACATTAAAGGTTAGCACAGGTGTGTTTGGATCCGTAAAGCGCTTCCCCCACTCAAATGGCATCCACCCTTTGCGAAGGCGGGCAATTCTGTGCGATTGTTCATTTAGAACTTGCAAATCTGTGTGTAAAAAACTTTTAGGAACGGCATACCGCATATCCCCATTCTGAAACAGCAGAGTGGTTCCATCCTTTTTAAACTCGATTAATTCCCTGCAGCGGGCATCTGAAGACAAAATTTCGATCCCCCTTTTGCAGATGATGATTGATGCCTCAAGATTTTCAGTATGGTCATATATCCCAAGCCTTTTTGGAAAGAATCGGTCGATAAAATAAGGCAGAAACCAGCGAAGCTTCCGCATTTTCATATCTCTGATTTCACCTATTCTTCTTCCCTCAGTATCAAAAATAACCATTCTTAGAGAAGGGGCCGGCAAAAAAGCGATCAGCACACTTGACTGCTGCAACATTGGCAGAGGGGCTTGTCCATTAGAATAAAAATTACTTGCCGCTGCCTCGGCTGCCCTTTGTTTATTCAGAAGATACATTTGATGACACAAAAAACTATAAATGATAAAAGGGAACAAGATAATAATGAAATTAGCCCCTGGAAATTTGTTCAAGAATAACAATAGAAAGAAAAATGGGGGCATAAGTGCTGTAAGGCTTGCATTCAAAGAGATGTCAGCTGTTTTCAGGTAATAGTGCTGGATATTCATCAGTAAGTCTCCCCTGCTATATAAAATTCTCTTTATATTCTATTAATTAGTTCCATTAAAAATGAATTTTGAGAGGATTTTATTGACGGGGCTCTTTTTATCCGCAAATAAAATAAAAAAACCGCATCGTGACAGATACGGTTAAAATTGATTGATTCTTTCAAATGATTTTCTTGCATCATCATAGCCTTGCAGATATAACTTTTCCAATTTTTGAGGATGCATGAAATCAGGCAAGTTCCCTCCGTTTAAATATCGCAATGGATGCCAGCATGGAAAGCGCAATGGTAATCACAGAAACAATGATACTCGGCAATAATTCATCAGGGAAATTACCGCCCATGATAAAAGTATTAGTATAAGCAGACAAAAGGGCCGGACTCCACTCCAGCAGACATTCATATGACGTTTAAGTACATAAATCGTTCAAAGGAAATTTAAATATTTTTCTAATGAAAAGACACCCCAATATTGGAGTGTCTAAAAGTTTTATAGCTGAGTTTAGTCCATTTCTTTTTCATAAACATTCATCATATTTTTGATTTCGTTTTTTACCTGATCAATGAGTGAGGATGGTGACAGCACTTTGGCCTGATTACCCCAATTCAGGAGCCATTTGACAAGTCCATCACTTACAATGGCTTTGGCTGATAAAACGAAATGGTTCTCATCCAGTTTTCTTATGTCTGCATCCCGACCGAATTTATCAATTATCACGTTGATCAAATCGTTGTGGAATCGGATTTTTATCCACTCCTCCGACCCGGCATACATATGAAAGGTTGAGCTCACATACTTGGATACATCAAAGGGTTCATATGCGAATTGTTCTTCCGTTATACGAACATTGCGGAGGCGGTCAATCCGATAATGGCGGATTTCTTCTTTTGCAAAATAGTAGGCTATTAAATAATAAAAGTCATTTACCCATGTGAGCGCCAGCGGCTTGACCCTGTATTGCCCTCCATTGTGGCTTAAAACAAATTCCTTATTGAGATTATATCTTCCATATTGAAATGTGACGATTCTCCGCTCGGAAATGGCTTCATGCAAATCATTGATAGCCAGCCGAACCAGCTTACTTTCACTTTTTACAGAGGAATCGATCAAAATTTCATTATGCAGCTTTTTGGCATGATGAATGCTTGTCAGCTTTTTAATTTTCCGGATCAGCTGTTTCGTCTCATCTTTCGTGATGAAGCGTGCAGAAGCAACGGCATCAATCAGCATGCGCAATTCATATAGCTCGAATAGGCGGTATTGATGGCTGTAGAACTTTGGCATTCCCTCTTTTTCCTGGTTAATGGTAATATCAAATTTTGCTTCAATCAGATGTTCAATATCGTCTCTTAATGAATTTTTGTTTAATTTCACATCCGGCCCGTATTCCTTTTTAAAGCATTCAGTTATATCGTCCAGTGTATATTCATTTTCTTCATCGGTCTGCTCTCTCAAAATTTCCATAAGTTTGAGCATCCTTTGTTTGTTATCAAGTCTATTCATTACATCACCCCGTGTACTTTATAACCTAAAGCTCCGCAGAGTTAATTATCCATTAAGAAAAGCCCAGCGGCAACAGCCCTGGACTCTGTTCATCATTTTAAAATCCTGAAAACTAAAGGTATTCGGTATTCCTTGCCTTCATATGCTTTGACAGCAGCTACTATCGTAAAGATAAAAGCAAGGATTCCCACGATCCAAATCGTAATGACCCCTATTAAAATGATCATTAGCACTACGCTGATTGTGCTGTAAATCGTATAGGAAATTAGAAAATTTAAATATTCCTTCCCATGATAATCTACAAACTCCGAGTCATTCTTTTTCAAGAGCCAAATGATCAGCGGTCCGACAAAAACGGTAAAAAAGCTGGTTACATAGATAGCTGCTGCTATAAGCCTTTCATCATTGGAAGGCATTTTATAATCATTCATTCTGTTTCCTCCTAAATTATCCTCAATATAAAGATGATTCTTTTATTATTTACGTTATTAAGTCTAAAAGGTTTCATGTATTTTTTTATTTTTGCTCTTTCCCTCTGCAGCCTTAATTTCCTGTTCTCGATTGGGACAACTTGAATACACATGTTAAAGACAGGCTGGCGCATATAGCTTTGCCTATTCTTATACCTGCCTAGGAAGGTGATATACAGATGATGTCAAAGCTGGAGGCTTTCATTCTGGGGATCATTCAGGGACTTACAGAGTTCCTGCCTATATCCAGTACAGGACATTTATTTTTGGGGAGACATCTATTTGGGCTTGATGAAGCAGGCCTCTTCCTTGATACAATGCTGCACATAGGAACTTTACTGGCAGTCCTTGTCGTATACAAAAATGAATTGTTTCACCTTATTAAGAAGCCCTTCGGCAAGCTATCGATGCTTCTGATAGTCGGGACAATTCCAGCCGTAATCGTCGGACTCCTGCTGAGCGACATGTTCGATTCAATTTCAAAATCCGGTATTACAATCGGCTGGGAATTTCTATTTACAGGGTTCATACTCTGGATTGCTGATGGTGTTAAGAAAGGCGCAAAGAAGATGGACAGCATTACGTACGGAGATGCCTTGTTTATCGGCACCTTTCAGGCTGCCGCCATTTTCCCGGCAGTCTCAAGGTCCGGCTTAACCATTGCAGCAGGCCTCTTCCGGAAGCTCGACAGGGAAACAGCTGCCTATTTTTCCTTCCTGTTATCCATTCCTGCCATCGCAGGCGGCATTGTCATGCAATTTGGCGAATTGATGTCCGGTCACACAGAAGCCATAACCCTTGGCAGCATGTTAATGGCTACATTGTCATCAGCACTCTTTGGTTATGCAGCAGTCGTGTGGATGATTAATTTTCTAAAACGAAAATCCTTGAAGATATTTGCTGTATACGTTTGGATATTAGGGTTCATCATTATATTCCTGCAAATGTCCGGGACTTTTTGAATTTCTAATGGGGAGGTACCAGAATGGAAGAGATGATTGCCGGCATTTTTGAATTACTTTCCCAGCTGGGTTATGCCGGCATTGCACTTGGATTAATGGTTGAAGTGATCCCAAGCGAAATTGTCCTAAGCTATGGCGGCTTTTTAGTCAGCACCGGGGATATCCATTTTATAGGAGCCCTCCTTGCTGGGATTGCAGGCGGAACACTTGCCCAGCTGTTTCTTTACTGGCTTGGCGCGTATGGCGGAAGGCCAGTTCTTGATAAATATGGGAAATATCTGCTGATTCAACGAAAACATTTGGATGCATCAGAGAAATGGTTCGAAAAGTATGGAACTGGAGTTATATTTACAGCCAGATTTATTCCAGTCATTCGGCACGCCATATCAATCCCTGCCGGAATAGCCAAAATGCCCTTATCTATTTTTACAATCTACACAATTGCAGCCATGGTGCCATGGACGGTTCTCTTTTTATTATTGGGAATGGAGCTTGGTGATCACTGGAGAGATATTAAGGAATATGCAAAACCATTTATTTTGCCGATCATAGTTATTGCTTTGGGCTCCGGCGCTTTTTATTTGTTTTATAAGAAGTGGAAAAGTTAACATGGCAAATTTATCAAAAG
>NZ_BCUY01000052.1 GCF_001591465.1 Cytobacillus firmus NBRC 15306
TCGGGCCTTTACGGGCAGTTTGACCCCACTTGTCCTCCTTTGATTCCGCTGAGTCTTGAGGTGGGGATCTTACTGCCCGTTAGACTGCGATAAAAATATTCTCCTAATGAGTGGAAATTACGTTCTTGGAATAGATTTTTAAGACTGATTTGATTATAATAAATGTATGGAAAGGAGTCGATTTCACATGGCAGAACAAACAACTATGACTGAACAAGTTCAGGAAGTATTAGATAAATTGCGCCCATTCCTTCTTCGCGATGGCGGGGACTGTGAATTGGTGGATGTTGAAGAGGGCATCGTTAAATTGCGCCTTCTTGGTGCATGCGGCAGCTGCCCAAGTTCAACGATTACGTTGAAAGCCGGTATTGAGCGCGCTCTTTTGGAAGAAGTACCTGGTGTAGTCGAAGTAGAACAAGTATTTTAATTTTACCTTATAAAAAGCGATGTCGGCATGACATCGCTTTTTTTATTCCTTTTTTAAACTTTATGTGCGACTTCCAGCTCAGCCGGGCTTTTTTTTAACACCGTGCAGCCTTCCTGATCAATTTTCAGGGGAAGGATTTCCATGTCAGGGAGCAGCCTCTGAAGCCCTTCTGCCACTGAGGCAGCACATCCTGTCTCAGCCAGGCAGAGAACTGCCGGGCCGGCACCGCTTAAGGCAACTCCAAATACTCCGAGCCCTGGTGCAGCTTTTTCAATGACTTCCAAATGCGAAACCATTTTCTTTCGGTAAGGATGATGGAATAAATCCCCACTCATCATCTTGCCTGCCAGGGAGAAATTCCCGCTAAGCAAGGCTGCTACCATGACATTGCCGACTGCCCCAGCCTGGACAGCTTCCCTAAAGGACCATTCTGAAGGCAGAACGCCTCTGGATTCCTTTGTAAGGAGCTCTTCTTTCGGGACCACTGCTATAACATCAAATTCTATACTTTTAATACTCTGAACAGATACCTCTTCCTCTGACAGGCAACCAATAACGAGGCCTCCGAGAAGGGAGGCTCCTGCGTTATCAGGATGGCCCTCCATTCTGGAAGACAGCTCAAGCTTCTCGTACTGTGTCAGCTGAAGCCCGCAAAGCACATCAGCCAATTCAATACCCGCTACAATGGCTGCAGCGCTTGATCCAAGTCCCCGTGTGAGAGGGATGTCACTCGAAATACGGGCTTTGCATCCCGGAAGCTCTCTTCCATACTTCTTCGCGGTATCCATTGCAACCTGAAAAATAAAATTTGATTCATCCGAAGGGTAGATGCTTAGCGGCTCTGATAAAGGAATCATTTCAAACTTATCTGCCTTTTCGGCTTCAAGCGTCAAATATATATTTAAGGCAAGACCAATTGAGTCGAAGCCTGGCCCGAGATTTGCCGTGCTGCCGGGTACCTTGATGACAACCATTTCACCTTCGCTCATATGTGAACGGCTCCCTTGATATGGTTCGCAACAGCTTTTTCATCATTTGGCAGCAAAACAGGCTTAACAGGGCTGCAATCTATGGCTGTATTTGGATCCTTAAGTCCGTTCCCAGTCAGGATAGCCACCACTTTTGTTTTATGAGGAATCTCCCCATTACGCAGCTGCTTATATAGCCCCGCAAGCGAAGCACATGAAGCTGGCTCAGCAAAAATGCCTTCAGTTGAAGCAAGTTTACGGTACATGCACAGGATCTCTTCGTCGCTGACTTCATCAATTTTCCCATTTGATTCCGATAATGCTGCATTGGCTAAATGCCAGCTCGCAGGATTTCCGATTCGGATGGCTGTTGCAATCGTTTCAGGACTTTCAAACACACGGTTGTGGACAATGGCAGCTGCACCTTCAGCCTGTATTCCGTGCATTCTTGGAAGACCAGTGCCGCGCGCTTCATTGTATTCTTTAAACCCTTTCCAATAGGCAGAAATATTGCCGGCATTGCCCACTGGCAGGGCAAGGATATCCGGTGCGTCTCCAAGCTGGTCGCAGATTTCAAAGGCCCCTGTCTTCTGACCTTCAAGACGATATGGATTAACCGAGTTTACGAGAGTAATAGGTTCTGTTTCGCTTATCTTCCGCACCATTGCCAGTGCCTGGTCAAAGTTGCCTTCAATAGATATGACTTCCGCTCCATACATAACAGCCTGTGCAAGCTTCCCCATGGCGATTTTCCCTTCAGGGATGACAACTACACATCTCATGCCGGCCCTTGCTGCATATGCAGCCGCAGCCGCAGAGGTATTGCCTGTGGAGGCACAGATGATGGCGTCACTTCCTTCTTCTTTCGCCTTTGCTACAGCCATAACCATGCCTCTGTCTTTAAATGACCCTGTAGGATTTGCTCCTTCCGTTTTCACATAGAGGTCAATGCCCCAGTCCCTTGAGAGCTTATCCAGCCTGATCAGGGGAGTATTGCCCTCATTTAAAGTAAGCATTGGTGTATTTTCACTAACTGGCAAATAGTCTTTATATGTTTTTATGAGGCCTTCCCATCTCATACTCTAGCGCTCCCTTCCACACGATACGAACTTTTGATTGATTGGACTGCCGGCAAATCTCTTAAACTTACTAAAATATCCTCATAATCCTGAAGGGATGCCTGGTGGGTAACCAGCACAATCTCAGCAAGCCCTTTTTCCTTTAAAGGAAGCTGCAGGATTTTCTCGAAGCTGACATGATGCTCTGAAAAAATGGATGTGATGTTGGCAAATGTCCCTACTTCATCTTTTACATGCAACCTTAAGAAATACTTTGAATAAATTTCATCTGCATCTTTTAATTTCTTATCATATTGAGGAACTGCCGCACTTTTTCCATTGACGCCAAGACGCATATTTTTCATGACCCCAACAAGGTCCGATACCACAGCTGTAGCTGTAGGCAGACTGCCTGCCCCAGGTCCGTAGAACATGGTTTCCCCTACCGCTTCACCGTAAACATATACTGCATTGTATTCATCCTGAACCGATGCAAGAGGATGGGACTCGGACAGCAAAGTCGGCTGGACACTTACTTCCACCTTCTCCCCTTCCCGATGGGCAATACCGATCAGCTTCATGATGTACCCAAGCTGCCTGCCGTACTGCAGGTCTTCTTCTGTAATATCTGTAATGCCTTTAACCTTTACATCATCAAGGTCAATATTCATGGAAAAACCCAGTGTAGACAGGATTGCCATTTTTCTTGCTGCATCAAGGCCCTCCACATCTGCAGTCGGGTCGCTTTCCGCATATCCCAGCTCCTGAGCTTCTTTCAGAACGTCCTCATAAGCGCTCCCATTCTTGCTCATTTTTGTCAAAATAAAGTTCGTTGTCCCATTCACAATTCCCATCATTTTTGTAATTCTATCAGAAGCCAAACCATCTACCAGCCCTCTTAAAATGGGAATGCCGCCGGCAACACTTGCCTCATAAAAGAGATCACACCCGTTTTGAGCAGCAGCAGCCAGCAATTCAGGACCATAAACCGCCATCAGATCTTTATTTGCCGTCACCACATGCTTGCCATTATCCAAAGCTTTCTTTAAGTGGTTTCTGGTTTCTTCTATGCCGCCCATTACTTCAATCACTACATCTATATCAGCATCATTTAAAATGTCTTCAGGATTAAGCGTCAGCAAATTCCTGTCCACTTTAACGGCTCTGTCTTTATTTACATCTTTAACAAGAACTTTCTTCACAACAACCGGACAGCCGACCTGGTGCATAAGCTTATCCTGATGTTTCTCAATGATTTGCACGACACCTGATCCAACTGTTCCTAACCCTAATAAACCGATTGAGATTGATTCCACGCTAGCTCCCCCTTAAAGTGTTCACTATGTAAGTACATTTGTATTTGTATAGTAGACATTATAGGGGGCAAGCGAGATTTTTACAATAGGCAATTTTCCGAAAATACCAAGTGGAAGCGCTTAACATACTGTTTTATTGAGCTTTAATTTTTTTAAAAATTTTTATCCATCAATAAAGGCACCCTTCTTGGATGCCTTCATCACTATATGACCGGTGTCTTCGGTTTCTTTTCTGAAAGAACAAGGTCAATGTTTTCAACACACAGCTGCATCATGCTATAGCGCGTTTCTATGCTTGCACTTCCGATATGGGGCATGGCCACAACATTTTTCAGCTCTAACAGCGGATGTCCGGCGCCGATTGGCTCTTCCGCAAAAACATCCAATCCTGCAGCCGCAATTTCACCTGCCTTCAGTGCTTCATATAAGTCATGTTCATTTACTACCGGTCCTCTGGAGGCATTCACAAAAACAGCCTTGTCTTTCATCATCCGGAATGCGTTCCGGTTAAATAAATTTCTTGTTTCTTCTGTCAAAGGCGTCAGACAGACAACAAAATCTGACCGTTCGAGCAGCTCATCAAAGCTTACATATTGAGCTCCCAGTTCCTGTTCTGCATCCGGCTTTCTCGAGCGATTGTGATATAGGATTTCCATATCAAATCCTGCGGCACGCTTTGCCACATTTTTTCCGATATTCCCCATTCCTACAATCCCGATTGTTTTATGATGCACATCCTGGCCTGCCAAAAGCAGCGGGCTCCAGCTCTTCCAATCGCCTTTCTTCACAAACTCCGCAGCCTCCACCATTCTGCGGGCAGCAGCAAGCACAAGTGCAAATGTCAGGTCGGCGGTTGAATCATTTAATACCTCTGGTGTATTTGTAACTGTAATTCCGAGCCTTTTTGCTGTTTCAACGTCTACATTATCATAGCCGACAGCCATATTGGCAACGATCTTCAGCTTCTCTCCCGCTTTCAGAACTTCCTCATTTACCGGCTCTGACAGCATGGTTAGAAGGGCATCTGCCTTTCCCGCTTCTTGCAGAAATACATCATAAGGAACAGGCACATCTTCCCGATCCCACATTTCAACCATGTATTTTTCTTTTAAAATGGCGATAACATCTTCAGGCAGCTTCCTGCTGATAAAAACATATGGTTTCATTGAAATATCCCCTTTTCACATTCTCAGCTTACTTTTCCTTTCGCCAAGAAAGAGGGAATTCCCTGCCTTTTTTCAGCTCTTAATCCAATTCACCAGAGGAATCCTTAGTTTTTTGATCGGAACTTCGGCAAATTCAAAGAACCCGCCCAGAAAACGCTCATGGTCATCAGACTGCCAGAGATACTTCTGCAGGCGCTCCTGAAGCACCAGCTTTTGCTGTTCAGAATCGGCGCTATAATAATTTTCGATTGTTTCAAAATAATGGAGAGGAAACAAAAGACGGGCGTAGCATAACCGCCATGAAAAAGAGGATAATCCTCCTACACTTTGATATTCCGATAAGAATTGGCGGAGTTCCGGCTGATACGTTTTGATATTACGGAAGTATTTTTCCCTTGTCCATTCCGCCAAATCTCTCGACGAGTGGTCAAATACCCAGTCAAATGGATTTTTCATATAATAACTGTCTCCCCAGGTGGCAGATGTCAGTCTAATATGACAAACAGTTCCGCTGTCTGCCATTCCGGGTTCCTCATCAAGCTCTGTATCCACAAGATACTGTATTGAGTTTTCAGCCAGCCCCATATAGTATGGAAAAGACTCTAAAAACATTCTCTCAAAATCATTTTCGGGTTTTTGGAAAAGCATCTCATTCCATACCTTTTCCATTTGGTCAAGCCGCTGTTCCCAAAGCTGTTTCCATTGCCCGATTCTGCTCGTTTTTTTCACAGGAAAAGAAATGCTCCTGCCTCTGTAATGGAACTTTGCCAGCTTTCGGCCAAACTGATTCTGCTTCCTGCTCAGGGTATGCCGATTTACTAAAATGCAAAAGCGGCTATCATTCCAGTCAATGGACTGCTTGCCTTCCTTCGTTTTCAAAAAAGTGCTTATATTTCTATCTCCGTTATTGGACAGGTGTTCTGCCATTCGGTCCAGTTCATCAAGCTCTTCTTCATCTGTATGCCCCGCAGGCACAAGCAAATAAAGATGCCCCTGCTTCCGGCACGCGTCATATTTTCCGATTCTGATTGTATCTTCTGCATCTATGCCAAATTGTTCTTTCAAAAGCTTTCTAAACATTAAACCACCTCATTTTAAAGAGATCCTTAAGTGATATATATGATAGAAGACTTTAAAACTTGTTGTTTTCTTGGATAAGACTGTGTACCATGGAAATGATATAGAAAATGATTTTTTTCCGTTTGAGCGGCAGTGGGCATATTTGATAAAAAAAGGGTATATACATAGTGAAAAGTATCTAAAAGTGAACTGCACAGGTCCTTTAAAGGCCTGATGTACTTGCCGCAATCATTTATTAACCAGAAAAGGTGAAGCCAATGAATGAAGAAAAAAAAGCAGTTAATCTTACAGAGCAGACAGCACGTAAATGGCTACATGAAAGAGGGGTTGAAATACAGGATATTGCTGATTTGGTGTTCTTCCTCCAGGAGAAATATCACCCCGATTTGCAGATGAAGGATTGCATTCATAATGTTGAGCGTGTCTTATCAAAAAGAGAAGTGCAAAATGCCATTTTGACAGGAATACAGCTTGATATGCTGGCCGAGGAAAAGAAACTCCTGGAGCCGCTGCAATCGATTATCGCTACAGATGAAGGATTATACGGTGCGGATGAAGTATTGGCCTTATCCATTGTAAACGTATATGGTTCCATCGGATTTACCAATTTCGGGTATATCGATAAATTGAAGCCGGGCATTCTGAAGGACCTGAACGATAAGAGTTCAGGCAGATGCCATACCTTCCTTGATGATATTGTAGGAGCTATCGCTGCAGCCGCTTCGAGCAGGCTTGCACATAGTGCTGAAAATGTGGAATAGAAAAAAGATGGAGACTTTTCTCCATCCTTTTTCTATTTGAAGTCCCAATCCGCTAATGAATCGAGTACAAAGTCCGGCTGCCTCTCATAGCCCTTCAATAATTCTTTCGTTGTTACCCCCGTATGGACAAGCAGGGTATCCATACCGGCATTCATTCCTGCTAAGATATCCGTATCATAGTTATCTCCAACCATCAGAGTTTCTTCCTTGGCGGTTCCCAGCACCTTCAAAGCCTGCTCCATGATAATCGATTCCGGCTTGCCAATAAAAACAGGCTGAGTTTGTGTCGATACAGTGATGACAGAGGTTAGTGAACCATTGCCCGGCAGCAGTCCTCTTTCTGTCGGAATGGCAATGTCTCCGTTTGTGGAAATGAATGTTGCCCCATTCCGGACAGCAAGACAGGCAATGGACAGCTTTTCATAGTTAATTGAGCGGTCAATTCCTACCACAACGAAGTCTGCATGCTCCTCTGCAAAGCTTAGCCCTTTTTCAGACAGCGCTTCCCGTATACCTTCTTCTCCGATCACATATACAGAAGCATCATTTTTCTGTTCATATATGTAGCTGGCAGTGGCCATGCTCGTTGTAAATACCTGTCTCTCTTCAGCAGGAATCCCAAACTTCACAAGCTTATCCGCCACCTGACCTGGTGTTCTTGACGAATTATTCGTCACAAACAAATAGGGAAGACCCAGCTGCTGAAGCTTTTTGACAAAGTCCGCAGCCTCACTAATCAGCTCTGTCCCGCGATACATAGTGCCATCTAAATCGATTAAGTATCCTTTATATTTTTTCAAAACCATTCCTCCCATATGATCATGCCTTATTAGTATCCCTTCCTAACTTCTGGGCCATTTCCAGTATGGATCGTTTCCCCGCTGTTTTGATTAACCTCAGAATCATATCTCTTGTGGAGTTTTCTCCAATATGCATGACATTCACCGACCTTCTCTTTATTCAAGACTAATGTGTCATAGAGAAAAAGATCGGATTTCTCCGATCCTTATTGAGGTTTAAATGCAGAAACCGGTCCGAGTTCATTGATCAAATACTCTCTGACCCGGCCTGGAAACTCTTTAATCATGGGGATATGGCTGCTAATCGCTGCTTTTAGCCCCTCATGATTGACATCTGTGTAGTTTTGGACGAGCATTTTTCGATATGTAATGAATTGTTTAAAGCTCTCGCTCATTTCTTTGCTGATGACTTTTTCATCGTCAAGAATATCCACGATATCATCGTAGCTGCCTGGATCCCTCATGATAAAACCGTCTATCATCGTATTTCCAATATCAAGGATCGATTCGATCATAATTTGGGCAATCCGTTCCAATGCTGCCTTTTCAATAGGGGATGTCCACTCTTTCACTTCTTCAAAAAGGGAGATTTGCTGTTCCAGATAACTGAGTGTGTCTTCAATCTTTTCCCTGTCTACGAAATACATAATGCTTCGTTCCTCCTATGAAGATTTCAGGCTCCTGGTTAAAGCATCCTCCTGCACCCGTGTCATCCATAGCCACCCGAAACCCTAAAGTTCTCTTTACTTCTTTATTGTATATAAAGTTTTCAATACCTTCAATGGGGATTCACTTTGAGTAATTTCAGCTCTTGGGGGATAAACCTTAAAAAGACATGCTATAATCGGTATATAAAACAGCTAAGGAGTGTTATATTTGGCAGAACGCTTTTTCTTATATGATGATCTTGAAGATACGAAAACCAGATTCGTCAGCTTTATGGGGGAAAATCAGCGATTCGATTTAGCTATCATTCGTTCAGATCGCTATTACGGCAAACAATTGGTCCTTGATATCCAGGGAAGCCGCTTTGCCATCATTGGAGAAGATGACTTAAAGGAAGAAGGCTATCTTGAGCATGTTTTTCAGCTTTCTGAGGAAGATGCAGAGGAGCTTAAGTCATTTCTCATGGAAATCGTTTAATATACGATAATAAACAGATACTAAGGGAGAACCTATTTTGTGGGTTCTCCTTTTTCTTTAAAGACCCTGCTGCATATAAACTTCCTAAGGAGTGATAGCATGGACGATAAAGAAAGACGCACATACACCGATTTCTCAAATGTGGAAACGCAAAGGAATTTCCTTATTCCCGAGGACTTGCCTGAAGGTGCCTATGGCTCTCCCAGAAATGCGGATGAGCCGGTAGAGAACAAAAGCACCCCATGGCAGGAGGGCCAGCGCTATTACAGTGCCTTCAATTATGAGTTCAAGTCCCTCCATCAGAACTTGCCGAGGCAAATGCCAGGGGCGCATCCGCCGCATGATGACCCTGATAAAAATGAAGAACCGCCATATACAGAGACTTAAAAAAGCGTACACCCACAAAGGGCAGGCAGCATCAAAAAAGGGCAGGGTTACCCCCCTGCCCTTTTTAGCTTTTCACTTTTTTCACAACAAAATAGGCACATCCGAAATTACAGAATTCGTAAAGATACTCGGTCAGAGTACTTATTTTTGTATCAAATGAAGCCTTTTGGTTCTGATCATCGAAAAAGCCGCGGAGACGAAGCTGACCATATCCCCAGTCGCCAACAATATAGTCATACCTGGATAAAATTTCGCTGTATCTCCCGCGAAATGCTTCCTCATTAAAACCATCCCGTTCTTCCTGAATCACTTCATAGCAGATATTATTAATGCAGACCAATTTATTCACCTCAACTTAAAAAGCATATGTACCAGTATTATATTGGAAATCACAGGATATGAAAACAAACCAATATTTGTCCTAATTAAATTATAACTGATTCCCCATCAATTACTAAGAGAAAAAAATTCAGCAGTGGCAATTCTATAGATGAGGAGGTGTTTATAGTGAAAAAATCACTAATCATTCTTGGTATTAGCGGCATGGCTGCACTGACTGCCTGTCAAAACAATGCCGCACAAGAAGATATCTATGAAGAAACCGGTCACACCATAAATGTAAATGACCAGCGTGCTGATTTATACAATAGGGATATGGGCAACGGGCGAAACGGCCGAAACAATACCGGTGAAGACTTCGGATACGTGCGCCATCAAAAAAGCCCAATTATGGGAGACAACGTTTCAGCGGATCACTATGCTGCCATTGACCGTGAGCAGGTTGCAGATATTATCGGAAAATATTGCACTGAAGTTCCGAACGTGGACGATATTTCAACTCTTGTAACAGATGAAGAAGTCCTGATCGTATATAACACTGACACAAAAAATCGCAATCAGACAGCTGATCAGGTGAAGAAGATGGCCATGTCTGTAGTCCCACGATGGTATCATGTCTATGTAAGTGATGATACTTCATTAAGGAAAAATGTTGAAAACTATGCAACAGTTGATTCTGATGGACGTAATGCTGAAAATGGCATTAACCAGTTAATTAAACAAATGCTTAATTCTCCTCAAGGAGAAAGAATGAGTGAAAGTGAAAATGAAAACGGTGAAATGCAAGGCGAAAGAAACGATGATATGGATAAAGATGATCTTGGGGAAAACGTCAAGAAAGCAGGTAACCGTTAATCATTCAGCAGTATGAAAAAAGAGTCCAGCGATGGCGCTGAACTCTTTTTTTATCTTATGCTTCCTGGATTTCCTTTTCTGCCATAAGCTGCTTTTGTTTAGATGCCGCATTTACCTGCTCATCAGCATGATAGGAAGAGCGGACAAGCGGGCCTGCTTCACAATGGCTGAATCCTTTGCTCATTGCAATGTCCTTCAGCTCCTGGAATTCTTCAGGTGAATAGTATTTCAAAACCTTAAGATGTTTCTTGGATGGCTGCAGATACTGCCCTATTGTCATAATATCAACATCATGGGCACGCAGATCATCCATTACCGCAATTATTTCCTCTTTTGTTTCGCCAAGCCCGATCATCAAGCTGGATTTTGTAGGAATATCTGGCTGCATCTCTTTTGCACGCTTTAAAAATTCAAGAGAGCGCTTATATTTTGCACGAGCTCTTACTCTTGGAGTCAGGCGCTCAACTGTTTCGATATTGTGGTTAAGAATATCAGGCCGGGCATCCATAAGCATTTTCAGGTTATCATACACACCGCCCATGTCTGAGGGCAATACTTCAATCGTAGTGAACGGGCTTTTTCTTCTGATGGCACGGACCGTTTCTGCGAAAACAGCAGCACCGCCGTCCTTTAAGTCATCTCTTGCTACAGCTGTTACCACTGCATGCTTTAAGTTCATTAGCGCTACGGAATCTGCCACGCGTTCCGGCTCCTGAAGATCCAATTCAGTTGGCAGGCCCGTTTTGACAGCACAAAACCGGCAGGCACGCGTACAAACATCCCCAAGAATCATGAACGTGGCCGTTCTTCTTACTGCCCAGCATTCATGAATGTTGGGGCACTTAGCCTCTTCACAAACAGTATGAAGATTTTTTTCCCTCATCATTTTTTTAAGGCCAGTATAATTTTCATTTGTGTTTAACTTTATTTTCAGCCATTCAGGCTTGCGCAAGTATTCTTCTTTTTTGCTCATTTTCCCACTCCTTAAACTGAAGCTAGACGGAAAGAAAGGCGCAAGCGCCTTACCCTTGGCTTGAGGCCTCGAGGGGGTAGGCGCTGGAGCCAGACAGTTATCTGACTTCAGAATTAATACATTCTTGCCTATTAAAAAAGCCTGTCATAAGCAAATTCCGACTAAGCTGATTAGGCTTCACCTGATGCCACTTTATCATAATGAATTGAAGAGGACAAGCCGAAGATTCTGGTATTACCATTAATTGATATTTATTAAATTATCCATTCCTCACAAACTAAATAAGCAGACCATAAAAGAAGGGAGGATTTCCGTGCGGATATTATTTACCGCAGCTGCGGCCTTATTGTTATTACTGATTTCCTTATGCACAGTCAGCGCCCAAGAAAATCAAGCTGATGTATATAAACAAAGAATGACCTTATATAAAAAAGTTGAAGCTGTTACGAACATCCCCTGGTATTACCTTGCGGGGATTGATCAGTATGAACGGAATGTCCGGCAGTCCAGAAGGGATATTCCCAAAGCAGAAGGCATTACAGGCATCTATTTCAAACCTGAAGAGTGGGCGGGAATATTGAACCCAGATCCATCCGATGAGAATCCTACATCCATACAATTTTTCAATGGAATAGGAATGGACGGGGACGGGGACGGAAAAGCCAGCTTGAAAAGTGATGAAGATGTTCTTCATTCCTTTGCCAAATTCCTTCTCTCATATGGTACAGACCATGATAATGTAAAAATTGGATTGTGGAATTATTATAAACGCGATAAAGCTGTCGGCATCATTATCGGCAAAGCCCAAATTTATAAACAGTTCGGCCGCCTTGATCTTGATGATCACACCTTCCCTGTCCCTTTGAGGAGCAATTACAGCTACAGAAATACTTGGGGTGACGCAAGGGGCTGGGGCGGAAGACGGATTCATGAGGGAACCGATATTTTTGCTGATTATGGGGTACCAGTCCGGGCTACTTCCTATGGAATAGTGGAAATGAAGGGCTGGAACAAATATGGTGGATGGAGAATTGGCATCCGTGATATTAATAACAATTACCATTATTTTGCCCACTTAAGCGGGTTTGCAAAGGATCTCAGGGTTGGCCAAATCGTCGAACCCGGCATGATGATAGGCGGAGTTGGAAGCTCCGGATATGGGCCTCCGGGTACATCAGGCAAATTCCCGCCACATCTTCATTATGGCATCTACAAAGACAACGGCTATACTGAATGGTCCTACGATCCATATCCACACTTAAGATTATGGGAAAGACAGGAACGGATTAAAGCCAGAAGAAAATAAACAAAGGACTGCCCATTAGCCAGGCAGTCCTTCATAAATTATTTAGCTTTTTTTGCTTTGGACACAGCATTCATGATACTTGCTGCAAGGCCGCCCCAGATAATGAGCATCCCAGCCACCATCATTGTAATTGCACTTATAGACATTATTGAGATACCTCCTTATCAGCTGGTATTGTAAGCTTAGTCTGTGTATCATTCTTTTTAATAGCCATAAACACAAATCCTAAGATAATGGCGGCAATGGCTACTGCCCAGCCGGAATAGAGAAGGAAGCTGGTAGGATACCCTTCATAATTCTCTTTAATATTCGTAATAATGTTTTGAACCATCATATAGCCAAGCACGATTGGTGTAATAGCTGTCAAGCATATCTTCCACCAGGAACCAAGTCTTATATCAGAAACAGCATCTGCATGATTTTGAAGATTCTTGAGCTCTTTAAGCACCCAGCCAACAATAACAACCTGTACCAGTCCTGCTAACGCAACACCAAATTGGTTGATGAAGTAATCAGCCGCATCCAGGAAGTATAAACCGCCCTGTGTCGCAAAGAGAACGGAAATTACAGCAGATAAACCGCCCCCAACAAGAACAGCTTTGTTACGTGATACATTAAACTTATCCTGTACTCCGGCAACAAATGTTTCAACAATTGAAATTAGCGATGTTAACCCCGCCAGTGTTAAACAGATAAAGAAGAAAGAACCGAATAGCCCATTTAAAGCAGGGAATTCGTTAATGATCTGCGGGAATACAACGAATGCCAATCCTACACCTGATGATACTACCTCATTAATGCCTACACCCTGCTGTGCAGCCATAAATCCAAGTGCGGCAAAAACACCGATACCAGCAAGAAGTTCAAAACCGGAGTTTGCAAAGCCGGTAATGAAGGCGCTGTTTGTCAAATCCGTTTTCTTTGGAAGGTAGCTTGAATAGGTTACCATGATGGCAAATCCAATTGATAAACTAAAGAATATTTGGCCATATGCCGCAACCCAGACTTTAGGATCTGCTATCATCTCCCAGTTTGGCTTAAAGAATGCATCCAAACCTGCAATAGCCCCATCAAGAGTCAATGCGCGAACAACAATAATTAAAAATAAAACTACAAGGACAGGAATAAAGATTTTGTTCGCGATTTCGATACCTTTTTTGATCCCTTTAAACAGGATTCCAAGCGTCACAGCCCAAACAATAACTAACGGTATGAATACTCCCGGTACAATTCCGCCGACATCTCCAGGCATTTCCGCAAGCTTTAAATATTCTCCAAAGAGGAATCCGTTTGGATCGTCACCCCATTTGAGATTAAACGAGAAGCCTGCGAAAGACATTGCCCATGCGATAATAACTGCATAATATGTTGAAATCACAAATGAAATGGCAACTTGCCACCAGCCCAGCCATTCGTATTTTTTACTTAATCTTGCATAAGACAAAGGTGCTGATCCGCGATACTTATGTCCAATTGTAAATTCCATAATCAAAAGCGGTATACCTGCTGTCAGCAAAGCAAACAAATACGGAAAAAAGAATGCTCCCCCTCCATTTTCATAAGCAACTGCCGGGAAACGCCAAATGTTTCCTAGACCAATTGCAGAACCCACAGCTGCCATAATAAACCCAGCCCTGGATCCCCACTGCGGACGATTATCCATAGTAAATCCTACCCCCTGTAAATTCTCCCAATTAAAAAGAACAATGGGAACTTTTTATATTTTCAGATAATTAAATCTAACTAAGCCTAGTATAGCTAGTTTTTGATATTCTGTCAAAACATTATTTTCCTAATAGTAATATTTTTCAAAATAATTACTTTTAGTACAATACCAGAGTAAAGCGTCTATGAAAATTAATATATTCCTATTTTAATTTCCATTTGGATTCCACCCGGCCAAGTGTTATTTTACCAAAGCTGACCAAGTAATTCCTTGTCCTCACCCCCTTTTTAAAATTTATTCTTGAAACTTAAAAAGTTTCGTTATTTATTCAAATAATTCAAAATAAAATTATGCGGATGCCAAAATTAACCTCGTTTGGCCATTGTGACCCCGGGAATATAACCAATGTGCTTGAAAATTTCCAAATAAGCATAAATGAAATACCAGTGATAGAATGGATACTGCAACTGGCTTTACCGGTGCCGGAACTGCTGAAGCCAAAGCGGACAGCACTTACACAGGCGGATATCATGAGCTAAGAAATTCAGCTGCAGAAGATGAGCAATCATTAAAACTGCGGGAAGAACATCTCGATGTGTCGAAAGAACGTGTGCAAGCCGGAGAAGTTGAAATCCATAAAGACGTTGTGGAAAAACAAAAATCAGTAAATGTACCGGTCGAGCATGAAGAAGTATATGTAGAAAGAAGAAAAGTGAATGATGCGGCTGGTGTAAGCTCCTCACCTATATCGGATGAAGAAACAATCAGGATTCCTATTACAGAAGAGCGTGTGGAAGTCTCCAAAAAGCCCGTTGTCACCGAAGAGATTGTCGTAGGCAAACGGGAAGTTCAGGAAACGCAGCAGGTCAAGGAAAATCTCAAGAAAGAAGAAGTGCATTTTGAGAGAGGGCATGAACACATTACAGAAGATGAAGACTTAAATAGAAAAAATAATAACCTATAAATAAAAGGGTTCCCTCAGGGGAACCTTTTCATTTATGTTGGACGGCACCAAAAAAGGCCTTCTCTCAAAGAGAAAGCCTTTTTTTACAGTGTTTAACTTGCCATATTTTCCTGCCAGGCTTCTTTCTTGCCGCGGCCAAGGAAAGCAAATACCGCTACAAGCACAGCCACTGTAAGTAATGCGATAATAGTGCTGCCAGTAAATCCGATAATCAGATATCCAACAGAAGCGATTCCCGCTGAAATCAAGGCATATGGAAGCTGAGTCATCACATGGTCTATATGATTACAGCCTGCACCTGTTGAAGAAAGAATCGTTGTGTCGGAAATCGGTGAACAATGGTCGCCGAACACCGCACCTGCAAGGACAGCAGACATAGCCGGCAATAACAGAGAAATATCTGTTGCAGCAGCAATGTCTCCCGCAATCGGAAGCAGGATTCCGAAAGATCCCCATGAGGTTCCAGTACTGAAAGCCATAATTCCCGCTATGGCGAAAAGTAAAAACGGAAGCCATGATGTGCTCATATTTGAGCTTTCCACCAGACCGGCTAAATACTTTCCAGTTTCCAAACGGCCGATTAAATCAACAATCGCCCAGGCAAACAGCAGGATATAAACAGCTGGAAGCATGGATTTAATGCCTTCCCATACCCCTTTTCCAAAAACATTTGGATTAACACCTTTCAAGGAGAACGCCTGACGGAAGAATAAACCAAGCGAAACCAATAGACCTACCAAGCCACCAAGGATTAGGGATTTAGAGACATCCGTATTCTCAAATATTTGTAAAACGGTCGCATTTCCTTCAACCGCCTGTGAACCCGTCCAAAACATTGAGCCCACTGTACCAATGACAAGAGCTATAATCGGCCAGACAAGATTACCAACAGATCCTTTAGAACTTGTTGGAAGGCCGTCCTTCAGTTCACCAGGTGCCGGTTTCTCAGGATCCATTACTAGCCCCTCTTCAACCGCCCGCTTTTCATGCACTCTCATTGGCCCAATCTCTATGCCTCTTATCGCCACGATAAATACAATAGCAAGAGTAGCCCATACATAAAGGTTCATGGGAATCATTTGAATAAATGCCGAGAAAGCTGAATACTCGGTAACATTATGTGCAGCAAGGATTGTCCCGATCAGCGCAATAATGTATGCTCCCCAGCTAGAAACCGGTGAAACCACACAAACAGGTGCTGAAGTCGAATCAATCAGGTACGCCAGCTTTGCACGGGATACGCGCTGGCGGTCTGTAATCGGACGTGAAATCTGACCGACTGCCAGAGCATTGAAATAGTCGTCAATAAAAATGATAATACCTAAAACAGCTCCGACAATCTGTGCGCCTGCACGGGTCTTGACCCGCTTCATCGCCCATTCTCCAAAAGCGCGGCTTCCGCCTGAGATAGATATAAATGCAGTAATAACTCCTAATACAAGCAAGAATAGAATAATATATACATTCCAGGTGTTCAGCTCTCCTTCTGAAACAAAAATTCCTTTTACAGCATCCCAAATGATGCTGAAAGTTTCTGTGATGCTGAATTCAGCCAGTAATAATGCGGCTGTTACGATCCCCACTCCCAATGACAGCAAAACGCGCCTGGTCAGGATAACCATAGCGATCGCTACCAAAGGCGGCAGCAGGGAGAAAATCGTGTTAGTCATTACTTATCCTCCTCTTGTTTTTTTGGATCACACAATCTTAATGCGTGTCCGTTTGCAATCAGGGGAACAACAAGAATGATGACAAAAACCAAAATAAAAAAAGAGTAACGATAGAGAAAAATCTATCATTACTCTTTTGAAGTAATTAGTTTCTCCATCACGATCTGTAGCTCCCCATTATGAAGGCTTTCAAAAAGTATATTCATACTTTCCCCTCATAATGACAGTGTTACTCCTATTCGAAGTAACCCCAGCATGATTAGTTTTGACTCACTAATTCTGCTTCGGCAACATTCCCTTTCGGCTGCGGTCGTCGTTGTCATCCTCACACAGCGTACTTTTGAATCCTGCACCTCTACCCCATCGGATATGATAAGGTTTTTATGAAATTATAGTGGAATTTTATCAAAATAGTAACCTAATAGCAAGAGTTATTGGCCGGCCGGTATTTCTATTGAAGGCGAGGTGCCCCCTCCGCCATTGTAAAATTGCGGGACCTTTCCCGGGTAAATGCCATAAGCCGCCAGCACATCCTCCTGTACTGTGATAATTTTGGTGGCAAAAGGAATGATAATTTGAACCTGTACGTCCAGGCGGACCAGCACCTTCACTTCCACATTATTTATGCCGTGATCCTTTGTCTCAGTTATGAAATTGGAGGTAACGGAACCGACTGCATTAAACTTCACAGGTATTCGGGGACCCAAGTTACCGAGGAGGGCATTATTGGTTGCCTGGCCAAGCGGCACGTAATAGACAATTCCATTTGAGTGCTGCATTTCCTCCGTATTGATTTCCACGTCTGTAAAGGACTCCAACGCATCCAAATCGCCCTTCTCCGCTTTCTTAATATTATCCTGAACCATTTCGGTTACTTCCGCTTTGACTCTGTTCAGCTTTTCCACGTTTATGCTGACAACACCGCTCTCGCTTGCTTCGAACATATCTTCCAAATCCATCACATTGGTAATTTTCTTATTAATCGCATTGTTTATCACCAATGACGCGATTTTTCTTGTCTGTGAATCGGCATAACTCATGAGTGTGGGCTTAAGCCCTTCATTGATAATCCATAGGCCGGCAGCAGTTGAGATAACGAAGAATATAAAGGTCAAAAGAAATACATAGCGAAATGGAAGAGGACCTTTCCGGGGCAGCCGGCCGCGAAATTTTGCCAAAACAAATCCCCCCTTTACATGCTATATGTATGCTGTAAAGGAGGGAACTAGGCTCAAAAATCCAAAATAGTTTAATGTTGTACAAAAGTCGTATCACAGCCCGTAATAACGGAATTCAATTCAGCCCCTAGGTCTGCTTCATATGGCTCAACGTTTCTGCCATTTTCTTCAAGAATACGGATGACCGGCCTGTCGCTAAGTCCCGCATTCTGCCGGCAGACAACTCCTTTTCTTCCATTATTCAGCTCGACAGTAATACCAACCGGATACACGGCTACCGCCTGACGGAAAACTTCAATGACTTTCTTGTCAAACAACTTGCCGGCCCCTGCATACAGAACTTCCAGGCCTTCGTGCGGGAGCATGGCCTGCCTGTATATGCGGTTGGACGTTACTGCGTCAAACACATCGGCAATCGCAATAATCTTGCCGAAATCATGAATCTCGTTCCCCTGGAGGCCGCGCGGATAGCCTGAACCATTCAATCGCTCATGATGCTGAAAGGCACAATGTGCAACAAGAAGAGGGATCGTCTCTACTTTTCTTAATATATTAAATCCATCTTCCGGATGCTTCTTAATTGATTCAAATTCTTCAGCTGTCAATTTACCCGGTTTCAAAAGAATATCTGCAGGCACCTTCATCTTTCCGACATCATGAAGAATAGCACCAAGCCCCAGGATTTCAAGTTCCTTCGGCAGGAGCTGAAGCTTCATCCCGATTGCCAGTGAATAAAGAGTCACATTCAGGGAGTGTGTGAAAATATAGTGATCGTATGTATAAACATCTGATAGGATCGTAAGCAGTTCTTTATTTCCCCTTATTTCACTGATTAGCTGACGAATCAGCCCTGAGAGCCGCTTTGAGGCATTCTCAATTACCAGAGAGCCTGATAACTCTTTATTTGCTTCTACTTCTTTCAGAACGTTTTCTATGGTTTCGATAGCCTGTTTGCGCATTTTGGGAGTCAGTGGGTCCTTATATTGAATATCCTCAGTGCGCACATCCTTGATGTACACATAGGTAATCCCCATTTCCTGCAGTTTATATATTAAATTATCAGCCAGCTCCACACCTTCATGCAAAAGGACCTGACCCTTGTCATTAAATATAGCTTTGGCCAAAACACTGCCAGTCTCAATTGTATTGGTTGCTGCTAATCTCATATGTATCTCCCATATCCTTTTATCGGTGCTACTTTATATTTCGGGCATTATTTGGTTTTATTTACATTATACGACAAAATTCCCAGTTTGAGAGTAAAATTAATGTGCGGAGCTGCTCATGCATTAAAAAAAGGCAGCCCTATTCAGGCATGCCTTTAGATCATTTTGAGCAGTGCTTCTTTTCCAATCGTTCCTTTAACAATGCCCAGTTCCTCTGCCTCATAAGTGACAGATTCAAGCGGGGCATTCAATAGCTGATCTATCGTTTTTACACCGACAGCCCTGCCGGCAATTACTTTGCGGTCCTTAAGTTTCTCATTCAGCAAAGCTACATCCAGGGCTCCGCACATGATATACCCTTTATCATTCGTTACCACCAGCAGATTAGTCTTGGGCAATTGCACCGAAACACTCAAAAAAGTGTGGCCATCTATATCAATCGGTTTCAAATCAATCATACCTGCACCCACTCCTTTCCTTTTCCCTTACACAATATGTGCGGACAAGGAAAAGGGTGAAAGTGACAGGCACCTATACCAGTTGGCTGAAGTGGTATAGGTGCCTGTCACCCGCCTTAGAATAAATCAAGCTGTCTTGGAGCAAGCTGCTGATATTTGATATCCAGCATTTCGATCATTTGTTTAGCGTTGTCTGCCGCGTCACCGCCGGAGTTGTTGTTGAAGACGGCGAATACATTTTTACATTCTTTCTCGAGCTTTTTTAGATGTTCTGCCCATTCAGCCAGTTCTTTTTCATTATAGCGGTAAAGATAGCGGACCTCGCGCCAATTGTCCCCATTTTTTTTCTGCCACCCGTGAACATTGCGTCCGTGGAAACGAACGAGCACTTTGTCGGTATTGGTTGTTTCCAGAACAGTTGGAACGGAACCTTCACCTGCTTGCGGCTCATCACAGATGCTGTGAATCCATTCTTCCTCATTCATAAAGCTTAATGTGCTTTCCCTAAATTCCGGCCGGAACCATGATTGATGCCTGAACTCCAGGGCACACGGGATCGCCCCCATCTGCTCCTTGCACCAGCGAAGATAATCAACATTGGCTTTTTTGCAGTCAAACCATGGCGGAAACTGAAACAGCACCATAGCCAGTTTGCCGGACTCGATATAAGGATCCAATGAATCTTTAAACGCCTCAAACATTTCTTCTTTGCTTTCAAAAGGAATTTCGCCTCTCTGATGGCCCGTCATACCCTGATAGGCTTTTACAATGAAATGAAAACCATCTGGGGTATCATTTACCCATCTGGCGGAGTTGCGTTTTGGCTGCACGGCATAAAAAGCAGAGTCCACCTCTACTGTCGGGAAATGGCCTGCGTACTCCTTTAATTTATCTCTGGGCGAAATGACGCCGGTATAAAGGCTATCATGATCGCCCCAGCCTGTTACGCCTATGATAATCATTGGAACACCTCCGTTTTGGCTAGGTATTTGTCAAATTAAAATGAAAACTAACTTGGCCTCTTAACAAGTGATATATCACCACTTTAGCAATTTAATCAGCAATTTTCAAAAAATAATATATAGCCTGTTCCTATTTAAAAACCCGCTTACCATGGCCGGTAAACGGGTTTTCGTAAAATATCTATTAACCGATAGAACCTTCCATCTCAAACTTAATCAGACGGTTCATCTCTACTGCGTATTCCATTGGAAGTTCTTTCGTAAATGGCTCGATGAAGCCCATTACGATCATTTCTGTTGCTTCTTCCTCTGATATTCCACGGCTCATAAGGTAGAATAGCTGTTCTTCTGATACTTTTGAAACCTTTGCTTCATGCTCAAGAGAGATGTTGTCGTTCAGGATTTCATTGTATGGAATTGTATCTGAAGTTGACTGGTTATCCATAATTAACGTATCACACTCAATGTTGGCACGTGCGCCTTCAGCTTTGCGGCCGAAGTGAACGATTCCGCGGTATGTTACTTTACCGCCCTGCTTGGAAATCGATTTTGATACGATCGTTGAAGATGTGTTCGGTGCAAGGTGAATCATTTTCGCACCCGCATCCTGATGCTGCCCTTTGCCTGCTAATGCAATGGAAAGGGTCATGCCACGTGCACCTTCACCTTTAAGGATAACTGCCGGATATTTCATTGTCAGTTTTGAACCGATGTTTCCGTCAATCCATTCCATTGTTGCGTTTGATTCACAAACCGCACGCTTTGTAACCAAGTTGTATACGTTGTTTGCCCAGTTTTGGATGGTTGTATAACGGCAATATGCGTCTTTTTTGATGATGATTTCAACAACCGCACTATGAAGTGAGTTGGTTGTGTACACAGGTGCAGTACAGCCTTCTACATAGTGTACATGTGCGCCTTCATCAACAATGATAAGGGTACGCTCAAATTGCCCCATGTTCTCAGAGTTAATGCGGAAATATGCCTGCAATGGCGTATCAACCTTAACTCCTTTAGGAACATAGATGAACGATCCGCCAGACCAAACAGCTGAGTTTAATGCAGCAAATTTGTTGTCTGTAGGAGGGATAACCTTTGCCCAGTGCTCACGGAAGATATCTTCATTTTCGCGAAGAGCTGAATCTGTATCCTTGAATACGATTCCCTTTGCTTCCAGGTCTTCCTGCATGTTATGGTAAACAACCTCTGATTCATACTGTGCAGAAACACCGGCAAGATACTTCTGCTCAGCTTCCGGAATACCCAATTTATCAAACGTCTGTTTGATTTCTTCAGGAACCTCATCCCAAGAACGCTCTGTTTTTTCAGAAGGCTTTACATAATACGTAATTTCATCAAAGTTTAATGACGCTAAATCTCCGCCCCATTGCGGCATAGGCATGTTATAGAAATGGTCCAATGATTTTAAACGGAAGTCAAGCATCCATTGTGGCTCTTCCTTCAATTTTGAAATCTCTTCAACAATTTCTTTTGTCAAACCGCGTTTTGATCGGAAAATGGAAACGTCTTTATCGGCAAAACCATACTTATAATCGCCGATCTCAGGCATTTTTTTTGCCATCGTCGTATTCCTCCATTCATATAGGAAAGGGTTCACACCCTATCAATTCATAGTTTTTTAGCACACAAGGCAGACGAAAAAGTTTTTAATCAAACGGTTAATTGATTTATTCCTGTTCTTCTTTCTCCGTGCCAACGCCTTTTTCCATTGCTTTCCATGCCAAAGTGGCGCATTTGATTCTGGCAGGGAATTGGGAAACTCCCTGAAGAGCTTCGATATCGCCAAGATCCAGATCATCTTCATCATATTCTTTTCCCAGCATCATGTCAGAGAAAACTTTGGAAAGCTTTAAGGTTTCTTCAATATTTTTACCCTTGATGGCTTGAGTCATCATGGAAGCTGAAGACATGGAGATGGAACATCCTTCGCCTTCAAATTTCGCATCAGCCACTTTGCCGTCTTCAAGCTTCAGCGTCAATTGAATCCGGTCCCCGCAAGTAGGGTTATTCATATTGATCGTCAGGCTGTCATCTTCAAGTACCCCTTTGTTACGAGGGTTTTTATAATGATCCATTATAACCTGGCGGTAAAGGGTATCTAAATTTTTAGAAGACATCGCTGAAATACTCCTTTGTTTTGACAAGCCCTGAAACAAGCTTATCAATATCTTCTTCCGTATTGTACAGATAGAAGCTTGCACGTGCAGTTGCCGACACCTTGAGCCACTTCATCAGCGGCTGTGCACAATGGTGGCCGGCGCGGACTGCAATTCCTTCTGCATCCAATACAGTTGCCACATCATGTGGATGAACATCGTCTATATTAAACGTAACCAGGCCGGCCCTTTTTGAGGCTTCTTTTGGCCCATATATGGTCATTCCGTCTATAGCAGACATTTTTTCCATGGCATAAGCGGCCAGCTTGTGCTCGTACGCCTCGATTTCTTCCAGACCAATCTGCTCAAGGAAATCAATTGCAGCACCCAATCCAATGGCACCTGCAATAATTGGCGTGCCTCCTTCGAATTTCCACGGAAGCTCCTTCCATGTCGATTCATAGAGGCCGACAAAGTCGATCATTTCACCGCCAAATTCAACCGGCTCCATTTTTTCCAGGAGATTTTTCTTTCCGTACAGAACACCAATGCCGGTAGGGCCGCACATCTTATGTCCGGAAAAAGCAAGAAAATCACAATTCAGGTCCTGAACATCAATTTTCATATGCGGAGCACTTTGTGCACCATCCACAACCATAATTGCGCCATTCTCATGGGCGATTTTTGCAATTTCCTTAATCGGGTTCATAACACCCAGTACATTCGATACCTGCATGATGGATACGATTTTCGTATCTGCTGTTACGGTTGTCCTGACATCCTCTAGGGAGATGGTACCATCTTCCTGCAAGGGAAGGTACTTTAATGTGGCACCCGTCTGCTTAGCTACCTGCTGCCACGGAATGATATTGCTGTGGTGCTCCATATAGGAGATCACAATTTCATCGCCTTCAGACAGGTTAGCACGTCCGTAGCTTGCTGCAACTGTATTGATGGAAGTTGTTGTTCCTCTTGTAAAAATAACTTCCTCAGTCGATTTGGCATTAATGAATTTACGCACCTTTTCCCTGGCACCTTCATAGCCATCCGTTGCTCTCGTGCCTAGCGTATGGACGCCTCTATGAACATTCGAATTATATTCCCGGTAGTATTTATCA
This sequence comes from Cytobacillus firmus NBRC 15306, assembly GCF_001591465.1. Classification (GTDB taxonomy): domain Bacteria; phylum Bacillota; class Bacilli; order Bacillales; family Cytobacillaceae; genus Cytobacillus; species Cytobacillus firmus. Next base: position 23,879 of record NZ_BCUY01000052.1, read on the forward strand.
ATCGCCTCAATTACCGGAACAGGCTTTTGGGAAGTAGCGGCACTGTCCAGATAAACAAGAGGCTTTCCATTGACTTCCTGATCCAGGATGGGAAACATTTGCCGAATCTCACGGGCATTCATTATTTTACTTTCCTTTCAATGACGGCAGTCAGCTGCTTCTTAACGCCTTCGATCGGAAGAGCATTAACAACAGGCGCCAAGAAGCCGTGAATAACAAGACGTTCAGCCTCTTTTTGGGAGATACCGCGGCTCATTAGATAATAAAGTTGCAATGGATCCACACGGCCAACTGAAGCTGCGTGTCCTGCTGTTACATCATCTTCATCGATTAATAAAATCGGGTTGGCATCCCCACGCGCTTTTTCGCTTAGCATCAATACGCGTGACTCCTGCTCGGCATTTGACTTGGAAGCCCCATGCTCGATTTTACCGATTCCATTAAAGATGGATGAAGCAGAGTCTTTCATAACCCCATGCTTTAAAATGTAGCCTTCGGAATTCTTTCCGAAATGAACTACTTTTGTTGTAAAGTTTTGAGTCTGTTCTCCGCGTCCTACAACAACTGTTTTAGTATCCCCGAAAGAACCGTCTCCAACAAGGTTAGTTGTATTCTCTGAAACTGTATTGCCATCGTTCATAAGTCCAAGAGCCCATTCAATGCGGGCATCACGGCCTGCAACCCCGCGGCGGTTCACATAAGCTGTTGTTCCCTTAGCAAGTGTGTCAACTGCACCATACTGTACTCGTGCATTTGCACCTGCAATGACCTCTGTAACAATATTGAAGATGCCGTTCGCTTCCTCAACTACAGAAACATAGTTTTCCACGTAAGTAACTGAGCTGTTATCATCAGCTACAACCAATACATGGTTGAATAGGTTTGCCTCTTTATCATCATGGATATATACAGCCTGAATTGGCGCTGAAATTTCCACATTTTTCGGAACGTACAAGAACGCTCCGCCGTTTAAAAGAGCCGCGTGCAGAGAAGTTAAACGGTGTTCGTCCGTTTTAACGCCATCCTTCATGAAATACTTTTGAAGAAGCTCGCTATGTTCTCTTGCCGCTGTAAAGATGTCAGTGAAAATAACACCTTTTTCCTGAAGCTCTTTGGATACAGCCAAATGAGTCGGTCTATTATTTCGCTGAATATATAGGTTCTGATCGCCGGCTTCTGTATCAATCAGGTTTCTTACATCCTCTGGAAGATCATTTAAAGACGTAAAATCTTCGCTTCCGACAATGTGCTTTTCGAACTGTGTAAAGTTCCATTTATCTATTTTCGTTTTATCAGGCCTTGGCATTGGCAGGCTTTCCGCGTTTGCAAGCGCATTTAGACGGAGTTCTGTCAGCCATGCCGGCTCGCCCATATCTTTTGAAAAGGAACTAACATATTCCTTGTCAAATGGTAGTTTTATTTCCGTTGTCATAGTGATCCCCCTAACGCTTACGCTTCTTGCCCAACTGTTTCGTCTTCAATGCCCAATTCTTTCTTAATCCAATCATATCCTTCTGCTTCTAAACGCTGTGCAAGTTCAGGTCCGCCTGATTTTACAACGCGGCCCTGCATCATCACGTGAACATGGTCAGGAGTGATGTAGTTAAGCAGGCGCTGGTAGTGTGTGATAATTAAGCAGCCAAACTCTTCTCCGCGCATTTCATTGATTCCTTTAGATACCACTTTCAATGCATCGATATCCAAACCGGAGTCGATTTCATCCAGGATAGCGATTTTAGGTTCAATCATCATTAATTGCAGGATTTCATTACGTTTCTTTTCCCCGCCTGAGAAACCTTCATTTAAATAACGCTGAGCCATGTCAAGGTCCATTTCAAGGAACTCCATCTTGCTGTCCATTTTGCGGATGAATTTCATAAGAGAAATTTCGTTGCCTTCATCTAGGCGGCTGTTAATTGCCGAACGTAAAAAATCGGCATTTGTTACGCCGCTGATTTCACTTGGATATTGCATTGCAAGAAAAAGTCCGGCACGTGCGCGCTCGTCAACCTCCATTTCAAGAACATCTTTACCATCCAATGTGATGCTTCCCTGTGTTACTTCGTATTTCGGATGCCCCATGATAGCAGAAGATAAAGTAGATTTACCTGTACCATTCGGCCCCATAATTGCGTGAATTTCTCCGCCTTTGATCTCAAGGTTTACACCTTTTAATATTTCTTTTCCCTCAATAGCAACATGAAGGTCTTTAATTGTAAGTACTGATCCTGCCATAATATATACCTCCGTCAATAAAAGAAGATTTGTAAATCGGTTTCATCCGCAAATCTCTATTCTCATTTTATTCTCATTACAATCTTATAACAAATCAAATATCATAGCAACTCTTTGAGACCATTGACAAACTTTTCAAACGAAAAAGTTTAGAAAGCCTGTAAATATAAATTTTATCATATAAAATCTTTGTCATCAAAGAGTGAAATTACCGGAAACCAGCATGTCCTGTCTATTTTTTCCCGGTACTGTAATTTCATGTATTGCAAAAAGAAAACCAGTGCATCATCGGCACTGGTTACTATTTACTTCATTATTATATATATACCTTTAACTTAGGAATGAATTTTTCTTTCAAGATCTGCAACTAAGCGCTGGCTTTGAAGATAATCTTCTTCACGTCTTTTTTCAACTTCCATTCGAATATCATGTTTCCGGCTGTACACTTCATATCCAACTCCATGGGCAGCTTGCATAGCTTTTTCCATTTCACTCGTGTAGTTCAGCTGTAACTGACTGATAATGAATCAATCCTTTCGGTTTTTATGCTTTTCAGCATTTGGTTTTACATTTAAAATCTTAACACTCACACTATACCCCGCACAAAGCGGAAAAAACCTGATTTTTTTAGCAAAATAAGGAATGAGAACTGGTGAAACGCTTTCATACTTCCTATCCTTAGAATACTGGCCGAATGCTCTGGATTAAGGGCTGTTTTATAAATTTTCTGAAAAATCACCATTGCAAAAGAAAACTCCTGCTGCCAAGCAGGAGAAGATTTTCAGGGATTTTGCTGATTCAATTGGGTCATGGCCTCCTGGACGAGCGTAACCGCCTGGCTCATGGCCGCTCCGCCGCCAAAAGCTGCTGTTACCCCTACTGCCTCAAGAATTTCTGCTTCAGACGCCCCTTGATCAATGCATCCTTTCGTGTGGTAAATAATGCAGTATTCATCCTGAGAATATAAACTGATGCCAAGCGGGATCAGCTGCTTATCTTTTTGGGATAAAACTCCTTCTTTAAAGCAGGCTTCTGTAAAAGCATTATAATGCTGTGCCAAATCCGGCATTTTTTCAGTAAAAACACACACCTAATCCGATTTTATAGTCATGAAGGGCTGCTTCTATTGAGTTTGAAGGTTCATGATAATGTTCCATCGATCTACACTCCATTTCAAATAGTATCAAGGTTTGTATGTTTGATTGCTTTTCAATCTATACGGGAAGCGGGGCTGCTGATCCACAAAAAAACAGGCGCTGTGAACGCCTGCATTTCTGCCTTTACTCAGATACCGGCACAACGGCACCTTCATATTTTTCAAGAATGAAATCCTGGATTTCCTTTGAACGAAGCACTTCTACAAGAGCTTTAATTCCTTCTTTTTCTTCATCACCTGTGCGGACTGCTATCACATTTACATATGGTGATTCTTTGTCCTCGATGGCAATTGAATCTTTAAGAGGATTTAACCCTGCATCGATTGCATAGTTGGAGTTAATCAGGACTGCGTCTCCTTCTCCATTATTGTAGATCTGAGGAAGAAGTGATGCTTCATATTCAGTATCAAACTTTAATTTTTTCGGATTTTCTTTTATATCTTCCAGTGTTGCTTCCGTTTTTTCCACATCTGCATTTAAAGTGATAAGTCCCTCAGCTTCAAGCATGGAAAGGATGCGGCCATGGTCAGCGACAGAGTTGCTCATGATGATTGTTGCACCCTCAGGAAGCTCCTCAAGGTTCTTATACTTTTGGGAATACACGCCGATTGGTTCAATATGAATTCCGCCTGCATTCGTAAAATCATATCCATGCTCAGCCTTTTGTGACTCAAGATAAGGAATGTGCTGGAAGTAGTTTGCATCAAGCTCTTTAGATTCAAGAGCCTGATTTGGCAATACATAATCCTGGAATGTCACAACATCAAGTTCAAAGCCTTTTTCTTCAAGTAATGGCTTTGCTTCGTCAAGAATTTCAGCATGAGGGACATTGGAAGCCCCCACTGTAATCTTTTTGCTTTCTTTACTATCTCCGCCTTCACCGGCATTGCCGCCCTCTTCTGAAGTGCCGCAAGCTGCAAGTACAAGTGCAACTGCCAGTGCAAGAACAAGTGATAACCATTTTTTCATGTCAATCTCTCCTTATCGTTTGTCTAATTTTGTTGTAATGATATCTCCAATAAACTGGATGATAAATACGATGATTAGAATTATGACTGTTGCCATAAGCGTTACATCACTTCGGCTCCGCTGGAATCCTTCCAGATAAGCCAGATTTCCAAGACCCCCGGCGCCGT